>DATIDP010000206.1:0-12926 GCA_035456265.1 Solirubrobacterales bacterium | reverse complement strand
ATCGCGGCCAGCGGCTTCACCACCGGCTTGCCGATATGGATTCGCTTTGCGTGAATCGGTTCCCCCGTGATCTCCTTTCATCCGACTTGCGTGGCGAGCGTTTCGGCGAGTCGCTGCAGCGATCTGGTGTTGGCCCGACGGAGCACCGACCGCGTCAGCGGCGAGGCGAGCCGTTCGGCCAGCGGCGCTTCCAGCCAGGCGAGCTCGAAGGTGATTCGGGTGCCGCCGTCCGGGACAGGCTCGAGGCGGTAGGTGCCGCGGGTCCGCCGACGGCCCTTGGCGCTGACCGACTCCTCGGTCGTCGTCCGAGGCGGATCGGCCTCGACGACCTCCATGTCGAGCCAGTCATCTGGCCCGGGGCTCTTCACGCGCATCCGGGCCCGCGCGCCGACCCCGCTGCTCGGGCCGGAGACCTGCCAGTCGAGCAGGAAGTGGTCGGTGAACCGCTCGTGGTTGCCGAGGACGTCGATGTACTCGTAGACCCGCTCAGGCGACTGCGGGACCTCGATTGAAACCCTGACCGGCTTCATCCGAACCTCCTTCTTGGGGGGCTGATCCGTAGGCGGCCACGAAGCCTTCTCGCCAACTGGGGTGACGACGCGCCCAGCCGAGCTCGCGCTTCACCTTCGCGTTCGAGGCTCCGCGGACCTCCCTTCCGATCATGATCCCGGCCTCGCCGGCGATCAGGCGCGCGAGCCAGACCGGGACATGGCGCGGCGGCTTGGCGCCGAGCACGTCCGCCACGACCGGCAGCCACTCGCGTAGCGGCGCCGGCTCGTCGTCGACGATTGCCGATCACCCCGTGCCCTGCACCGATGAGCTCGGGGACGAGCCGGGTCCCGATCGCTCCGCTTGCTCCTGTAACGAAGACCTTCATGGTGGCTCCTTTCCCGTTCGGCTACTCGGCCTCCAACCGTGCCCTGGAGACGGGGGCGCGCCTGCGGTCCGTGACACCGGACTTGCGCGGCGCGCGCCAGAGGACGAAGACGGCGGCCGTGGCGACCGTCGCGGCGGCGATCACCAGCGCCAGGCCAAGGCCGTCGACGAAGGCGGCCTGCGCGGCCGAGGCGAGGGTCGCGCCCTGCGGCCCGATCCGGTCGGCGATCGCCAGGGCGGCGGGGAGGGCGTCCTCGGCGTGCCCGGCGAGCTGCGCCGGCAGGTGGCCCGTGGCGTCGGCGACGCCGGACTGGTAGCGGCCTGTGAGGGCGCTGCCGAGGACGGCGATGCCGAGGGCGCCGCCGACCTCGCGCGCCAGGTCGTTGACGGCCGAGGCAACGCCCTGCTTCGCCTTCGGCAGCGAGGAGACGATCGCGGTTGTCGCTGGGGTCGTGGCGAGCGCCATGCCGATGCCGAGCGGGACCAGGCCGGCGAACAGCAGCCAATAGCTCGACCCCTGGCCGGCCTTGGAGAGGACCGCGAAGCCGGTGGCCATCAGCAGCAGCCCGACGGGCGCCACCCGCGCCGCCCCGAAGCGCTCCAGCAGCTTTGGGACCCGCGGCGAGAGGCCCATCATCGCCACGGCCAGCGGCGCCAGGGCCACACCCGCCAGGAGGGGCGAGTAGCCCAGCACGAACTGGACGTACTGGAGCATCACGAAGATGAAGCCGAAGAAGGCGAAGAACTGGATCGTGATCGAGGCCGTCCCGGCGCCGAAGCCGCGGAGGCGGAAGAGGCGCGGGTCGAGCAGCGGCTGGTCACGGCGCAGCTCCCAGGCGACGAAGGCGGTGAGCAGCACGACCGCGAGGGCGAAGGCGGCGAGGGTGAGCGCATCGGTCCAGCCGCGCTCCGGCCCCTCGATGATTGCGTAGACCAGGATGGCGAGGCCCGCAGCCGAGATCAGGCCGCCGGTGACGTCGAGTCGGGCGCCCTCCTCGGTGGAGTTCGGCGCGAACCTGACGGCCGCGATCAGCGCGATCGCCCCGAGGACCGCGCTGAAGCCGAAGATCGAGTCCCAGGCGAAGACCTCGAGCAGAGCGCCTGAGACCAGCAGCCCGAGCAGAGCGCTGCCGCCCGCCACCCCGGCCCAGATCGAGACCGCGCGGTCACGCTCCTCGGCCGGGAAGACGTTGGTGATGATCGACAGGGTCGCCGGCATGATCGCCGCGGCCCCGAGCCCCATCACCGCGCGGACGGCGATCAGCGCGCCGGGGCTGTCGATGAAGAGGGCGGAGCCGGCCGCGCCCGAGAACACGACCAGCCCGCCCAGCAGCATGTGCCGCCGCCCGAACGCGTCCCCGAGCGCGCCGGCCAGGAGCAGGAGACCGGCGAAGACGACGGCGTAAGCGTCGACGATCCACTGAAGCTGGGTCTGGGTGGTGCGGAGGTCCCGAGCGAGGTCCGGGAGCCCGACGTTCAGCGAGGACACCGCGCTGACGACCGTCGCGAGGGCCAGACACATGGCGGCCAGGACCAGCTGGCGGCTGCGGGGGTCGAGGGCGGTCTGCTGCGGCTGGTCCGGGGCTCTCATTGGCATCCTCCGCGTCGGCTATAGTTGAACACCGTTGACTTAACGGCGTTGACTTTACGCTGTTGAATTTATTTGTCAAGAGAGATTTCGACAGTGGCCCTGGCAAAGACCAAGACCCCCCGGACCGGGCGCCGGCGCGGCGTCAGCTCGAGCCAAGAGCAGATCCTCGAGGCCGCGCGCGAGCTCTTCCTGCAGCGCGGCTACGAGGGGGCGACGTTGCGCGCCATCGCCAAGAAGGCCGGCGTCGACGCCTCGCTGATCGTGCACTTCTTCGGCAACAAGGTCGGGCTCTTCGCGGCGGCGATCGAGTGGCCCCACGATCCCGATGTCGAGATCCCGAAGCTGCTCAGGGACGGCCGCGGGCGCGTCGGCCACAACCTCGTCGGCCTCCTGGTCGGGACATGGGACCGTGAGGGCGGGCGAAATCCGATTCTGACGATGATCAGGGCCTCGATGGCGGAGCCCGAGATCGCCGACCTTCTGCGCAACTTCCTTCGCGAACGGCTGTACGCCCCGCTCTTCGAGGCGCTCGGCTCCGACCGGCCCGATCTCCGCTCGAACCTGCTCGCGACCCAGATGATCGGCCTGGGGATGATCCGCTACGTGCAGCGCTTCGAGCCGCTCGCCTCAGCGAATCCGGCCGACGTGATCGCCTGGGTCGGTCCCTCGGCGCAGCGCTATCTCACCGGCAAGCTCGACTAGCCGGGCTATAGGGTCCGGTCGCTGCCAACCGCGAGCGGAGAGGAGCCGAGATGCATGCGCGTATGACCAGATACGAGGGCGGCTCGCCAGAGAGCCTCGAGGAGAACCTGCAACAGAAGAAGCACGTGCTGCCGACCGAGCCCGGACAGACCGAGGGGATGAAGGGCGTCATCTTCCTCACAGACCGCAACAGCGGGACCATCACCGTCATCTCGCTCTGGGAGGACGACGAGGCCCTGCAGGCGAGCGAGGACGAGGCGATCCGGGTTCGGGAGGAGGTCATGGCCCCGGGCGAGAAGGCATCCGTCGAACACTGCGAGGTCGCGCTGCTCGAGGTCGAGCAGGCGAGCCCGGGCATCTGAGAGCGGCCTCGAGCCCCGCGACGGCTCTGACGGGCGGCGTCTGGAAGGCGCCGAGCCGCTCGCGGACCCCGACCCCAGTGACCCGCTTCGCAATCACGGAAGGGAGATCTCGAACCGGGCCTCAGCTCTCTCGTCGAGCCCCCCCGACCGCCCCGTGGATCGCGTCGGGGGTCGAGGGCGATCATCACCGCGATCAGGTTGCCGCAGCCACGCTCGACCAGGTTCTGGACCGCTCGGCGACGGTGAGCGTGAGTCTCGTGCGGTCCGTCAACTCCGACCCGGTCGTCTCCATCCCTGCAGCCCTTTCACGAAGTCGGTGAGCCTTCGCTTCGCAATCATGGGGGCATGCAGGCATACCCCACTCCCGCGCTCTCGCTGCGCGGCATCACCAAGCGCTACGACGACGGCACGCTCGCGCTCCACTCCCTCGACCTCGAGGTCCCGGCCGGCAGCTTCTTCGGCCTGCTCGGGCCGAACGGCGCCGGCAAAACCACGCTGATCAGCGCGGTCTGCAACCTGCTGCGGCTGACCGACGGCGAGATCACGGTCTTCGGCCGACCCGGTGGCTCCATGGAGGCGCGGCGCCTGATCGGGATCGCCGAGCAGGAGCCGAACCTCGACCGCTTCCTGACCGTCTTCGAGACGCTCGTCTACCACGGCGGCTACTACGGGATGAGCGGCGCCGCCGCCGCCGAGCGCGCCGAGGAGATGATCGACGTCTTCGACCTCCGCGCGAAGCGCGATGTCCGTGCTCCCAAGCTCTCCGGCGGGATGCGCCGTCGCCTGCTCCTCGCCCGCGCACTACTACACGAGCCGCGCCTGGTGATCCTCGACGAGCCGACCGCCGGCGTCGACCTCGAGCTGAGACACGAGCTCTGGCGCTACATCCGCCGCCTGCACGAGCTGGGCACGACGATCCTGCTCACCACCCACTACCTCGAGGAGGCCGAGGCGCTCTGCGAGGAGATCGCGCTGATCGGCGCCGGGCGGATCATGGCCCGCGACACGGCCTCGGGCCTCAAGCAGCGCTTCGACGCCGCGACCCTCGAGGACGTCTACATGAAGACCGTCGCCGCCGGACGGCGGGAGCTGGTCGAGGAGGCGACCTCGGAGCCGACCGCCCCTACGGGCTCGGCCTCTTGATGAACCACTCCGTGAACTCGCGGCAGCGGCCGTCCTTGGCGAAGCGCATCACGAAGCAGTTGTCGTAGGTCCGCGCGACCTGGCCCCCCGCCGAGTCCTTGTAGGAGCTCCAGCCGGTCGCGACCGCCACGTCGCCGTCGACCGCGACCGTCTCGTAGCTCGCCTCGTAGGTGCCGGGGTCGTCCCGCGTGCCGGCCTCCGGATGGTCGCCCTCGGCCCGCCACGCCTTCACCACCTCGTCGCGCCCCTCGATCGGGTCGTCGTAGGGGTGGTAGCGATAGGCGATCTCCTCGGTGAAGAGCGCCGCGATCTGGTCGTGGTCGTAGGTCTTCCAGGCGGCGATGTACTCGGCGAGCCACCCGTCTACCTCCTCCTTCGTCATGGCGCCGATCCTAGCCAGACGGCCCCCGACTAGTGTGTCCGCGCGATGAGCGAGAGCCCGGAGAACGTCGAGGTGGTCCGCTCGCTGCTGCTCCCGTTCGGCGGTGTCAACGTCGCGAAGATCGACTGGTCGGCGGAGCCGATCCGAGAGCTGCTCGAGGCGGCCTGTGCCGCCGATGTCGAGCTGAGAACCCTCGAGTCGGGCGTCGGGACAGGGGTGGGCGACGTCTATCGGGGCATCGACGGCCTCGTCGACTACCTGCTCGAATGGATGGAGCCGTTCGGCGAGTACCAGATCGATTGGCTCGACTACGTCGAGCACGGCGATTTCGTCCTGGTGCCCAGCACGCAGTGGGGCATCGGTGGCGCGAGCGGAGTCAGGGTCGAGCTCGACGTCACCTACGCCTGCGAGCTGAAGAACGGCCGGATCACGCGGGTGCTGCAGCACGACACGCTCGAGGACGCGCGAAGCGCCGTCGAGGCGGACGGCTAGCCCGCCTGGCTACCTTCTCTGCTGTGAACGGAGGGGCCGCAGCAAACCCCTGGCAGGGCTTTCTCTGGCTCTCGCGGCGCGAGTGCCACCGCGTGCTGCGCCTCTGGACCCAGACGACGCTCGCGCCGGTCGTCTCCTCCCTGCTCTTCATCGTCGTCTTCGGCCTCTCGCTCGGCGGCCGGATCAAGCAGGTGCAGGGCTTCGACTACGACGCGTTCATCGTTCCCGGCCTGATCGCGATGGCGATGGCGCAGGCCGCCTACTCGAACAACGCGAGCACCATCTTCCAAGGCCGAAACGATCGCTTCATCGACGACGTCCTCGCCGCGCCCATCCACCACTGGCAGGTCAACCTCGGCTACCTGATCGGCGGGGCCTTCCGGGCCCTGATCATAGGCGTGGGCCTCGCCGCCCTCGCGATCCCGATCACCGGCGCGCCCGTCGACGAGCCCACTCTCCTCATCGGCGCCGTCCTCCTCCTGGTCTGTGGCTTCGGCGCCCTCGGCACGATCGTCGGCATCTACGCCGAGACCTTCGACCACACGAGCTTCATCAACAACATCGTCATCCTCCCCCTCACCTTCCTCGGGGGCGTCTTCTACTCAGTCTCCCGCCTTGGCACTCCCTGGGAGCAGCTCTCCCACGTCAACCCGCTCTTCTACGTCGTGGAGACGATCCGCTACGGCTTCCTCGGCGTCTCCGACGTCAGCCCCTGGATCGCCTTCGGGGTGGTCGCGGCGATGTGCCTGGCGCTGCTGGCCTGGAGTCAGTGGCTGTTCACGAGCGGGCGGAAGCTCAAGCCATAGCTGTCTGCGGCAACGCCCCAGCGTGTGGGGGTAGGCGATGAGGCCCTTTGAAACCGAACACCCAATCCCGAATCGCCCGAGTCAGGCGTAATCGGCTTGGAAGCTGAATAGCCGCTTTGCATGGAAAGGAGAGCTTTTCGACCCGGCGCTGCTTTTCGCGCAAGGAGCAACAACTGCTCGCTGACGGCTCATCGAGCAGATCAGCATGGGCTTCACGGGCGCGCGTGATGCTATTTCTGGGGCGTGGCGGGCAAGGCATCGGAGCGGTTCGTCTGGGCGGTCGACACTCTGGAGGTCCGGCCGGCCGACCGCCTGCTCGAGGTCGGCTGCGGCCACGGCGTTGCGGTCTCCCTGGTCTGCGAGAGGCTGACGACGGGAACGATCACCGCGATCGACCGCTCGCCCAAGATGATCGAGATGGCCAGGCGGAGGAACCGCGAGCACGTCCACGCGGGCAGGGCTGCGCTCGAGGCCATCGCGCTGGAGGACGCGGACCTCGGCGATCGGCGCTTCGACAAGGTCTTTGCATTCAACGTCGCTCCCTTCTGGCAGCGGCCGGAGGTGGCGCTCGGTGCCGTCGGCGAGCACCTCGCCCGGGATGGGGCCGTCTACATCTTCTGGGACGCGCGCCACTCCGCGCCGGAGCGAGCCCAGGACCTCGGGAGCGAGCTGGCCGACCGGCTACGCGAGGGGGGATTCTCCGTCGACAGGGTGCTGGTCCAGGACCTGCGCCCGGTTCCCGCGGTCTGCGTGAAGGGGCGGCCCGCAGCAGGCATCACCCACCAGATCGCCGCACCGCTACCTGCAACGGCAGCCGTGAGAGCCAAGGCAAGACGATCACCACGGCGATGAGCGGATCGTCGCCCCCGACGAACTCTTAGAGGAAGCCTAGGAACGGTCGCAAGCGGCGCATCAGTCTGCCGGGACCATCAGCCCGTCCGGCCTGGCAGGACGATGACCAAGGAGGATGACCAGACCGAGAGAGGTGAGCAATGTGAAAACGATGATCGCCGGAATGGCGGTGTCCCCGGCGGGCCAGCTCCCTCCAGCCCATCTGTTCCCCAGAAGATCCGAATGAGGTGAGCATCACCCGACCACGTACTTCAGCGTGTTCTCGGGTACCCGGCTGAGACGCGGCGAGGCCGGGCGACTACCGCGACCACTACCGCGGCCAGAGCCGCGAGTACTGCGAGCGCGACGTTGTGCTGATTAAGTCAAAGGTGATCACGATGAAGGCCACCTCCAGTCCCTCGAGGGCGGGGCAGACTCCGATCAGCGGGCAGAGGATGGCCCGAAACTAGCTACGAAGGCGGGAACCACCCCGGGATCACAGAGCGATCTGCGAGCCGACGATTACCGTCTTCTCGCTGGGAAGCTGGAAGGCGTCGATCGGGCTCGTCGCGTTCCGGGCCATCCCGACGAACAGCTTCTTGCGCCAAGCCCGCATCGGCGGGGCGTCGGTCGGCTTGATCGCGATTCGCGAAACGAAGTAGGAGGCATGCTCGAGGTCGAGGTTGCGTTCGAGCAGACCCTGCTTGCGGCAGAGCCGGAGCGCGGCCGGTACGTCGATCGGCTCGTGGTAGCCGTTCCTGACCGTCACGTGGAACACCCTGAAATCACCTCCGATCTCCTCGACAGTGAACCGCTCGAAGTCCTCGACGTGCGGGATGCTGACCATATCCACCGAGACAATCAGGACCCTCTGCGGGAACGTGTGGGTGTTCTCGACCTCGATCCGGAGCGCCAGCGGGGTGGTCTCCTTGGTTGGATGGAGGTAGACGGCCACGCCGGGAACTCGGGTCGGTGGAGGGTCCTCGGCAGAGAGGCGATCCAGGAACTCGGTGAGGGACCCCTCCTTGGCGGTCCGAATGCGAGTGACGATCTCCTGCCCCCGGCGCCAGTTGATCATCACGATTGAGATCACCAGCGCAACGACGAGCGGAAGCCAGGCTCCATGCTCGACCTTGGCGATGTTGGCGGCGAAGAACGACACCTCCACGGTCAAGAACAGGACCACGATCGGCACGAGCCTCCGCTTCGGAGTCCGCCAAAGCAGCCGGGCGACCGCCGCGAAGAGCAGCGTGTTGAGGATGAAGGTCCCGGTGACCGCGACGCCGTAGATGTCTCCGAGCTTGTCGGCGGACTGGAAGATCAGCGCGAGCGTGATCACCCCGATACAGAGCCCCCAGTTGACGATCGGGACGTAGATCTGCCCCTCGACCTTCGAAGGGTGGAGGATGGTGAGGCGTGGTAGGTACCCGAGCTGGACCGCCTGCCGGGCAACCGAGAACGAACCCGAGATCGCGGCCTGGGAGGCGATGATGGTCGCCGCGGTCGCGAGGAAGAGCATCGGGTACTGGGCCCAGCCGGGAACCATCAGGAAGAAGGGGTTGACCGCGGTGCTCGGGTCATCGCGGATCAGGACCCCTTGGCCGAGGTAGTTGAGCATCAGGGCGGGGAAGGCGACCGCAAACCAGCCGAGGCGAATCGGCCCGGCGCCGAAGTGACCCCTGTCGGCGTAGAGGGTCTCCGCGCCGGTGACGGCGAGGACGACGCCGCCGAGCGTGAGGAATCCCGCCGCGCCGTGGTCGGCCAGGAACCGAGCCCCCCACGTGGGTGACAGCGCCTGAAAGACCGCCGGATCCTTCAGCACCTGGTTCAGTCCCAGGAGCCCGATCGCGATGAACCAGACCAGGATCACCGGACCGAATAGCCATCCGATCGCACCCGACCCACGCCGCTGGATGAGGAAGAGGGCGAGCAGGATCACAACCGAAATCGGCACCACGAGGTGAGCGAGCTGCGGCTCGACCACCTTCAGGCCCTGAACCGAGCCGAGGACCGAGATCGCGGGCGTGATGATCCCGTCGCCGAAGAACAGCGCGGCGCCGAAGATGCCGAGGGTCACCAGCGTCGCCACGCGGGTGGCCTTGTGACGCTGGAGGAGGGAGGCCAGCGCCATGATGCCGCCGTCCCCATGGTTGTGGGCGCGCATGATGAATCCCGCGTACTTGATTGAGACGATGATCGTCAGGGCCCAGAAGATCAGCGAGACGACCCCGTAGACGCCAGCCGTCGTCGCGTGAGCGGCGGCTCGGTGGGTCGTGAAGATGACCTGCTCGGTGTACAGCGGGCTCGTCCCGATGTCGCCGTAGACGACGCCGAGGGCCCCAAGTGCGAGCACGGCCTTGCTGGCGTCGGTGATTACGTCCCGCTTGGTGTCCCGCAGCGCTTCGAAGCGCTTGCGAACGGCCTCCGCGTCCTCTTCCTTGTCACTCGGAGCCTCTGGCCGCCAGTAGCCCAGCTTGTGCGAAGCCTCGTTGAAGATCTGCTTCTCGCGGGGCCGCTTGCCCGTGCGAACCTTGCCATCCTCTGCGTTTGGAGGCTCCTTCACACCAACCGTGTGCGATGCCTCGTAAAGAGGATGTTTGTGCCGCGGATCGATTTCGCTCACGCTATCCGCACCCCACAAGCACACCCGCCGGGACTACGCCGTCTCCGTTCTGTCCAATCCCAGCGGTGGTCGGATCGTGCTCGACGACCACCCGGCAGGGCCGGTGGGCGAGCACGTATCTGGTCGTCGGGCCGAGCAGCCCGTCCTCGCTGGGGGCGTGCTCAGTCGAGATGTAGATCAAGTCAGAGCGTCGCTCCTCCGCCTCCTCGACGATCGCGCGCCCCGGGCTCCGCGTCCGAATCAGCCGGCAGCGCACCCTGCAGCCGGCGAGCTTCGCCTGGAGGCGCGCTACTTCCAGCACCCGCCGCGATTCCTGCTCCTCTTGCTCAAGACCTCCGTCGAGCGGCAGCTGTTCGGGGACCTTGAGCACGTAAACGGCCTCTATGGCGCCGTCGGGCCTGACCAGCTTCGCGGCCCGCGCCATCGCCTCGTTATCGACGCTACTGCCCAGGATCGGGACGAGCGCCGAGTGATACCCGCGTTGCTTGAGTTCTGCCATGGCTTCCCAATTCCATGGTCCAGAGCGACCCGCTAAGAACCCGCTAAGCGGGGCCCGAGAGGCGTAAAGATTTCGCTAAATCTGGCTCTTGGAGCCGGAAACCGGTCCCCGGATATCTACTCTGGCCCTCAGGCGTGCCGGGAAGTCTGGTCGGCGTTAGTGGTCGTCTACCAAAGGGAGTTTCGGTGGCACATCCCCTCGCTTCTTCCTCCGCGGGGCTCGACGGACTCCCTCCCCTGCCCGTCTTGCCCCGCCACCGGCGGTTCGGTCTCGTCCGACTGCTGGCCTGCCTGCGGGCAAGCCTCGCTCGCTCTCGGCTAGACCGCGCCCTGGCCGCAGGCGAACCTCCCTCGGCGAGGTCCCCCGCCTTGACCTACCGGGCGGCCCGTCTCACTAGCCGCAACTGCCGCGCACGCCTCGCCACTCGGATCGACAACGTGCTGGTTGCCGCCGCACGGCCTGTCGATCCCTGTTCGGTGGCAGCTATGCCCGACCGGATTGAGGTGGCCCATGCGAGACCGCTCTTGATCGAGGTCAGAGAGTTACTGCTGGCGCCGGCGCCGATCTACTGCCAGGGCGTGGCGGGGCTGGTGGAACTGCTCCGCGACGGGGGCGGCCCGATCTATGCACCGATCAGGGAGGGGGCATTGACGGATGAGCTTGTGAACCTGATCGCTGCCCTCCAAGGCCGCTAGCTGACATGACGCTTGCTCCGGAAAACCGCCTGAGAAGACCCCCAAGGAGAAACTCATGAACGACCGCACTGATCAAATGGAGCCGAAGGTAGGAGACGAGAACAAGGGGCTGGCGACCTTTCTCGGCGTCGTCGCCGTGCTCTTTCTTCCTCCTCCCCGGCGTCATCTGACTCTGGCGAGGAGCTTTCTTGCTCGTCGGTCTCTTCCATCAGTCGGCCCTTGGCGGCTGCGAACTCGGTTTCGGAGAGCAGGCCTTTTCGCGCAGTCTCCCCAATTCGATCAGTTGGTCGACGTCGGAGCGACGGTCTGGAAAATCGGTGTTCCGGGCGGGCTACGCAGGCAACCCCCATGCGTCGCCGAGGCTTCCGGCTTCCGAATCGAACCTCCGGCGAACGAACCGCGTCCAGCGGGCCGTTAGTGCAGTGCAAAGCGAGCGCCTTGCGCCAAACGAATCCGACAGCGGATGAGCCTGATTCGAACAAAGCCGATCCCCGCGAGTTCTCGTGTGTTCCCAGGAAGCTGCGCTGTGTGGGGTATCGGGAAGGCCACGCGTTGGCGTCGGCTGGTTATGACAGCCGCGATCGTGTTAGGCGCCTGGCTCACGGCGGCGGAGGCTAGTCCGGCTGGAGCGTCGACGTTACCCACCGGGTTTCGCGATTCGGTTGTGTTGAGCGGGCTGACCAACCCAACGGTGCTGCAGTTCGCGCCCGACGGACGGATCTTCGTCGGCCAGAAGAACGGAGTGATCAAAGCCTTTCAGAGCCTGACCGACACGAACCCGGTCACCGTTGCCGACCTGTCGGGCGAGATCGACGATTACTGGGATCGCGGTCTGCTCGGCCTCGCGCTCGACCCCAACTTCCCCGCAAACCCTTACCTCTACGTCCTCTACGCGTATGACGCCCCGATCGGCGGCACGGCGCCGGTGTGGAGCGACGGCTGCCCGACGCCGCCTGGGCCGACCACCGATGGCTGCCTTATCTCGGCGCGTGTGTCACGGCTGCAGATCAGCGGGAACGTCATGACCGGCAGTGAGCAAGTGCTCATCAACGATTGGTGCCAGCAGTTCCCCAGCCACTCGATCGGCACGCTCCTATTTGGACGCGACGGGTACCTCTACGTCAGTGGCGGTGACGGCGCCAGCTTCAACAACGTCGACTACGGGCAGTACGGCGCGAATTACGCCGGCGACCAAGCGAACCCCTGCGGCGATCCGCCCAGTCCGGCCGGCACGGCGCTGAGCCCGCCTACGGCGGAGGGCGGCGCGTTGCGGAGCCAGAGCGTGCGACGCACCGACGGCCCGGCCGTCCTCGACGGCGCGGTCCTGCGGATCGACCCGGCCACCGGCGCGGGCGTGCCCGGCAACCCCTTCTTCGCCTCATCGGATGCCAACGCGCGCCGCATCGTGGCCTACGGGCTGCGCAACCCCTTCCGCATCACCCAGCGCCCGGGTACCGACGAGTTGTGGATCGGCGACGTCGGCTGGAACACCTGGGAGGAGATCAACCGCGTCCTTGCCCCCGCCGGTCCCACGGCGTCGAACTTCGGCTGGCCGTGCTACGAGGGCGCCGCCATCCAAGGTGGCTATCAGGGCGCCGGCCTCACTCAGTGCTCGTCCCTCTACTCGACTCCTGGCTCGGTCGTCTCGCCGTACTACACGTACAACCACAGCGCCTGCGTGGTGAGCTACACCGGCTGCCACACCGGCGGCTCGTCGATCACCGGCGTGGCGTTCTACCCGGGCGGGTCGTATCCGGCGCAGTACAACGGCGCGCTCTTCTTCGGCGACCACAGCCGCAACGAGATCTGGGCGATGCCGGCCGGCGTGAACGGGCTGCCCGACCCGTCCAGGCTGCAGTCGTTCGTCGGCGTTGACGCGGCGGGCGGTGCCGCCGGGCATCCGGTCGACCTCAAGACCGGCCCC
>DATIDP010000205.1:0-6000 GCA_035456265.1 Solirubrobacterales bacterium | reverse complement strand
GTCAGGATGGCGACGTCGACGGAGTCGTCCTCAGCGAAGTCCGCCCAGGCGGCGATCATCGCCCGGTGGACCTCGGGGCTGACCGCGTTCCGCGCCTCGGGCCGGTTGATCGTCAGGTAGGCGATCCGGTTGCGCTTCTCGTAGAGGACGACGCCCTCGTCGGCGGAGGGCGGCGGGCCGGGCCGCTCGGGATTGTGGTGGGTCATCTGCTCTCCTCTCAACTCAGCCGTAGACGGCTCTGACCACGGCGAGGTCGTCGGCGGTCCAGGTGATCTCGCCGCCGCACCACTCGGCGAGCTGCTCGGCGGTGTCCGGGAAGTCGATGCCTGGATCGATCGGCGTGACCTGCTGATCGGCCTTGACGACGTCGCCGATCACCAGGGCCCGGGACTGCTCGCGGACCCGGCGGAAGAGGGTGCGCTTCGCGTCGTCGCGGAGGTGGTGCACGGAGAGGACGGAGATCACCAGGTCCCACGGCCCGTCCGGCAGCGGATCCTCCATGCGGGCGAGCTGGACGTCGTCGTATTCCTCTCGGAGGCGGTAGACCATGTCCGGGCTGGAGTCGAGGCCGATCACCCACGCATCGGGGTAGGCCTCGAGGAGCACACGGGTCGTCTCTCCGGTGCCCATGCCGAGCTCGAGAACGCGGCCCGGGGCGAAGGGGATCGCGTCCACGGCGGCCCTCTGGAGCTGGTCGTAGCGCGGGACCTCGGCCCGGATCTCCTCCAGGTAAGTCTCCGGGTCCCAGTGGAATTGCGCGGCCAAGGTGTCTCGCTACCCTCGGCGCGAGTGTATGCGGAAGGCGGAATCCTCGATCTCGAGCGTCTCGCGCTGTCCTCGGGACAGGCGCGCTCCCTCGATCTCGTATTGGAGCTCGACCCGATCGAGCTCGGCGGCCAGACCTACGCCCCCGCCGGCGGTGGCGGCGAGAGTCGACTCGACGTCTCCCGGACGACCACCGGCTACGCCCTCAGGTTGCGGTTCCGGACCGAGCTGAGCGGGCCCTGCGTCCGCTGCCTCGAGGAGGCCCCGAACGAGATCGAGGTCGATGCCCGGGAGGTCGACCAGCCCAGCGCCCGCGACGAGGAGCTCCGCAGCCCCTACGTCTCGGACGGTGAGCTTGACCTCCACCGCTGGGCGAACGACTCGCTGGTGCTGGCTCTCCCCGACCAGCTTCTCTGCCGCCCCGATTGCGCCGGGCTCTGCTCGGTCTGCGGGGAGTCGCTGAACGACGCCGATCCAGAGGAGCACCGCCACTCGCAGGGCGGCGATCCGCGGATGGCGAAGCTCAGGGACCTCAAGCTGGAGTAGCTATCCTGCCGCCCTCATGGCGGTCCCGAAGAAGCGACAGTCGAGGACGCGGCGCGACAAGCGGCGCGCCCAGCACAAGGTCTCGGCCCCGCGGCTGAACGAGTGTCCGCGCTGCCACAGCGCCCGCCTGCCGCATCGGGTCTGCCCGACGTGCGGCACCTACGCGGGTCGCGAGGTGATCAGCCACGAGGTGCCCGAGAGCGCGCCCGCGGCCGGTCCCTCGACCGAGGAGTAGATGAGAGGGTGCTCCGATGATGCGAGGGCGCGCCGCCAGGTGCGACCCGTTTGACCTGTCAGGAGCAACCCATTAGATGACTGCACCGGTCGCGCTGGACGCCTACGGAGCGGACGGCGGACCCGAGATCGTCCTGGAGGGAGCCCGCCTCGCCGCAGCCGACGGGATCCCGGTTCGGATCTTCGGTCCAGCAAGCCTGGAGGGCTCCGACCGGATCGAGGTGGAGGCGACCACCGAGTGGATCGGCAACGAGGCCGAGCCGGTGGCGGCCGTTCGTTCGACGCCCGACGCCTCGATCGTTCGCGCCTCGGCCGCCGTCGCCGACGGGACGTGCAGTTCGCTGGTCAGCGCCGGCTCAACCGGCGCGACGATGACGGCCGCGCTCTTCGCCCTCAAGCGGGCGCAGGGGGTTCACCGCCCCGCCCTCGCCGTCCAGATCCCGGTCCCGGGAAGCGACGGCGCACCCCTCCTCTTCCTCGACTGCGGCGCCAACACCGACGTGCGCCCGCAGCATCTGATCCAGTTCGCCTTCCTGGGGTCTGCCTTCAGCGCGGCCGTGCTCGACGTGGAGAGCCCGCGGGTCGCCCTGCTCTCGGTGGGCGAGGAGCAGAAGAAGGGGCGCGGCGATGTCGTCGCGGCGCACGAGGCGCTCGCAGGCGCCGGTCGGATCCGCTTCATCGGCAACGTCGAGGGGCGCGACCTGCTCAGCAACGAGGCCGACGTGATCGTCACCGACGGGTTCACCGGCAACGTCACCCTGAAGACACTCGAGGGCACCGCGAGGGCCGTCGCGGACGCCGTCAGCGATGCCGCCCGCTCCAGCCCGATATCCGCCGCCGGGGGCCTTCTGCTGCGGCCCGCGCTCGGCGGACTCCGGCGCTCGATGGATCCCAATGCCGTCGGCGGGGCGATCCTGCTCGGGCTGCGTGGCGTCGCCGTCGTGGCGCACGGCACCTCCACGCCCGACGGAATCGCCAACGCGGTCCGCCTCGCCCATCGCGCGGTGACGGAGCGTGCCGTGGAGCGAACCGGTGAGCTGCTCGCCGTCTCGGGCGCAACCCGAGATGCGCTGCGCGAGGAGCCCTCGGGCGCGACTGGCCGATAGGCGATAATCGACGCCATGGAGCGCGACGAGGTCATGAAGCTCGTTCGAGAGCACCTGAGCACCGAGCTCGAGGTGCCGCCCGACCGAATCCAGCCGGAGACGCGGTTCCGAGAGGATCTCGACGCCGACTCGCTCGATCTCTATGAGCTCGTCATGGAGCTCGAGGACCGGTATGGAATCCGCGTGAGCGAGGAGGAGGCGGCCCGGATCGAGACCGTCGGGGACGCCGTCGACTTCGTCACGGCCCGAGTGCCGGCGGCCTAGGGAGGAGCTTCGAGCTGATCCCATGACACCCGCCGCCGCCTCGCTGGCGGAGCTGTTCGCGGACGCCCCCGAAGAGCTGCGCCGGCAGGCCCTCTCTCACTCATCGTGGGTCGAGACCCGCACCAACTCCTACGGCCGGCTCGCCTTCCTGGGCGACAGCGTGCTGGGGCTCTCCGTCGCCGCCCTGCTCTTCACCGAGCACCCGGAGGCCGACATCGGCGAGCTCACGAAGATCCTCAACCAGGCCGTCAGCGGGCGGGCGTGCGCCGGCGTCGCCCGCGAGCTCGGCCTTCCGGACAGGCTGGCCGCGCGGGCGCCGCACGGGGGCGACGGCCTTCCCGTCGAGACCTTGCTGGCATCGGAGCGGACGCTGGCGTCCGTGTGCGAGGCGGTGATCGGTGCCTGCTATCTGGCGCACGGGTTCGAGCCGACGTCGAGGGCAGTCGTCGGCGCGTTCGACGAGGAGATCGAACAGGCGACGCGTGAGCGCCTCGACTTCAAGTCGGAGCTGCAGGAACGGCTCGCGCGAGACGGCGACGCGGTCAGCTACGAGGTCACCGGCGAGGAGGGTCCGCCGCACGATCGACGCTTCGAGGTCCGGGCGACCGTCGCCGGGGACGAGATCGGCACGGGCTCGGGCAGAAGCAAGAAAGAGGCCGAGCAGGCGGCCGCCGAACGCGCACTGGAGAAACTGCGCACGTAGCGATGCTTGGCGTCCGGGCCGGACGCGAGGCTTCCCACAGCTGGCACCCTTCCGACCTCCATGTATCTGAAGGCGATCAATCTGAAGGGCTTCAAGTCCTTCCCCGACCGCACTCGGCTGACCTTCTCGCCGGGCGTCAGCGTGATCGTCGGACCGAACGGTTCGGGCAAGTCGAACATCACCGACGCCGTGCTCTGGGCGCTCGGCGAGCAGAGCCCGACGGCGGTGCGCGGCCAGCAGATGCGCGACGTGATCTTCGCGGGTGGAAACGGCCAGTCGCCGCGGCGCTTCGCCGAGGTGGAGGTGGTGATCGACAACAGCGAGGGCCTGGCCGCGAGCGAGTTCTCCGAGATCTCGGTCTCGCGCCGCATCGAGCGGAACGGTGACGGGGAGTACCGGCTGAACGGAGCCCGATGCCGCCTGGTCGACATCCTGGAGGCCCTCGCCGACACGAACATGGGGCGCGAGGCCCACTCGGTGATCAGCCAGGGCAAGGTCGAGCAGATCGTCCACTCCAAGCCGAAGGACCGGCGCATGCTGATCGAGGAGGCTGCGGGGCTCGGCAAGCACCGCAAGCGCCGGCACAGCGCTCAGCTCAAGCTGGACCGCACCAGGGACAACCTCGAGCGGGCGATGGACGTCGAGCGCGAGGCACGCTCGCGTCTTCGGCCGCTGAAGCGCCAGGCCGAGGCCGCGGAGCGGACAGCGAAGCTCGAGCGAGAGTCCAACGAGCTTCGGGCGCGGGTCGTGGCCGACGCCCTGCGGGCGCAGCAGGAGCACCTCGCCGCCGCCGACAGAAAGCTGTCGGAGGTCCGCATCGCCCGAGACTCGGTCGAGAAGCGCTTCGAGGAGGTTCGGGCCCGCCGCACGGCCATCGAGGAGCGGATCGCGTTCGGGGAGGAGGGACGGCGGCGCCACGGCGAGGTCCTGGCCGAGGCGCGCGCGGCCACCGAGCGCGTGCGCGCCCGCGCCGAGTCACTGGAGATCGCAGAGCGGGACCTGCGCGCGGCCCTCGGGGAACGCCAGCTGCGGCTCGAGGCTCTGGAGACCGAGCCGGATGAGGACGCGACCGCGAGCCGAATCGCAGAGCTCGAGGCCGAGCTGGCGAAGCTCGGCGCCGATGCATCCGAGGAGGTCAGGCGCCTGCGCCGGGAGGCGGAGGAGGCCGAGAGCAGGCGAGCGGCCGCGAGAGCGGCGCTCGAGCCCCTCCAAAGAGAAGAGGAGGGGGCCAGTGCCGCTGCCCGGCAGGTCACCCAGGCACACGAGCGCGCGCTGGAGGAGGCGCGAAAGGCATCGCAGCGCAAGGCCGCCCTGGTCGGTGAGCTGGCAGCGGTTGAGGCGAAGCTCGCGGCCGCGGCGGTCGAGGGCGAGCACGATGCGCTCGCGGGGTTGATCGAGACCGGCTCCGGCTTGGAGCGCGCGGTCTCGGCCGTGCTCGGCGAGAGGCTGCGCGCGTCGATCGTCGCTTCGATCGACGAGGGCCGGGAGCGGCTCGCGGGCACCGAGGGCGCCGCGCGGGCCCTGATCTCAACGAACTCGGCCTCGCCGGCGTCCGCTCCGCCGAAGGACGGCGCGCGGCGCCTCCTCGACCTGATCGAGGCCCGAGGCGAGGCCGGGCCGATCACCGAGCGCCTGCTCGCGGATGCTTGGCTGGTGGACGACCTGGACGATCTCGCCGATGGCTTCGGCGGCGTCGCGGTCACCGTCGACGGCGAGTGCTTCGACGCCCGGGCGGGCGAGATCCGCAGGCTGCCGCGGGAGGGAACCGATCCGGCGCTGGCAGCTCGCTCCGAGCGTGAGGAGCTCGCGTCCAGGCTTGCGCAGCGGGAACAGACCGAGGAGCGCGCGACCCGGGACCTGGAGCGCGCCGACTCCGCCCTGGACGAGGCGCGAAGCCGGGAGGAGGAGGCACATAGGGCACTCCGCGATGCCCGTCGCGAGCTCGACGAGGCCGCCGAGGAGGCGAACCGCGCGACCTGGCTCGCCGAGCGCCATGCCGAGCGTTCCGACCAGGGCTCGGGGTCGAGCGCGATCCAGCGGGCCAAGCTCGAGGCCGAGCTGGCGGCCGAGCGCCGGCACGCCGAGGCCGCGGACCGCGCCAGGGAGAAGCGCCTTCAGGACAGGGAGGAGCTGGAGCGGCGGATCTCGCTCGAGCAGGAAACGCTGCCCGCGCTGAGCCGCACACGCGAGGCTCTTGCCCGACTAGGAGCCACCCTGGAGCGGCATGCGGCTGCCCTGGGTGAGGCAGAGGGGGAGCACGGATCCGATGTCGCGGCCGAGCTCCGCGAGTGCTCCCAGCAGGAGTTCGGGTTGCAGACGGAGCTGCGCGACGCGAGCGAGGCGATGACCGTCGCCGAGGTCGAGGCCTCCCAGCTGCGCGGA
>DATIDP010000204.1:0-3804 GCA_035456265.1 Solirubrobacterales bacterium | reverse complement strand
CAGGATTCACCTCCGCTCTTCGTCTGGGCGGGCTCGGGCTCCGGCGCCGGCTGTGGCATCTCCGCCCCCGCCTCCCGGTTCGCCTCGGCCTGGTCGCCCTGGCGGTCATGCGGCGCCTGCCCCGGCTCCTGCGGCTGGGGGATCTCCTCCCCCGCCTCGCGGTTCGCCTCGGCGTCCTGGGCCTGCTGTTGCTGCTGCTGTTGAGCCTGCTGCTGCTTCTGCTGCTCGGCCTCCTGCCGCGCCTTTTCCTCGGCCTCCTGCCGCGCCTTCTCCTCGGCCTCGCGGCGCTGGCGCTCCTCCTCCTCGCGGCGCCTGCGCTCCTCTTCCTCGGCCCGGCGGCGGGCCTCCTCCTCGCGCCACCTGGCCGCGGCGCCCTCGATCGTCTCGCCGAGCGTGCCGATGATCAGCTCGCAGGAGCGGATCGCGTCGTCGTTCCCCGGGATCACGTAGTCGACCGCGGTGGGATCGCAGTTCGTGTCGACCAGGCTGACGATCGGGATCTCGAGGCGCTCCGCCTCGCGCAGAGCGATCTCCTCGGTCTTCAGGTCGATGATCACCACGGCGTCCGGCAGGCGCTGCATGTCGGCGACGCCGCCGAGGTTGTACTCGAGCTTGCGCAGCTCGGCCTCCATCGACATCCGCTCCTTGGTGGGCAGCAGGTCCAGGCGGCCGCCCTCCTTCAGCTCGCGGAGCTCGTGCAGGCGCTGGATGCGCTTACGGATCGTGTTGAAGTTGGTCAGCAGGCCGCCGAGCCAGCGGCGGTTCACGTACGGCATCTCGCAGCGCTCGGCCCATTGCTCGACCGAGTCGCGCGCCTGCTTCTTGGTCCCGACGAACAGGACCACGCCGCCCTTCGCCGCCACCTCGGTGACGAAGTCGGTCGCCTCCTTGAGAAGCCCCTCCGTCTGGAGGAGGTCGATGATGTGGATCCCTTCCCGCTCTCCGAAGATGAAGCGGCGCATGCGCGGGTTCCAGCGCCGCGTCTGGTGGCCGAAATGAACTCCAGCCTCCAGCAGCTCCTTGATGCCTACCTCGGCCATCTGTCTTTCCTATCGCTTGTCGGTATGCGAGGGCGCTTCGCAGGCGAACCTGAGGAGCGACCCCGTCTCGTATTGGCCCCGAAGCGGCTCCGGGAACCCGCCTGGCGGCGAGCAGCGTCCCTTCACCTCTCATCGGGGGTTGGGTGCAAAGTCCGCGGGATTGTAGGCGCTGAGCGAAAAATTCCCCGCCGAGGCCGTCCGTGGAGCAATTGGCGCCTGACTCGGGCTATGCGCGAGTCACGCGCCACTTCCCGTGCCAGCGCCTCGGTCTCTTCCTCAGCCGGTTCTCCGAGCCCTCTCCAGCGCGGCGCGCAGGTCTTCGGGCAACGCGGATGTGAGGCCGAGCCGCTCCCCACTGCCGGGGTGCGTGAACTCCAGGCGCGACGCGTGCAGGAACTGGCGGATGAGGCCGTGCCGCCCGGGCGTCCCGTACTCCGGATCGCCGGCGACCGGGTGGCCGATCGCGGCGAAGTGAACGCGGATCTGGTGGGTCCGGCCGGTCTCGAGGCGGGCACGCGCGAGCGTGTCGCCGGGCAGCGCCTCGATCACCTCGAAGTGGGTGCGCGCCTCCCGCGAGGCGGTTCCCCGCACCGCCATCCGGGTGCGGCGCCGGCGGTGACGCCCCAGTGGGGCATCGATCGTTCCGCTGCGGCTGTCCAGGCGCCCCTCGACCAGCGCCGTGTACTCACGCAGCACCTCGCGGCGCTTCACCGCGGCGGAGAGGGCCCTGTGAGTCCGCTCATTGCGGGCGACGAGCATCAGCCCGGTGGTGTCCTTGTCGAGGCGGTGGACGATTCCCGGCCTGCCTCCCTCGCCCCCGCCCGCGATCCCCTCGAGCAGGTCGACGAGCGTCTCGCCGCGGTGCGAGGGGGCGGAGTGAACGACGAGGCCGGCGGGCTTCTCGATCACCGCGAGGTCCTCGTCGAGGTGCACGATCAGCCGCTCGGCCTCGGGCCTCAAGTCCGCTTTTTCCCCTTCTCCGAGCGCTCGACGTCGAGCAGCAGCAGGAGCACGCCGACCGTGATCGCCACGTCGGCCAGGTTGAACGTCGGCCAGAGCGGTAGGTCGATGAAGTCGATCACCGCCCCGTCCCGCACCCGGTCGGCAAGGTTGCCGAGCGCGCCGCCCAGCAGCAGCGCCGCCGGCAGCCAGACCCCCCAACCTCCGCCACCCCTGAGAGCCAGGAAGACGAGGAGGCCGACCAGCAGGACGATCGTCACCCCGATCAGCGCCGCCGAAATGTCGCCGCCCAGCCCGAAGGCGACGCCCTCGTTACGCACGTTCTCGAGATGCACGAAGGGCAGGACGTCGACGCGGTCGCCGCGGTCGACCAGGGAGGTCGCCAGAGCCTTCGTCCCCTGGTCGAGGGCGACGACGACCCCGCAGGCGGCGAGCCCGGGGACCAGCAGTGCGAGGGCGCGGTCCCTCAACCCGCGATCAGCGCCACGACCACGCGCCAGACGATGCTGAGGACGATGATCGCCAGGATCGGGCTGATGTCGATGCCCATCCCACCGGCGCCGATCGGCGGGATCACCCGCCGGAAGATGTTCAGATAGGGATCGACCACCTGGTGGATGAAGTCGACGCTCGCGCGCAGCCACGGGTAGTACGGCATCCGCGGGATCCAGGAGAGCAGGATCCGGATGAAGATCAGGATGAAGTAGACGAGGAAGATTGCGCTGACGTAGTTGGCGACGTCATCGCGTGTGATCGCCAGCAGGAAGCTCATTTCCGCGCCCTGTCGAGTGACGCGTCGACCGCCGCCAGGAGGATGTCGTGGAGATTGCGCTCCTCGAGTGCGTTCAGGCCCGCCTCGGTCATTCCGCCAGGCGACGCGACCGCACGCTTGAGCGCCCCGGGCTCGTGCAATTCGAGCAGGTCGCCGGTCGCACTCATCGCCTTGGACACCATGCGGAGCGTCTGGTCCTCGGTGAGGCCCTCCTTGACGCCCGCCTCTACGAGGACCTCGGCCACCAGGGCCAGGTAGCCGGGAGAGCAGCCGGTGATCGCGGTAGCCGCATCGATCAGGCCCTCCTCGAGCTCGATGACCTCGCCGGTCAGCCCGAGGAGCTGCGTGATCCGGCGCCGGCGCCCGTCATCCGTCCCCTCTGGGAAGACGACGCAGAGCACGCCCTGGCGCAGCTGCGCGCCCAGGTTCGGCATCACCCGGATCAGATCGACGCCGGGAAGGGCCTCGTGAAGGGTCTTCAGCGAGGTGCCCGCGAGGATCGACAGGACGGGTGTGCCGGCCTGGACCAGGTCCGGCGCGACCTCGTCGAGCACGTTCGGCTTGACGGCGAGGACGACGAGGTCGGAGGTGTCCGCGAGCGCCAGGTTCCCCTCGATCGCCGCGCCGCCGACCTCCTCGGCGAGCTGACGCGCCTTGTCGGGGTCAGCGTCGGCGAACGCCATCGATTCGGGAGCGCCCGGCTCCCCCTGAGCGGCGGCCCACCCTCTGGCGAGCCCACCAGCCATGTTTCCTGCGCCAACGAAGCCGAGCTTCATGGGCGGGACTTTATTCGGAGGTCGCTTCTCGCCCGCTCAGTGCTTCCTTTTCTCGCACCAGCGCGAATTCAACTCAGGAACCTAGGACTGGTTGAAAAAGCCGCCCTCGAGAAGCCGGGCCTTCTCCTCGGCGGAGACCTCGACGTTCTCGGGGGTGAGCAGGAAGATGCCCTGCGCGATCCGCTGCATGCCGCCACCGAGCGCGTAGGTCATGCCCGACGAGAAGTCGATCAGCCGCTTCGAGAGCTCGCGGTCG
>DATIDP010000203.1:0-9884 GCA_035456265.1 Solirubrobacterales bacterium | reverse complement strand
TGGCGACGACCGGCCAGAACAGCCAGGGACTCGACGCATCGGTGCCGGCGCCCAGGGTGTGGGCGACCCCGAGGGCGTAGACCAGGATGGTTGCCTTGTGGGCGCGCCGCCAGAGGCGCGGACCGATCCGGCGGCGTACGTAGAAGCTCAGGCCGAGCAGCGCGGCAAGCCAGCCGGCGGTGATTCCGAGGCCGACCCAGACGGTCTTGTAGGCCATCAGGAAGGGGATCGAGATGCCGGCCGGCCCCGGGTTGAGCCAGGGATCGCCCAGCAGGCTGAGGCCGTGGACGGCGATCGCGACGAGGCCGGTGACCGCCGTCTGCTCGTGGATCGCGCTGAGAGTCCGTCCGATCCCGGGCCGGCGGGAGAGCTTGCCCGCCATGGTCAGGCCCAGGACGACCGAGATCGTCACCAGCCCGAGTGCGACCACACCCGAGGCTCGGCTGACCAACCACCAGACGTGCTGAGCAACGCCCGAGCTCACGGCGCCACCTCGGCGACGGGCGTGGTGCGCTGCGGGACGAACACACTTCGCCGGCCGATCAGCTTCGCGCTGACCGGGCCGAGCAGCTCCACCTCGCCCGTCTCGGCGACCAGCATTCCGCCGCCCGCCGCAAGCAGGCGGCGCCCGCCCTCCGGGCCGCTGAGCAGGGCGGCCTTGGAGAGGGTCTCCGCCTCGAGGGCATCGCGCCCGAGCGCAGTGACGCCGACCAGGCCGGTCCAGGCGGGCTCGCCGGTACTGGGATCCAGAAGATGGTGAGCGAAGCCGCCGTCGTCGCGGCGCCAGACCCGCGTGTCCACCCCGGAGCTGGCGATTCCGCCGGCGGAGACGTAGAAGATCGCCGCCGCCTCACCGTCCATCGGATGCCGGGCGTGGACGGCGAAGGGATCGAGCTGGGTCGCGAAGCCTCCGATCCGGACGTCGCCCCCGCAGTCGACGACGTACCTCGAATAGCCGCGGAGCCGCTCGGCCAGCATGTCGGCCGCCAGACCCTTGCCGCTGCCTCCGGTGTCGAACCCCACGCCGGGTGGGCGCCTGATGGTTCCCGCCTCGTCATCGACCTCGATGCGCCGCCATTCCCCCTCCGCACGGGGCCGCGCGGCGCGGCGCCGAGGGGCCAGTGCCAACGCATCGGCGAGGGGCACCGGATCCAGACCGGCCCGGGACTCCGAGTATCCCGCCGCCATGATCGCGCCGAGCAGGGTGGGATCAACGAGCCCGCCGGTCCTCTCCGCCGCCCAGAGGCCGGCGCGCACCGCGCGCCGGAGGAGCTCGGAGGAGGGAACCTCGGGCCGCGGATCCTCGTTGAGCGCCGTGAGCTCGCTGTCAGGCCGGAAGCGTGAGAGCGCAGCGTCGAACCCGGCGATGAACAAGCGCCCCTGCTCGGCGGCGAACGAGGCCGGCGGCGAGCCGGGCAGAGGCTCCCCGATGATCAGGCGGACCTCGCAGCCCATGGCGTCGAAGGTGAGGTCATGGACGCTCATGACGATGAGGTGGCCACGGGTGCGGAGGGCGCGACCGCCCCGGACGACGAGTACGTCGAGCTCGAGCCCCCGGCGGCGCCTCCGCCGGCGGGGATCACCTTCGTGATCACGATCTTCTTGGCCGGCCTGGACTTCGCGACCACAGGGGCGGCCGGAGTCCCGGGCCCGAGCGCCGGATCCTTCCCGGCACTCAGCTGGAAGGCGAGGAACTCGAAGGCGACGGCGAAGATCGCCAGCGCGGCGAGGACCGTCGGCAGGGGGGCCGGCTTGGGCCGGCGCGGCCGCGGCGCACGCTGGCCGGCGGTCGACTGATCCGGCCGCTCAGTCATCGGCGCCCGCTCCCCCGGGAACCGCCTGACGCGGCAGCAGTTGAGTGCCGGCGGTGTTGAGGACGGGGGCGCTCACCGCGCCACTGGTGCCGGTCGAGATCCGCTGTCCGGGCTGGGGCGTCTGTCCGGTCTGGGCGGCGATCCTCGCCGCCGGAGCCGCTCCGTGGCCGGGGTTCGAGGCGATCGCATACCCACCCAGGCCGCCCAGGCCGAAGATCACCGCTGCAACTGCGATCTTGCTTCTGAAGTCCTTCACGGGATCCGCTCCTTGCTCGTTGGTGCTTGGCCCATTCTTCGAAACGTGCGGCAAGCAGCCGGGGAAGGGCGGGTAAAGGTTTCGGGAAGCCCTTGGCCCGGCTCAGTCACCGCCCTCGTGCTCAACCTCACCGCCGTCGTCACCACCGCCAGTGGCGCCCCCGGCGCCTCCGCTCGAGCCCGTGGTGACCGGCGAGTGGCTCGAGCCGCTCTGCGACGAGCCGCTGCTGCCCGTGTGCACGGGTGTGTGGCTGCTGCCCCCGGAATGGCTGGACGAACCGCTGCTGCCGGTGCGCACCGGGCTGCCGCTCGACTCGGAGTAACCGGAGCCTGAGCCGCTGGAACCGGTGGAGACCGCTTCACTGGCGAGGGCCCTCCCGGCGGCGGCGTGCCGGTGGCTGGCGGCCGTGGTCCGGTGACGCTTGGCATGGATCGTCCGCCGGATCACCTTGGTCCCCTCGGCCGCGGGGGCGACCGCCACTTCCTTGGAGCTCTTGGTCGTGCTGATCGCGTATCCCCCGAGGCCGCCCAGGCCCAGGGCAACCGTGATCGCTGCGATCTTCGTCCTCAGGTCGTTCACTTGCACTCCTTGGGTCGGGTGACGGGGGCGATTCTCAGCGGCGCTTAGGGAAGGGCCCGAGAAGGGCAGGTAAAGAGAGGGAGAAGGAATCGGCCGTGTCCCGGGCGACGGGCCTTTCCGGCGCTACATTGGCCGCAAATGCCCGGCTCACAACCCTCGCGGCGGATTCTGTTCGTCGAAGACGAGGCGGCGATCTTCGAGCCCTTCTCCAAGGCGCTTAGACGAAACGGCTTCGAGCCGGTCGTCGCCCGCACCGCGGCCGAGGCTCTCGAGTCCGCGGAGCGGGTCGATCCTGACCTCGTCCTGCTGGACCTCAACCTGCCGGACGGCGACGGCTCCGACGTCTGTCGCTCCCTCCGCCGAGACTCCGACGTGCCGATCGTGATGCTCACTGCGCGAGGGACCGAGATGGACCGGGTCCTCGGACTCGAGCTGGGTGCGGACGACTACGTGGTCAAGCCGTTCAGTTCCCGCGAGCTGATCTCACGGATTCGGGCCGTCCTCCGTCGGCCGCGCAAGGACGACAGGCCTGAGCCGAGCTCGATCGCCGTCGGCGACCTGGAGATCGACCCGGGGGCGCGCTCAGTCGAGGTCGACGGTGAACCGATCGCCCTGGCCCGCAAGGAGTTCGACCTGCTCGCGGAGCTCGCTCGGAACGCGGGCCAGGTGGTCACTCGCGAGGACCTGATGTCCCGGGTCTGGGACGTCAACTGGTTCGGGTCGACGAAGACTCTCGACGTCCACATCAAGACACTCCGCCGCAAGCTCGGCGACGACAGCGCGAACCCGCGCTTCATCGAGACCGTGCGCGGAGTTGGCTTTCGCCTGATCGCACCCCAGGACGGTTCCCAGTAAGCCTCCCGGTCCGACTCACGCTTGCGGTGGCGTACGTGCTGCTGCTCTCGCTGATCGCCTTCGGCGTTCCCCTGGGCGTCAGCCTCGGAAAGCGCGTGGACTCCGAGGTCCGCGCCCAGGCCAAGAGCCAGGCCGACGTGGTCGCGGCCAGCGCTCCCGAGCTCGTGCAGCACTCCCGGATCCCCACGCTTCAGCGCCTGGTGAGCCAATCAGCGGAGGCGCAGCGAGGCAGGGTGCTGGTGACCGACGCCAACGGCCGCGTGATCGCGGACAGCGGCGGCCCGGGCGAGATCGGAGCGAATTACTCATCGAGGCCCGAGGTCGCCTCCGCGCTCCGCGGTCGGAGCACCCAGGAGGTCCGACACAGCTCCACCTTGAACGAGGATCTGCTCGCCACCGCCGTCCCGGTCCTGCGCGCGGGTCGCCCGATCGGGGCCGTGCGGGTCACACAGAGCAACGCGGCCGTCACGCACGCGACGAACGCCGCCATCCTCCGGCTCGCTCTGCTGGGTGGCGTCGTACTGCTGCTGGGAGCGCTCGCGGGGGGGCTGATCGCGCGTGAGACGTCCCGGCCGATCGGCCGGCTGGAAGACGCGGCCAGGCAGGTCGAGGGAGGCGACCTGTCCGTCGTCGCCCCGGTCGAGGGGAGCAAGGAGCAACGTTCTCTCGCCCGCTCGTTCAACAGCATGACGCGCCGCCTCGGAAGGCTGCTGCGAAGCCAGCAGGACTTCGTGGCCGATGCCTCCCACCAGCTGCGCACCCCTCTGACCGGGATCCGTCTGCAGCTGGAGGAGGTACGGGACGAACTCCCGCCCGGCGACCCCAGGGTGGTGGAACTCGACGCGGGCATCCGTGAGGTCGATCGCCTCGCCGGAATCGTCAACGAGCTGCTCATCCTGAGTCGCGTCGGCGAGCGGCAGATGCCCGCCGAGGAGATCGACGTGCCCGACGGGATCGACGAGGCCCTGGTCAGGTGGGAGAAGGCAGCAGGCGAGGCCGGGATCGCCCTGGAGCACGAACAGGAGGGGGAGGCCGCGAGCTGTCACTGCGCCCGCTCGGATTTCGATCGGGTCCTGGACTGCCTGATCGAGAACGCCATCCGTTACTCGGCCCCCGGCTCCAAGGTCGAGATCGTCAGCGCCCCCGACCGGATCGAGGTCCTCGATCGCGGGCCGGGACTCGAACCGGGCGAGGAGGAAGCGGTCTTCGAGCGCTTCCACCGCGGCCGCGCGGGGCGGCAGGGAGCAGCCGGAACCGGCCTGGGCCTGTCGATCGCCCGCGAGCTCGCCGCGCAGTGGAAGGGCCAGGTCATGATCGAGAACCGCCCCGGTGGCGGCGCCCGGGCGGTGATCTCGATGCCGCGCAGGCCGGCCGCGTTGCCGGTGGAGGTCACATCGGGATGAGGTCCGCCTCCTTTCGCTGGGGCGTCTTCGCTGCGATCGGCCTCCTGGTCGCGGTCGCGGTCGCCCTGCTGGCGACTCAGCTGGTCAGCGAGAAGATCGGTATCTCATCCGAGCCGGTCAGTGCCGGCGAGTCGCTCGCTCCCCGCCGCGCGGAGCACCATCCGACGCCCAAGCGGCATCGGCGGGCCCAGGACACTCAGGTTCAGACGACCTCCACCACACCCGCAGCTCCCACCGCGGGCTCGACCGGGAGCAGCGCGCCGGAGTCCGGAGACGACAAACCGAGGGGCACGTCAGCGCCCGCGGCGCCTGCACGTTCCGGGAACTCGCGGGGCTCGACGGAGACCGAGCCCGGGGACGACTGATCCGGCCCCGTCTCAGCCAGTTCGTTCCGCGGAGCCCGGGTGCACCACCAGGACGTCGCACGGTGAGCTGTGCAGGATCTCGGTGGAGACGCTGCCGAGGACGGCGCGGGCAACCGCACCGCGTCCTCGCGAGCCGGTGACGATCAGATCCGCCTCGATGTCCTCTGCCACGGTCACGATCCCAGAGGCGGGCGGCCCGCCGATCACCCAGCCACCCGCCAGCAGTTCCGGGTCGACGCCCTGAATGGCGCGCTTCAGGTCCTCGCGGGCCATCGCCCGCTTCTCGGGCTTCGCGAGGGGAGGCCCTCCGGGTGCAGGGGAGGGCACCTTGCCCGCGACCGCCTCGACCAAGGTGAGCGCCGAGCCGTCCCTGGCAACGATCTCGGCGGCTCTCGCCAGTGCCGCCTTGGCGCCTTCGCTCCCGTCATAGGCGACGACCACGTTGCGGTAGGTGGTGGGGAGGGCCATCCTCTCAGTCCACCCTCGGCGGCTCGAGCGGATCAAGCGCCATCGGCTCCTCGTGCCACTCCCGCGGCAAGGCGACCTCCACGTCCAGCGAGCGCCGGGGCGGCTCGAGGTCTTCCTGCACCTGGCCGTGGTACAGCAGCGGCGCCAGGTAGCGTGCGCTGATCTTCTGCGGCGGCCACCAGAGCACGTCCAGCGAGGCCTCCCCCTCACCCCCGCCGCCGGCCACCGCGGCACGCAGGTTGATCGACTCGTCCCCGGCCAGCAGCTTGCCGCGGAGCACGGGCCGGAAGGGCTCCGGCGCCGGGCCGGCGCCGAGGCGGTGCGCGATGTCCTCGACGGCCGCGTCGGCCTCCTGAGTCGCCAGGCCGCCCTGCTTGATGGGGAAGTTCGTGCCGTCGCCCGCCGCGTAGACGTCCTCGAGTCCCTTGACCCGCGCCTGGTCGTCGATCGGGATGAAACCGTTCTGGTCGGCCGGCAGGCCTTCGATCGAGGGCCCCTCCATGACCGGGAGGGCGACCGCCACCGCCGGCCCGATGACGCGGTGCCCTGGGGTGAGTTTGATCCCGTCGGCGCCGACCTCCCGGACCGTGGAGCCGGTGATCACCTGGATCCCACGTCCCTTCAGAATCTTCTCCACCTCGGCGCTCGGCTTCGGGCCGAAGACGATCAGCGGAGCTGACTCGGGCGTGATGATCGCGATCTTCACCTCGAGGCCTCTCTCGAGGGCGCGCCGCTGGGTCATCAGGGCGATCTCGTAGAGCGGGAGCGACCAGGTGACCCCACCCGGGACGATGAACACGATGCGGTTCTCCTCGGTCGCGGCTCGATCGAGCAGCGCATCAGCCCTGAACGCCTCGCCGGGATAGGGGAAGGTGATCGCGCCATCGAGCGCCGACACGAATCGGCCTCCGGCGCAGGCGACCAGGAAGTCGTATTCGAGCGTCGAGCCGTCGTCCAGTTCGACGACGTGGTCGTCGGGCCGCACCCGGCTGACCGCGCGCTGCACGAAACTCGCGCCCTTCTCCTCCGCCAGGGGCTGAAGCTCGTAGCGCTCGGCGGGGCCGATGTCGAAGGGCTCCTCGACGAGCAGAGGCTTGTAGAGGAAGTCCGGATCCGGGGAGACGAGCGTTTTCGCCACCCGATCACCCGCCAGGTCATCCAGGGCCAGCAGGGCTTCGATTCCCGCCACGCCGCCGCCCGCGATGACGACACGAGCCGATCCGTTGTTCCCTTTGCCATTCATCTGGGGTCAGCGTCGCGGGACTGGCGCCCACGCCCATCAGTGTTGAGCACCGGGGCGGCTACGTAGTTATCACGGTTCGCAATCCCGGTGCCCTCCGCTGATGGAAACCGAGGCGCCCCAGGAGTAGGTTGGGCACACAGACATTCGCCATCTGCAAAGGGGATCCAAATGACCGTTTCGACCGCTCTCCTCCGCCGCTTCGAGGAACTCTCCCGCGACGACGTGGGCTACGCCGGCGGTAAGGGCGCCAATCTGGGCGAGATGACGCGGGCGGGCCTCCCGGTGCCCCCCGGGTTCGTCGTCGGAGCCTCCTCCTACGCCCTCTTCTGCGACCAGGGCGGCCTGCGCCAGCGGATCGAGGATCGCCTCTCCGAGGTCGACGTCGACGACACCGCGGCATTGGACCTCGCGACCAGGGAGGTCCGCAAGATGGTCGAGGCGGAGCCGGTCCCCGACGAGGTGGCGAGCGAGATCCGCGACGCCTACCTCGAGCTGGCGGGCGATCGGGATGACCCGCCGGTGGCTGTCCGCTCGTCGGCGACCGCCGAGGACACCGAGGCGGCCTCCTTCGCAGGTATGAACGAGACCTTCCTGAACGTCCGCGGCCCCGACGAGGTCGTGAACGCGGTGCGCCGCTGCTGGTCCTCCCTGTTCGGCGGGCGCACCGTCTTCTACCGCGCCAAGCAGGGCTTCGGCCAGGCGGACATGGACATCGCCGTGGTCGTGCAGATCCAGATCCTCTCAACCCGCGCGGGTGTGATGTTCACCATCGACCCCGCCTCGGGCGACCACGACCGCCTCGTCATCGAGGGCTCCCTCGGCCTTGGCGAGTCGGTCGTCTCGGGCCAGGTCTCACCGGACCGCTACGTCATCGACAAGAAGGACCTCCACATCCTGAAGCGCGACGTGAAGCGCAAGGAGCTGGTCATCGAGCCGCTCCCCGACGGCGGCACCCGCACGCGGGAGCTCTCCGGCGAGGAATCGACGCAGCCGGTCCTGAGCGACGACGAGGTTCGCCGCGTCGCAGAGCTCGGCATCCGCGACGAGGAGCACTACGGCACCCCGCAGGACACCGAGTGGGCCTTCGACGAGGAGGGCATCGCCTGGATGCTCCAGTCACGCCCGGTGACCGCGTCCGGCGGCGACACCTCGACCGCGATCGCGGAGCCCGAAGGCGAGGCGCTCGTCCGCGGCCTGGGCGCCGCCCCGGGGGTCGGACACGGCGAGGTCAAGATCATCTCCGAGATCAGCCGGGGCAACGACCTGAAGGAGGGCGACGTCCTCGTCACCCACATGACGGCGCCTGACTGGGTCCCGCTGATGCGACGCTCGGCCGCGATCGTCACCGACTCCGGTGGGATGACGTGCCACGCGGCGATCGTCTCCCGCGAACTCGGCATTCCCTGTGTCGTCGGCGCCGCCGACGCGACCTCAAAGCTGCGCGACGGAGAGCTCGTGACCGTGGACGCCACGCACGGGACGGTTTACGAGGGCGAAGTCACCGTCAGCGCTGATCAGGAGAACGGGTCCGGTGACGGGTCCGGCCCCGTAGGAGGCTGGGCTCCCGTTACCGCGACCCAGCTCCTGGTCAACCTCTCCGAGCCCTCCCAGATCGAGCGGGCAGCGAGCTTGCCCGTCGAGGGCTGCGGCTTGCTGCGCGCCGAGCTGATGGTTATCGAGGCGCTCGAGGGCCGTCACCCCCGCCTGCTGATCGAGCAGGGCAAGGGCGAGGAGTTCGTCGACAGGATGGGCGAGGCCCTGACGAAGTTCGCAGAGGGATTTGCGCCACGGCCGATCACCTACCGCACGATCGACTTCCGCTCGAACGAGTTCAAGGGACTCGAGGGCGGCGAACGGTTCGAGCCGGAGGAGTCGAACCCGATGATCGGCTACCGCGGAGCGCTCCGCTACATGCGGGAGCCGGACCTGTTCGGCCTGGAGCTGGCGGCGATCAAGCGGGTCTGGGACGCGGGACATACGAACTTCCACGTGATGCTCCCATTCGTCCGGACCCCGCGGGAGCTCACCGCCTGCCGTGACCAGATGCGCGACGCCGGCCTGCTCGACCTGCCCGAGTTCGAGCTCTGGGTGATGGCGGAAGTGCCCTCCGTGTACTTCCACCTCCCCAGCTACGCGAAGCTCGGCGTCAAGGGCATCTCGATCGGCTCGAACGACCTGACCCAGCTGATGCTCGGCGCCGACCGGGACTCCGAAGCGGTCGCGGAGCTGTTCGATGAGCGCGATGCGGCGGTCGCCGACTACCTGCGCCTGCTGATCCCGAAGGCCAAGGAGCTCGGCCTTTCGACCTCGATCTGCGGGCAGGCGCCATCGGTCCACCGCGAGTACGCCCAGCTGCTCGTCGAGGCCGGGATCGACTGCATCTCCGTGAACATCGACGCCGTGGACCGCGCGCGGCGCCTGATCGCGGCTGCCGAGCGGCGGGTGCTACTCGACTCCGCGAGGACCACGGCCTAGGTCCGGCGATGGGCGAGCAGCTCACGGCCCTGGACGCGACCTTCCTCGAGCTCGAGGAGCTCGACCAGAGCGCCCACATGCACATCGGTGGAGTCATGGTGCTGGAGCCTCAGCCCGACGGCGTCCCTCCTCTCGATCAGATCCGACGTGACGTGATCACCCGCCTGCCCGACCTGCCGCGCTACACACAGCGGCTCTCCCAGCCGCGGACAGGCGGCCTGCACTGGCCCACATGGGAGAAGGACAAGGACTTCCAGGTAGAGCGCCACGTGTTCTCTGCCGGGCTGCATGCCCCGGGCGGGCGGGACGAGCTCATGGAGTGGGCGGGCGAGTACTTCTCGCAACGCCTCGACCGCACCAAACCGCTCTGGGAGATCGCCATCGTGGAGCTCTCGGATGGCCACTGGGCCCTGGTCACCAAGACCC
>DATIDP010000202.1:0-8383 GCA_035456265.1 Solirubrobacterales bacterium | reverse complement strand
AACGCCGGTCGGGCAGGCATCCGTTGACCTGACGCGTGAACTCTACCCGCGAGCCTGGGGTTTCAGGAAGGCTCGGACCGAGAAGGGTCGGTGCCGCGAAGTCACGGGACCTCAAGTCGGGCGCGGTGCTCGACGCCTCGGGACATCGGTTCGGCCTCGGGTCGGAGCGGGCAGCATCAGCGGCGATCCGCCGGCGTGTCCGTCCTCTCGGTGACCGACTTCACGCTGGGGGGAAGAGGACGCGACCGTCTACGTCCGGCGTGGACGAGCGGTTTGCGGTGGGCCGGCGCTAGGCGCCTCGGGCGAGGATCGCGGTGATCACACCCAAGAGGCCGACCATGATCCCGCCGTTGAAGCGGATCAGGATCGATCTCAGGTCGGTGAGCTCGCCCCGGATCTCTCTGAGCTCGGCATCGACCCTGTCAAAGCGCCGATCGACCTGGTCGAAGCGGCGATCGATCTGATCGAAGCGATCGTCCAACCGCGCGTCGGTCCAGGCTCCTCGTTCCATCCCCAATGAGAGTACCTAGAGGTGGTACTTCTCCCCCGCGAGGATCTTGGTGGCCCGGAAGAGCTGCTCGAGCAGCACCACCCGCGCGAGCTGGTGGGCCATCGTCTGCGGGCCGAGCGAGACCCGCTCGTCGGCGAGGGCGAGGGTGCGGGCGGAGAGACCCTCCGGCCCGCCGATCAGGAAGCAGAGGTCCTGCGCGTCGATCCGGCGCTCCGCGAGCCAGCTCGCCCAGGCCTTCGAGCTGAGCGCGCTGCCGCCGCGGTCGAGCGCGATCACATGCGAGCGCGGCGGGATCCGGCCCTCGATGTTCACCTCGTCGCGGACCTCGATCACCTCGACCGGCTGGTGGCGCTTGAGCAGCTTGCGGTAGTGGGCGTCGGCCTCGGCGAAGGGCGCCTTCACCTTGCCGACGACCACGACGGTGACCTTCACGGGCGCTCGCCCTGCTCCCAGGCGAGGGCGGTGCCGATTCGCTCGATGGTCGGCGGGTGGGTGCCGAAGACGAAGCTGAAGGCGTCCGGCGGATCGGGGTCGGCGAGGTTGCGATCCGCCAGCTGCCGCTGCAGCTCGATCATGCCCCGCGGGTCGTCGGTGAGCTGGAGGGCGAAGGTGTCGGCGCGCGCCTCCACCGCGCGCGAGAGCTGGTTGCCGGCGATGCCCAGCACGAACGAGGTGGCCGCGATCGCCAGCGCGAACGCCGGCAGGTAGGCCGGCTGGCCGGGCTCCTCACCGTGTCTCGCGGCGATCGCGCGAGCCATCCCGGAGGCGAGGACCAGCGCCAGGGGCGTGATCAGCGCGACGAAGATGAGCCCGCGACGGATGTCGTTGTCGTGGACGTGGCCGAGCTCGTGGGCGACCACCGAGTTGCGCTCCGAGCGGCTCAGGTCCTTCAAGAGCGTGTCGTAGAGGACCACCCGCTTCGATGAGCCGATGCCGTTGACGTAGGCGTTGATCGCGGTCGTGCGCCTGCTGGCGTCGACCTCGTAGACGTGGCCGACGTCGACTCCCGCCCGCCGGGCGAGGTCGAGGACGTCGGTGCGCGCCTGCCCCGGGGGCAGCTCCTTGAACTTGTTGAACAGCGGCGCGATCACCACCGGCGCCAGCCAGGTGATGACCGCCGCGCCGAGCACCACCCCGACGCTGCCCGGGATCCACCAGCGCCCGCCGAAGCGGCGCATCAGCCAGAGCGCGAAGGTGCCGACGGCGCCCGCCAGGATCGCGCCGATCGCGCTCGCCTTGCCCCAGTCGCCCAGGTAGCCGCCCAGCGATTGGGTCGACAAGCCCACGTCCACCGAGCGCTCGTGAGCCCAGACCCCGAAGGGGACCGTGACCACCGCGACGACGACCGAGAGGCCGGCGGCGGCCGCGGCGCCGCCGAGGACCGGACGCGCCCCCAGCCGCTCGAGCGCCCGGCGGCCGGCGGCGGGGCGGCCGGTCGCGAGCAGGACGAGGACGACACCCTCCGCGACCAGGCTGCCGACCAGGATCAGCCGCTGGCCGGAGGCGTAGTCGCGTGCCTCGGTCAGCTCCCGGTGGGAGAAGTAGGCGTTCTCGTCGGCGTGGACCGGCTGCTCGATCTCGCGGGGGCGCAACAGCCACGCGGCGGCCTCGGCGACGACCACGGCGGCGACCGCCGTGACGCCGAGGCGGACCCAGTTGGGCGACGGTCGGCCGGGCACCGCCCTACGATAGACCGCCGTTTCTGGGCGCCCGGACCGGTCCACGGCCTTCCCATCCCGTGCGAGTCGCCATTCTCACCGACATCCACAGCAACCAGCCGGCGCTCGAAGCCGTGCTGGCCGCGATCGACGAGGCCGGCATCGAGCGCCGCTGGTGCCTCGGCGACGTCGTCGGCTACGGGGCCCAGCCGGACGAGTGCGCGAGGCTGGTCTCCGAGCGCTGTGAGCTGAGCCTGGTCGGGAATCACGATCTGGCCGTGACCGGCGAGATCGACACCGACGTCTTCTCGGCCTCGGCGGCCGCCGCGGTCGACTGGACGCGCGCGAACGCCGAGGACTCCACCATCGACTTCCTGAAGAGCCTCGAGCCGCAGAACACCGAGCACGAGGTCGGGCTCTACCACGCCTCCCCGCGCGATCCGGTCTGGGAGTACGTGCTCGCCGTCGACCAGGCGCGGGAGTGCATGGAGGAGCAGTCCGCGCGGGTCAGCCTGATCGGCCACTCGCACGTCGCCCTCTGGTTCTCCGACGGGAACGGGCCGCCGGGGGGCGATGGTGGCGGCCAGGCCGAGGGTGGCAGGGAGATCGACCTCTCCGAGGGCCGCTGGCTGCTCAACCCGGGCAGCGTCGGCCAGCCGCGGGACGGCGATCCCAGGGCCGCCTGGCTCGAGCTCGACACGGACTCCTGGAAGGCGACCTACCACCGCACCGACTACGACATCGACTCGGCGGCCGAGCCGATCAGGGAGGCCGGCCTGCCCGAATTGCTCGCCGACCGGCTCTACATAGGCCAGTGATGACGACGCCGAACTCCACAGAGGCGCGGGCTAGTATCGCCGCGATGCCGAAGCGCCTGCGGCCGATCCTGCTTGCCCTGATACTCGCCGTCTCGGCGGCCCTCTATGGCTGCGGGAGCAGCGGGCCCGACCCCTCGATCCCGCCCGGTGACGCGGCGGTGCTGAGAGCCAAGATCGAGGAGATCAAGGCGAACGTCGACGTCGGGAGCTGCCTGGTGGCGGCCGACAAGACCGATGACCTGCTCGCCGACATCGCGAACCTCCCGGCGAGCGTCAACAACGACGTCAAGCAGGCGCTCGACAACGGCGCCAACAACCTGAAGCTGCTGCTCACCGACCCGAGCAAGTGCCAGGGCCGGAGCGCGACGACCACCACCGCCCCGACGACCGCCCCGACGACGACGCAGCAGACGACGACGGAGCGGACCCAGCCGACCACGACCGAGCGAACCCAGACCCAGCCGACCACCACCACCCAGACCCAGACCCAGACCACGCAGACCACCACGCCGGGTGCCTCCGGCGGGATCGGGCCGGGACCGCCGTGAGCCCGCGCAGCCCCAAGGGCGAGCTGATCGCCGACCGTTACCGGATCGAGGACCGCCTCGGCAGCGGCGGCATGTCATCCGTCTTCCGCGCCACCGACACGATCCTCGAGCGGACGGTCGCCGTGAAGATCCTGGCCGAGCACCTCTCGGACGACGAGCGCTTCGTGGCGCGGTTCCGGCGGGAGGCGCTCGCCGTCGCGAAGCTCGTCCACCCCAACATCGTCCAGGTCTACGACACCGGCATCGGCGCCGGCCGCCACTACATCGTCATGGAGTACGTGCGCGGCCGTTCCGGCGCGCAGCTGCTCCAGGCCCAGGGCAAGCTCGACCCGGAGACGACGGTGGAGATCGGGGTCCAGGCCTGCGCGGGCCTCGACTACGCCCACCGGCACGGGATCATCCACCGAGACGTCAAGCCCGGGAACCTGATGATCATCGGAGGACCCGCGGGCGGCGGCGACATGACCGTGAAGATCGCCGACTTCGGGATCGCGCGGGCCAGCGAGCAGACGCGGATCACGCAGGTCGGCTCCGTCGTCGGGACCGCGGCCTACCTGGCGCCTGAGCAGGCCCGTGGCGAGGAGGCGACCCCCGCCTCGGACGTCTACGCCCTCGGCGTCGTGCTCTACCAGTTCCTCACCGGCCGTCTGCCCTATGAGGGTGCCTCGCTCGCCGAGCTGGCGGTCCGGCAGCAGTCCGAGCAGCCGCTCCACCCGAGCAACTACAGCGAGGACGTGCCGGAGGCGGTCGGCGACGCGGTCCTGGTGGCGCTCGAGTCCGACCCCTCCCGCCGCTTCGCGGCGGCCGGCGAGCTCGCCGAGGCGCTCCGCCGCGGATTGCTGGGCCGATCACCGGAGGGGACCGCCGCCACCAGGATCCTCGAGGGCGACACGCCGACCGCGCCGACCCGGCACATGCCGCGGACCCGTACGCAGCGCCGTTCGCAGCGGCGCCCCGTCCCACCACGCGAGCAGCGTCCCGCGCCCCAGCCGCGCCGGCGACGCGCCTCGAGCTTCGCCCGCAGCGCGCTGATCGTGATCGCGATCCTGCTGCTCGCCGCCGCCGTGGCCGCGCTCGTCGCCCTCGCGTCCAGCGGCGGCAACAACAAGATCGACCTCAATCAGGTCGTCAAGCAGAACGTCAACGAGCAGATCGACGCCCTGCGGCGGGTCGTCGAGGACAACACCAAGTAGGCCTCAGGCGGCCCACGGCGGGGCGCCGCCCAGCACCGCATCCGAGTAGGCGCCATAGCGGCCCGCCGCGATCGCGTCCCGCGCGCCGGCGGTGAGCCGCTCCGTGTAGGTCAGGTTGTGAATGGTGAGGAGGCGAGTGCCGGTCAGATCCCGGTTGCGCGCCAGGTAGTGCAGGTAGGCACGCGTGTGGCGGGTGCAGGCCTCACAGGGACAGCCCTCGACCGGCGGCGAGTCGTCGTCCGCGTAGGTCGACTTGGTGAGGTCGATGCGGAAGCGGCCCTCCGGGACGGGCGCGAGCGCCGTGCCGTGCCGGGCGAGCCGCGTCGGGATGGCGCAGTCGAACAGGTCGATGCCCATGCCGATCCCGACGAGCAGGTCGTCGACCTCGCCGATCCCGAGCAGGTGGATCGGCGCCTCGTCGGGCAGCAGCGGCACGGTGAAGCCGAGGACGCCGTGCATCTCCGACTTCTCGCGGCCGAGCGTGCCGCCGATCGCGATCCCGTCGACCGCGGCCGCCGAGTTCCGCTCAGCCGACTCGCGCCGCAGGTCCTCGTGGACGCCGCCCTGGACGATCCCGAAGATCGCCTGCTCGGCCGGCCCCTCCCGCTCGTGCCAGGCCAGGCTGCGGTCGAGCCAGCGGTGGGTCCGCTCGGTGGAGCGAGCCGTGTAGTCGCGGTCCGCGTGCGCCGGCGTGCACTCGTCGAAGGTGAGCGCGATGTCCGAGCCGAGCGCCGCCTGGATCCGCATCGACTCCTCCGGACCGAGGAAGCGATCCGAGCCGTCGAGGAGGGACCGGAACGCGACGCCCTCCTCGGAGATCTCGACCTTCGCGCCGCCGGGCGCGCTTCCCCGCCGCCCCTTGATCTCGTCGGCGACCCCGCCGTGCGCGAGCGAGAAGACCTGGAAGCCCCCCGAGTCGGTGATGATCGCCCGCTCCCAGCCCATGAATCGGTGCAGGCCGCCGCGCGCGGAGATCCCCTCCTCCCCCGGCGACAGGTGCAGATGGAAGGTGTTGCCGAGCACCATCGAGTAGCCGAGCTCCGCGACCTCCGCCGAGGAGAGCCCGCGCACGCTCCCCTTGGTCGCGAGCGGGATGAAGGCGGGCGTGGGCACCTGCCCATGCCCGACATGAATCAGGCCCGTGCGGGCGTCGCCGTCACGGGCCTGGATCTCAAACCGGAGCCTGTCTGGATCAGACCTGATCCGGTCAGGTTATGTGGATGGTCACTTCTCCTCGCCCGTGCCCTCGACGGTGCCCTTGCCGATCTGCACGCGGGTCGGCTTGGCCTCCCTCGGCTTCGGGACCAGGACCTCGAGGACCCCGTTCTCGAACTTCGCCTCGATCTTCTCGGCGTCGACACCCTGCGGGAGGGCGAGCGAGCGCGAGAAGCTGCCGAAGGCCCGCTCGACGCGGTGGTAGCCCTCGCCACGGTCCTCGTGCTCGGCCTTGCGCTCGCCGGAGACCGTCAGGACGTTGTCCTTGATCTCGATGTCGACGTCGTCCTCCGTCATGCCGGGCAGATCGCCCCGCAGGACGAGGTGGTCCTCGGTCTCGACGAGGTCCATCGCGGGAATCCAGCGGCGGGCCGTCGTGCTGTTCGCCCCCCGCCCGCCCTCGAAGAAGCGGTCGAAGAGGCGGTTCATGTCGCCCTGCAGTGAGTCGAGCTCACGAATCGGATCCCATCGAACCAGTGCCATATGTCTCACCTCCTTGGCTCCTTCCGGCTGTCCAGAGCCAAAGTAACTTGTTGCGGGGACTGTATAAAACCTGAGTCCCCTTATGTCAAGTGTGAGTCTAGCCGCGCGCCTCCCGCAGCGACTGCCCGGTCATCGCCGAGGGCTGCTCGATCCCGAGCAGGTCGAGGGCAGTGGGCGCGACGTCGGCGAGGATTCCGCCATCGCGCAGCCCGATGCCCTCGACGGTGGCGATCAACGGCACGGGGTTGGTCGAATGGGCCGTGTTGGGTGAGCCGTCGGGCTCGAGCATGTGCTCGCAGTTGCCGTGGTCGGCGGTGATCAGCAGCGCCCCCTCCTTCTCGTGGACCGCGGCGACCACCTCGCCGAGGCGGGCGTCGACCTCCTCGACCGCGGCGACGGCCGCCGGGATCACCCCGGTGTGGCCGACCATGTCGGGGTTGGCGAAGTTGATGACCCCGAAGCGGTAGTCCTGCTCGCGCCAGTGCTCGGTGAAGGCCCTCGCGCCGGCGGCCGCGCTCATCTGCGGCTTGTGGTCGTAGGTGGGGACGTCCCGGGGCGAGTCGACGAGGTAGCGCTCCTCCCCGCTCCACTCCTTCTCGCGCCCGCCGTTGAAGAAGTAGGTGACGTGCGCGTACTTCTCGGTCTCGGCGACGTGCAGCTGGCGCTCGCCCCGCTCGGCGATCACCTGCGCGATCGTGACCTCGGGCTCGCGCGGCGGGAAGGCGACCGGGTAGGGCCAGCCGTGCTGGTACTCCGTCATCGTCGTCACCTCGAACGCGCCCGCACCGGTGCGGTCGAACTCGTCGAAGTCGGGCTCGCCCAGTGCCCGGGTCAGCTGGCGCGCACGGTCCGGCCGGAAGTTGATGAAGATGAAGGGCTCGTCGGGCTCGGCGCCGCCGTAGTCGGCGATCACCGTGGGCTCGATGAACTCGTCGGTGATCTCCCGCTCGTATGACTCGCGGATCGCCCCCACCGCGCCCTCGGCCCGCGGGGCGCGCGCGTGGACGATCGCGTCGTAGGCGCGCTTGGTCCGGTCCCAGCGGCGGTCGCGGTCCATCCCCCAGTAGCGGCCCCCGACGGTCCCGATCGAGCCGACGTGGCGCAGCCAGCGCTCGACCTCCTCGACGTAGCCCGCGCCGGCGATCGGCAGCGTGTCCCGCCCGTCGGTCAAAGCGTGCAGAACGAGCTCCGAGACTCCCTCCTCCGCCGCCAGCTCGATCACCGCCTCGATGTGCTCCCAGCCCGAGTGCACGCCTCCGTCGGAGATCAGCCCGACCGCGTGCAGGCGCCCGCGGCGCGACTCACGCGCCGAGCCGCAGGCGGCCCGGAGCGCCGGGTTCTCGAAGAAGCTGCCGTCCGCGACCGCGTCGTCGATGCGAGCCAGGTCCTGCTTCACGATCGCGCCCGCCCCGAGGTTGAGGTGGCCGACCTCGGAGTTGCCCATCTGCCCGTCGGGCAGGCCCACGTCGCGGCCCGAGGTCGAGAGCTCTGTGTGCGGGTATGTGGACCAGAGCTCGTCGAAGACCGGCGTCTCGGCCTGGGAGATCGCGTTCCCGGGGCCGCCGGGCGCCAGCCCCCAGCCGTCGAGAATCACCAGCGCCAGCGAGGGGACCGGGACGCTGCTGGGCCCGGCGGGGAGCGGGCTCATCAGCCGGCGGCTTCGACGATCGCGGCGAAGTCGGCCGGGTCGAGGCTGGCCCCTCCGACGAGCGCGCCGTCCACGTCCGGCTGCGAGATCAGCTCCGCGGCGTTGTCCGGCTTCACCGAGCCCCCGTAGAGGATCCGGATCGCCTCGGCCGCGCCGGGGTCCCGCGCCGCGATCAGGCCGCGGATGAACCCGATGGCCTCCTCCGCCTGGTCCGGCGTCGCCGTGCGCCCGGTGCCGATCGCCCAGATCGGCTCGTAGGCGATCACCACCCGGCTCAGGTCCTGATCGCCGACCGCCGCGAGGTCGGCG
>DATIDP010000201.1:0-2663 GCA_035456265.1 Solirubrobacterales bacterium | reverse complement strand
AGGCGGGCCGGTCCCGGAGCCGATCCTCAATCTGCACTGGCCCTACGTCGCCCCCGAGGAGCCGACGACCGAGGAGATCGCCAAGGAGGCCGAGCTCGAGCCCGCGCAGGTCGAGGAGATCCGCGACCTGACCCGCGTCGTCACCAGCCTCGACCGGCCCGTGGGCGAGGAGGACGGCTCATCGATGGGCGAGTTCGTCCAGGACGAGCGCGTCGGGCCCTCGGAGGAGGTCGCCGTCAGCTTCCGCGACCAGGCGCTGCGGCGGGCGGTCCAGGACCTCCCGGAGGACGAGCGGAAGGTGATCCAGCTGCGCTACGGGATCAACGGCGACGAACCCACCCCGCTGCGGGAGACCGGTCGCCGCCTGGAGCTGAAGCCGAGCGAGGTGAAGAAGCTCGAGGAGAAGGGGCTCAGTCGCCTCGCCGAGGCCCGCGAGGTCGAGGCGATGCGCGAGGCCGCCTAGTTCACCCTGACGGCCGCGGGGGGACGCCACGCGCCGGTGCGGGCGGACCGGCTCGGACCGTAAAGCCTGAGATTGAGCCTGAAGGAGCCGGCGGGCGCGGGGAGCCAGTTGACGCCCGTCTCCGACGGCGGGTCGTGCTGGATCGCGATGACGATGGAGCCGTCGGGCTGCTTGAGCAGGGGCGGATGACTCGGCCCGAGCGAGTAGCGGTCGATCGGGTTGGCGACGAGGTAGCCGGCGCTGTCGTACATGGTCAACGACCAGAAGTACTTGGCGGGCGGCTCTTGGCCGGGTGGAAACGTGAGGCGGTACCGATGGGCCCCGTCGTACAAGGCGCCGGCGCCGTCCGTGATGCCGGTCGGATAGATCGCCTCGTCCGGGGTGTTGGCCCCAAGGCCGACAACCGCGATCTGCGCTCTGAACAGATAGTCGGTCCCGTAATTGCCGATGTTCGACTGCGGCAGAAGCCAGCCGCTGGTCTGCTTGGCCTGAGTCAGGATGCTGAGCCGGGTCGACGTGGGGAGTGAGGCCGCCTCCTGGGCGATGCCGTCGTAGAGCGCCGCGAGCACGCCGGGAGCCAGCCCCGCCGGTTCCGGCGAGAGCCCGGGCCCGACTCCAAGCGGCGCAAGCTGCGCGAGCAGAGGCGCATCGCGCTTGGGCGGCGGATTCCGCCTGAGCGCGACGTTGAGCTCCGAGACGAAGCCCGGCCCGTCGGTCGGGGTCGGGTACGTGGCCGGCGCCCCCGGCCTACAGCCGTTGGGGAAGGTGCGCTTCTTCCCTTCGAGGCGCCTCAGCCGGTAGCGCCGCATCAGCTTCCGCGCTTTTCGCTGGTCGGCCGGACCGGTGGCCAGGGTTCGTCCGATCACCCAAACGCGCCTGTATCTCGATCTGATCAGCCTTGCCCCGCGGGGCCGGTCCCGCCTCGCGACGGCGCTCTTCCAGCTGATCACGAAGCTCCCCGCCCGCCCGCCATCCTCCCGGGCGCCCGGAATGTCGATCACGTTCGTGTAGGGATCGAGGAGCTCGAAGCTGTAGTACCGCTTGCCCATCTCGGGATGACGAAGCACGATCGGCCCGCGGGCGAGATCGAGATGGGCGATGGAGTACAGGGTGTCCGTGTTGGGAGCGACGACGGTGCGGTCCGCCGCCGTCGCGAACCCCCGAGCGTTCGAGAACGAGTTGACTGGCGCGTTCCCCCTTCCGTCCGGACACCGGACGCTCGTCTCCTCCCTTCGTACGCGGAGGAACTCGAGCAGGGGCAGCCCGTAGTCGTAGGCCTGCTTGCCGAGGGCCCTGGCCTGCTCGGCGGTGACCGCGGCCGAGGCCACCGGCCAAACGGCTCCGCCGAGACAGGCGACCATCGTCGCCGCCAAAGCCGCCGTCGCCAGGCGATTCCGCTTCGCGCAGAGATCCATCTCGCGCCGTCTCTCCATCCCTCCTCTCCACGGTATCCGACCCGTGAGGGCCGCGCCGGCTAGCCGGAGAAGCCGCCGCGCAGCGCCAGCACACGGTTCACAGAGGCCTCGAACTCGGCGCGATCGAGCGAGCCGCTGCTGAGGCCTCGGGCGAGAGCACGCTGCGCTTTCGCCGCATCCCCGAGGCTGGTGTAGAGGACGAGGTCCGTGCCGGCGGCGGCGGCCGCGGTCGCGGTCTTGCCCGGGCCGCCCACCGCTCGAGCGGAGACCGAGCCGAGCGCGTCCGTGATCGAAACACCTCGGAAGCCGAGGCGATCACGCAGCTCGCCGGTCGCGATCGCACGCGATAGGGCGGCGGGCGTCCCGGAGAGGGCGGGGTAGATCGCGGTGCTGAGCATCACCATCGCTCCGTTCGCCCGCGCAAAGCTCGCGTAGGGACGCTCGTCGTTCCGCCTCAACTTCCCGGCCGGCAGGCGGATTCTCTGCACGGCGTTGTCGGTGTTGATGCGCGCCGCCCCGAGCCCGGGAAAGTGCTTGGCGGCGGCCACGACGCCGCCCGCGGCCAGGCCGCGGGCGAAACCGACCCCGACACGGGCGACGGCCCCGGGCCTCCGGGCGAAGGTCCGCCCCTCTTCGAAGATCGCGCGGCCCGGTCGGCCGAGGTCGAGGACGGGGGCGAGATCGACGTTGACGCCCATCGAGCGGAGACTCTTCCCGGTAGCTCGCCCAAGTCGCTCGGCGAAGGCGGCGCCGCGTGCACCGATGATTCTCGCGGACGGCTTCGG
>DATIDP010000200.1:0-2549 GCA_035456265.1 Solirubrobacterales bacterium | reverse complement strand
AGGACCTGGCCCTCGTCGGTGAACTTGATCGCGTTGCCCGCGAGGTTCAGCAGCACCTGGGTGAGCCGCCGCTCGTCGCCGCGACCCGGCGGGAGATCGGGCGGCACGATCGCCTTGAGGGCGAGCTTCTTCCCGGCGGCGAGGGACTCCACTGTCGAGACGACCGCGTGAACGACCTCCCCCATGGCGTAATCCCCGAGCGAAAGCGTGAGCTGCCCCGCTTCCATCCGGGAAAGGTCGAGCACGTCGTTGATCAGCCCGAGGAGGTGATGTCCGTTGGCCTTGACCCGCTCCAGGGTCTCCCGGATCGGCTCGGGCACGTCGCCGAAGATGTTGTCCAGGATGAGGTCGGTGTAGCCGAGGACGGCATTCATCGGCGTGCGCAGCTCGTGGCTCATGTTGGCGAGGAACTGCGACTTGTGCTTGCTCGCCAGCTCGAGCTGCTGGCTCTTGTCCTGGATCTCCTGGAACAGGCGCGCGTTCTCCACCGCCACCGCCGCCTGGGCCGCGAAGGTCTGCAGCAGGTCCACCGCGTGGGCCGGGATAGGGGCCCGGCTCCGGCGGTTGTCGGCGGCGAGGACCCCGACGGTCCGCCCCCGGGCGATCATGGGGATGAGGAGGAAGCTCCGGACCCGCAGGCCGGCCAGCGCCGAGTAGGGAGGTCGCAGCCGGTACTCGTCCGGCAGCGGCCGTGCCTCGCCGAACAGCAGCGGCTCGCCGGTGCGGCAGACCGCGGTCAGGGCGCCGGCCTCATCCATGGGAATGCTCACCCCGACCAGGTCCTGCCAGTCGCCGGGGTCGAAGCCGGCCTGGGCACTCACCCCGAGCCCGTCCCCCGCTGGGCTGAGCGTCCAGATGTAGAGACGGTCGAGGCCCACGACCTGGCGCGCGGCGTCGAGGACGCGCGTGAGCTGCTCGGCCAGGGACAGCGGTTCCTGCAGGGCGGTCGACAGCCGGGACAGCTGCTCCTGGTTGCGCGAGAGCTCCTCGAGCGCGCGGCTCTTCTCGTCGATCTCCCGGAACAGTCGCGCGTTCTGGATGGCGATGACCGACTGGGTCGCGAAGGTCTGGAGCAGGTCCACGGCCGGCTGCGGGAACGCGCCCGCCACCTTCCGCCGGACCACCAGCCCGCCGATCACGCGCCCCTCCCGAAGAAGCGGCACGGCGAGAAGCGCCCGAAACCCCGCCGCGATCAGAAAGCGGAGGGCGTAGTGCGGCTCCCTCTCGAGGTCGGCGATCTGAACCGCGGCCCGCGCCCGGGCTGCGTGCCCCAGGGCTCCCTCGCCGACCCGGATCCGGGATTCACGGAGGGCCTCGATCAGCTCCTCGGACATGCCGTAGTTCGCGCGGGGCACGAACGCCTGCGTCGACTCATCGAACTCGTAGATGGTGCCGGCATCGGCCTTGGACAGGTCGACCGCGTGCGAGACGATGCTGGTGAGAACGGAACGGATGTCCAGGCTCCCGCTGACCGCCTGCCCCACCTCGCCGAGCGCCTGCAGCTCTTCGACGGATCTCGTCAGTTCCTGCGTCTTCGCCTGCAGCTCATTGAACAAGCGCACGTTTTCGATGGCGATCACCGCCTGGTCGGCGAAGGTCTGGAGTAGCGCGACGTGCTTCGGGGAGAATGGGGAGACCTCGAGACGACGGATCAGGATCGCGCCAATCGCCTCGCCCTCCCGCAGGAGCGGCACGGCGAGGGTGGTGCGGTGCCCTTGCCGGAGGGCATCGGCCTGGCCGAGGGGGAACTCGGCCACGCCGGCGGCCAGGTCGTGAACATGAACCGGCTGGCGGTCCGCGACCGCGCGCCCGGTCACCCAGCCGCGGTTGATCGGTCGTGGCTCCGCGCGCCACGGGATCGGGATCGGCCCATGATGCGCCGAAGGACGGAGTCGATCCCCCTCCCTCAGCATGATGACCGCATCATAGGCCTCGCACAGTCGCATCGCGCTCCGGGTGACCGCTTCGAGCACCGGCTGGATGTCGGTGGGCGAGCTCGAGATGACACGCAAGATCTCGGCGGTTGCGGTCTGCTGCTCGAGCGCCTCGGTGAGCCCGCGGTTGGCCTCCGCCAGCTCCCGGGTGCGGGCCTCCACCTTCTGCTCCAGACCCTCGTAGGACTCCTTGAGGCTCGCCGCCATGGTGTTGAACGACCGCGCCAGCCCCTCGATCTCGTCGCCGGTTCGGAGATCGATCGGCTGGTCGAGGGTACCGGCGCCGATGCGCGTCGCGCCTTCCTCGAGCACCCGAATCGGCGCGACCATTCGCCGGGCCAGGAGCAGGCTCGCCAGGACGGAAAGCCCGAGGCCCAGCACGAAGATGACGCCGCTCCGCACGATGGGCGCCCGGAGGGGTGCGTAGGCGTCGGCTGCCGGACGCTCCACGAAGACGAGCCACCCGAGCCCGCCGATCGGGGCGTGCGCGGCGAGAACCTGCCCGCCCCCGAAGCCCGCGGCGACCACGGCCGGCCGGGGCTCCGCGGTGGCCTCCGGACGATCGGCCCGCGCCGCCGTCACCTGGGTCAGTGCCGAAAGATCCTGCCTCTCCCG
>DATIDP010000199.1:0-4880 GCA_035456265.1 Solirubrobacterales bacterium | reverse complement strand
GGTGGCCGCGCTGACGACGGCGGAGTCCGGCTCGGCCACTTCGATGAGTGCGTCCAGAATCGTCCCCGCCTGGCGCTTGGCGGCCTGGTCGATCTGGAGAGCATGGTTGACTTGCCCGATCGTATAGGAGCCTGTATGTATGGCGATCTTCACCGCCAGTATCTCGGCATTCTGGCCGCGCATGCGCGGGACGGCCTTGAGAAGCGCCATCGCGGCGTTGGCCGCCCGCCGAGGCGCGTCCTCGATCGGTTCGAGGCCGAACGAGGCGTCCAGTCCGGTATGGCCGAGCTCTTCCACCCGCCCGCCGAAGGTGTGGATCTTGTCGACCAGCAGCTCGAGAACGCGACTGGTCTCGGGCCGGTCATCATCCGCTTCCGGTACGGTGAGGCTTGCCCGGAGCAGGGTGATGCGCCTCCGCTGCCAGCGAATCGGTGGCAGGATGATCGAACCCGGCGGAATCGGCGCGGCCGCCTGCACCGGATCCAGAACCGCCTCCGGCGCGGTCGTCGGAGCGGTGGTCGCCGGCGCGGCCTGACCGCGCTCCCCGGCCTGAATGGCACCCTGGGTGTCCGGTCCACTGCGCAACCCCAGCTTCTCCATCCTGGCCCGTAGCGTGTTCCGGGAGATCCGCAGAATGCTCGCGGTACGCGAGATGTTCCAGCCGGTTTGCTCGAGGGTGGTCCGCAGATGGTTTCGCATCGCGTCGTCCATGGACGCGCCCGGCGCGCCGCCGAGCGCGCGGGCCGCGGCCGAGGTGAGCGACGCCTCTTCACGGAGCTCGAGGTGCCTCGCGCTCACGGTAGGCCCGTCGGCTTGCAGCGCCGCCCGCTCGATCACATTGGCGAGCTCGCGCACGTTTCCGGGCCACGGATAGGCCACGAGTCGCTCGCGCGCATCCGGGCCGAGTGTCTTCGGCGGCAGACCATAGTCGATACAGACCTTCCCCAGAAAGCGCTCGGCGAGAAGCAGGGTGTCGCCCTCGCGCTCCCGCAGCGGGGGCAGCTTGATCGTCAGGACCGCGAGGCGATGATAGAGATCCTCCCGAAAGCGGTGCTCCCGGATCGCGGTTGGCAAGTCGGCATTGGTCGCGCTGACGATCCAGGCATCGGCCGGCTCGGATCGAGTGCTCCCGAGGCGGCGCACCGCCCGCTCCTCGATCACGGTGAGGAGCTTCGCCTGGAGCATCTCTGGAAGCAGGGCGATCTCGTCGAGGAACAGGGTCCCCTGGTGCGCCGTCTGGAACAGGCCGGCCTTGGCGCGCCGGGCGTCCGTGAAGGCACCGCGCTCGAATCCGAAGAGCTCTGCTTCGAGAAGAGGCTCGGGGATGGCCGCGCAGTTGACGTCGACGAAGGAGCCGCGGGCGCGGGGACCGAGCCGGTGGATGAGGTGGGCGACCAGGCCTTTACCCGTTCCGGTCTCGCCCTGGAGCAGGATCGCCGGCAACCGGCGACCGGGTTGCTGACGAGCCACCAGTCGACGGATAGATTCCCGGACCGTCTCCATGGCCGGGCTCTGGCCGAACAGCTCGTCCAGGTCGTCCATCGCGCCGCCTACACTACGCCGAACGGTCCGGTGGTCAAGTCGCTGTTCAACGGGGCACTTCTCTGACCAGTCGAGCCGCCTGACCATCCCGCAAGTACCTGACTTAATTGTGTCCTTGCCGTGGCACCCCGGTTGCCCTGTGTAACGGCATGCGCACCACAGCCGGGTACGGTCGGTCGGATCTCCCAGGCAGGTTTGGCCGGCCGCCGGCACCCTTCAGCCTCGTCCTCACGCGTGCGCCGAGACCGCCTGAACCCGGGGGAGAGCCATGACGCCAGACAGGATGCGCGCCAGGAGACTCACATCAGCACTCTCATTGGTTGTCGTCCTGACCCTCTCTGGTTGCGGAGCCAAGGGTGGCGGCGATCCCGACACCGCTTCGTGGGACCAGTACATCCAGGCGATGGACGACGCGCTCGCTCGGGGCGACTTCTACGCGGCGGACCTGGCGCGTCAGACGGCGTATCTCATGGCGCTCGGGAGCCGCCGCTGGGAGGCGATGGCCGGCGTGGGCGACGCCTACGCCAGGTTCGCCGACCACCCCGGTGCCAGCCCGACGTTGCGGCCGGAGGCTCGGCGGATCTACCGCTCGGCCCTCTCGCGTGCCGGCCAGCAAGGCTCGATCGAGGGCGTCCTGCGGGTGAGCGAGGCCCTCGCCGGGCTCGGCGACCGGGAAGCGGCGCGTGAGGGGCTGGCCACGGCGGCGGCTCTGGCGGCCGCGAGCCGCGGACCGTACGACGTTGCGCGAGCCGAGGCGCTGACCGAGCGGCTCGACGATCGGCCCGATCAGGACGATGAAGCGCCGGCCGACATCGGGGTGCCGGCCGCCGCCGCCGTGATGTGGACGAGATGAGGACGACCCCGGTGAGAGGTGCGGCCATGACGACTTCAGAGCGGGACCATGGATCGGTCGGCGCCCTCGCAAGCAAGGCCGGCCGTCCCGGCCACCTGGGCGCCGACGAGCTGCCCGGTACGCTCGCGGGGCTCCTCCGCGGGAAGGCGGTCTACGACGGGGCCGGGATGATCAAGCTCGAGCTGCCCCACATCGTCGAAGCCGGAGCGCCGACGCTGGTGTCCGTCGCGGTCAACTGGCCGATGGTGCTTGCCAATGCCGTCGCCCGGCTGTACCTGATCGCGGACCTCAACGCGGTGCCATTGCTCGCTCAGATCACCCTGCCGCCGGACATCGTTCCACCCCATCTCTCCCTCGAGGTCCGGCTCGAGGCGGCCACCCACGTCCGCGCGCTGGTTCAGTGTGGAGACGGCACGGCTCTGCAGGTCAAGCGCTGGGTCTGGGTGATACCGGGGTTCGCATCCGCCGATTCCCGGCGAGGAGACCGCCCGGAGGCGCTGGCATGTTGACCGCACGTCGGACCCGGGTCTACACTCGGCGAGCCTCTCGTCTCTCGGCCGGTCCGGACAGCAGGAGGTTCCAATGACCTGTCCCCGGTGCCAGGTTGGGAATCGCTCGGGCCTGAAGTTCTGCGAGCACTGTGGCGCCTCGCTCGCGCCGATTTGTCGCCACTGTGCCGCGCCGATCACCGGGGACACGAGCTTCTGCGGTTCCTGTGGATCGTCCCTCGCCGCTCCCGCGCTCGGCCGATTCGCCACGCCAGGCGGCTACACGCCGAAGTATCTCGCCGATCGTATCCTGAGCTTGCGCAGCGCGCTCGAAGGCGAGCGGAAGCAGGTGACGGTGCTCTTCTGTGACCTGGCCAACTCGACTTCCCTGGCCGAGCTCATCGGTCCCGAAGCGATGCACGGGCTTCTGGACGGATTCTTCGACCTCGCGCTGAGCGAGGTGCACCGCTACGAGGGGACCATCAATCAGTTTCTCGGTGACGGATTCATGGCCCTGTTCGGCGCCCCCCCTTGCCCGAGAAGACCATCCGCGGCGGGCGGTTCTCGCCGCGCTCGGAATCCAGCGCGCCCTGCGGGAGCGCCGGACCAGCGAGGAGCCCACCGGTGGGACGGACCTCGACGTTCGCATGGGGCTCAACACCGGTCTCGTGGTGGTCGGAAAGATCGGGGACAACCTGCGGATGGACTACACCGCCGTCGGTGGTACGACGCACGTCGCGAGTCGCCTCGAACAGCTGGCCGAGCCCGGCAGCATCGTCATCAGTGAGGCGACGTACCGACTCGTGCGGGGCTACGTGCGGGTGGAGGATCTCGGCGCAGTGTCGGTGAAGGGGAAGAGCGATCCGATCCAGGCCTACAAGGTCATCGGGCCCGGGTCTCGGCGCTCGCGCCTCGAGGGTGCGGAGGCCCCTACGCTCACGCGCTTCGTCGGACGCGAGCGGGAGCTGGGCATCCTGCATGGCCTGCTCGACCGGGCCGAGGTCGGCGAAGGGCAGGTCGTCGGCATCGTCGGGGAGTCGGGGGTTGGAAAGTCGCGCCTCTTTCACGAGTTTCGGCAGAGGCAGCGTGGGCGGTCCGTGACGTTCCTCGAGGGGCGCTGCCTCTCCTACGGGGCCAGCATTCCCTATCTGCCGGTGCTCGACATCCTCCGCCAGAGCTGCGGGATCACGGAGACGGACGGTCCCGGCGCCATCGCCCAGAAGGTCGAGTGGAGCCTGAACGAGGTCGGTATCGACCCCAGCGAGGCCGCGGCGTACGTGCTGCACCTGCTGGGAGTCAAGGCGGGGACGGAGAAACTCGCCGCTCTCAGCCCGCAGGCTATCAAGAACCGGAGCAGCGAGGTGCTGCGGCAGCTCACGTTCAACGAGAGCCGGCGGCGCCCCCTGGTGATGCTGGTCGAGGATCTTCAGTGGGTCGACAAGACCTCGGAGGAATACGCCAGATCGCTCATCGACGCCATCGCCGGCGCTCCGGTGATGGTGGTATTGACCTATCGTCCGGGCTATCAGCCGCCCTGGATGGAGAAATCCTACGCGACCCAGATCGCGCTCCAGCACCTCTCCGCCGAGGAGAGTCTCGCGGTGGTCAGGGCCATCGTGCCCCCGGAGCGCACGTCCGATTCGGTGAGCCGGTTGATCCTCACCCGGGCCGAAGGGAATCCCCTCTTTCTCGAAGAGCTCAGCCGCGCGGCCGCGGAGCGCCGGCAGCTCGGAGGCGGAGAGCTCCCCGAAACCATCCACGACGTGCTCAGCGCCCGGATCGATAGCCTGGGCGAGCTGCCCCGGCGCGTGGTTCAGGCGGCCGCGGTGCTCGGGCGCGAGGTATCGATCCGGTTGCTCGCCGCGCTGTCGGATGACCCGGAGTCGCTGGACGACACGCTTCGTGAGCTGAAGGACCGGGAGTTCCTGTACGAGCGACCGGGGGCGGGGGAGAGGATCTGCGTGTTCAAGCACGCGCTGATCCAGGAGGTCGCCTAC
>DATIDP010000198.1:0-3643 GCA_035456265.1 Solirubrobacterales bacterium | reverse complement strand
TCACGGGCGGGGATTTCGACATGGTGCTGAGCTTCGAGAAGCACACACAGGAGGCCCTGCGGGGCACCCGCGTCAACCTGACGATCTTCGCCCTCGGCGACCAAACCCCACTGCTCGACCTGGACACCGCGCAGACGGGGGAATCGTTCTCGGAGATTCCGGGCGAGGGCGAAATCCGGTGCCGGCTCCAGCGCTGCCCGCTCCCCGCGGGCCAGTACTACGTCGACGTCCGGATCGACGCAGGGGGGGACAGGCTGGATGCCCTCAATCACATCGCGGAGCTGACGGTCGCGGAGGGCGACTTCCACGGCAGCGGCGGGGCCCATCAGCCGATGATGGACTACCGCACGGTGCTGGTCGACCACAGCTGGTCCGTCAGGGCGGCTCAGCCCGAACGGGTCGCCGCTCCCGATCCGGCACAGACGCCGAGCTAGCTGCATCGCCCTCAGAGGTCGAGCAACTCGAGGTAGCGCTCGGCGACCCGGTCGTAGGAGTTCTCCACGGCGTATTGATCCTGGGTCGCGCGGATGCGGGCGCGAAGGTCGTCGTCGTAGATCACCCGATCGATGGACGCGATGAGCTCGGCTGGCGTGCATTCGCGCGGAACATGCAGCACCGCGAGATCTGGGATCTCCAGCATCCAGCCGACCGCCGAAACGATTGTCGGCACCCGTGCAGCAAGGCAGTCGCACACCGAGCCCGATGCCTCGCCGTCCGTTCTCGATCGGAGCTCTACGGCGACGTTCGCGGCGGCGAGCATCTCCCAGTAGGAATCTCCCTCCAGTCGGCCCGGGGTCGAGACCATGTCCGCGATCCCGACGTTCGCGGCCGTTTCCCCCAGCCGCCGCTCGGTCGCCTCCTCGAGCTCGCCGAGCAGGACGAGCCGCCCGTCACGCGCCCGTGCAGCCGACTCGGCAAAGGCGTGAACGAGCAGGTCGATCGACTCGGCGTGCTCGCCTCCGCCATGGGAGAGGACCACCGGGGGGCCGGCGGGCTTGCTGTTGCGTCGCACCGGCGTCTCCGGAACTCCGCGATGCACCACGACCGCCTCGGGCCCCGCCTCTCCGGGCAGCCGGTCCATACGCAGCGCATCAGCGGCGTAGCGTGAGTGAACGAGGATCTTCTCCGCATGAGCCTGCACCTCCTGGCTCAAGTAGATGCCGAAGCGCATCTCGGCCTCCTCGTCCGCGGCTGCCCGGCGGAGCTCGGGCGCAGGCACCCGGCCCCCGTAGAGCTCGTAGAGCTTCTCCCGCAGCCAGAGCGGGTTGTCCCTCTCCTCGAGGTCAGCCTCGTGGAGCGCCCGGTAGAGGTTGCCGTAGCGAACGTCGTGGGCCACGACCACGCCAGGTCGCCGGAGAAGACCTCGGAACGAGTGCAGGTAGCTGGAGGAGTTCCCCAGCATGTAGACGATCCGGTCGAACGCTCGCAGTGCGTGAACCCAGTCGAAATCTCCGGCGGACCAGAGCCTGACCCCGGGCTCGAGGGCGCGGTCGTACTCGCCATCGCCTTCGCCCGCGGGGACGATCACGTCCACGTCGACCCGCTCGGCGAGGCGCTCGGCGAGCTGCATGCTGTATCCCGCCACCGCCGATGGATCGGGAGGCCATGGGGTGAAGATGGCCAGGCGCTTGCGCCGCCCGGATCCGGCGTCCCGCCTGCCCGGAGTGAGCAAGGCACGCTCGTATCCCTCGAGTGACTTCCGCGCGACGCGGTCCCAGGTGAAGTACCGGACGCGCTCCGCAGAGACGGCGCGGAGCCGGTCGAGCTCGCCCGCGTCCGCGAGGACCCGCTCCAACGCGGCAGCGATGTCGGCAGGGTCGGAGGGATCGAAGGCGGCCCTGGGGTCCCCGATGATCTCCGGGACGGAGGAGACGTTGCTGCCGACGACCGGGGCGCCACAGGCCATCGCCTCCAGGATCGGAAGGCCCGCCCCCTCGTACAGGGAGGGAAAGACGAAGAGGCCGCAGCGCCGGTAAAGGGCCGAGAGCTCGCGGTCGGGCACGAAGCCGGTGAGCAGGAGCTGGTTCTTGGGGACGCCGTGACGCCACGCGAAGGACTCGAGGTTGTGCCGCGCCTCGGGGTCGAGCTTGTATGTGATCACCAGCTGGTGGCGCTCCCGGAGCGGCTCGGGAAGCCGGCCGTAGGCCTCGATCAGCCCGGTGACGTTCTTACGCCAGTCGCCCCCGCCGACGTAGAAGAGGAAGCCGTCCCGCAGTCCGGGGAACCTGCCGCCTAGTACCTTCGCGGCCTCCTCGCGGCTCCCGACCAGGTCCGCGATCTGGGTCGAGGTACCCGCGTCGATCACCGTGATCCGGCTCTCGTCCACCTCGAGCAGCTCGACGGCGTCGTTCGCCGAGGACTGGGAGACGGCGAGGATGTGATCCGCCTCTCTGACCATGCCGAGCCTGGACAGGTAGCGGGCGAAGTGAAGCGGGTCCGGATCGATGTAGTGCTCGGCGAAGATCAGCGGGATCAGGTCGTGGAGAGTGATCACGAGTCGCCCTCCGCCACGGCGAGCCCAATGTGGCCACTGCTCCTCCAGGCTCGCAAAGGGAGATGGTCCCTCGAAGGGCGAGGTGACGTGGTAGATCGGCGGAGGCGGGTCGGGTTCGGCTCCCTTTCCGGTCGCCCACCCGAGCAGACCGGTCCCATGGAGGAAGTTCAGCGAAGAGGGGGCCGGCAGGCCTGGCGTCAGGCCCACCGTGTGGATCACCTCGGGCGCGATCGCGAGCAGCGCTTTGGTTTGCTCGGCAGCCTGCCGGGCGATCCCACGCTCGAAGTTATCGGTGTTCTGGCAGCCCTGGACGTCGATCCAGACGCTCCGCTTCGGCGGACCCATCGCTCAGGACGCTGTGCGTCGGGCAGCGATCAGCGCGATGCCGCGGTCCGGAGCCGCCCCATTTCGCACTGGCGCCCAGTCCTCGTCGGACTTGCCCGCGACGACGAGGCGCTCATGGACCTTCCAATCGCCGACCAGCCCGTCGGGCCCGACCGGATCCGGGGGATCCCCGGTCGCTCCAGCGACTCCGAACGGCCGGGCGACCACCAGCACGCCTTCGTTCGCGATCAGCTCCCCGAATCGCTCGAACTCGCCTGCATCGGGGTCGGAGAGGCCCAGGTAGAGCAGCGCGGCGAACCGACGGCCGGCTGAGTTCCAGGCCGCGAGCGAGTCCCAGACGACCTCGAGCCCTGGCCGGCCATGGGCCTCGCCGTCCGGGTCCAGAAGTGTCACGTCGAAGCCGAGCGCGGCGAGCGACACCCCCAGGCCTCGTCCCCTCGAGCCGACCACGAGCACGGGACCGGGGGGCTCGATGCCCGCCAGCGAGCGGAAGGCGAACGGAATCTCAACTGAATCGGTGGTCAAGCCGTTCGACGCAGACCCGGCGGGTCTCGGCACCGCCCGGGATTCACCCCTCTCGATCAGGTCGCCAAGACGGCGCAGCTCGATCCCCACGTAAGCGAGCGACTCCACTGCCGCCGAACGGAGGGAAATCACCTCCCCGCGCAGCTGCCTGAGCGGCAGCGTCAGGACGAGGTACGGGTAGCGCAGGACGCGTACTGTGGACAGCCAAAGCCGGCGCCTGATCCGCTCCAGGAACGTGCCGCCGACTGCGATCTCTTGCGCTGGATCCGGCATCGCCGA
>DATIDP010000197.1:0-2270 GCA_035456265.1 Solirubrobacterales bacterium | reverse complement strand
CGAAGCGCGTGCTCTCTCGACCATGCCCCGGACGAGTCTGAGAGCCCCTCAGCGCAAACGGGAGCTGGGTGCGACGAGCCCCAGTTCCCGCGCCCGCTCGACCGCCTCACTGCGGCTGTGCACGTCGAGCTTGGAGTAGATGTGGCGCAGGTGGGTGCGGACGGTGTTGGGGGAGACGAAGAGCTCCGCGGCGATCTCCGGTGCCTTGAGATTGCTCGGCAGGTACCTGATCACACGCAACTCGGCCTCGCTCAGCTCGTCCAGCGGCGGAGGACCATCCGCCCGTGCCGCAGCCGATGAGCCGGCCAGCACGTCGAGGATCTCGGAAACCAGATTTGCATGGGTGGTGCTGTGCCTCCGCCGGCGCTCGAGCAGCCCCCGAACCGGGGCGAGCGCGAACGGCAGGATGATCCCTTCGGGCTCGGCGAGCGCGAGCGCTCGCTCCAGCGACGCCTCCGCTGCGCGGGCTTCCCCGAGCGCGTCACGGGCTGCCGCGTCGTATAGGAGTGCCTCGATCGACTCCGGCCGCGGGTCAACCTGCCAGGAAACCTCGGGGGCGCCTTCGATCACCGGGGCGAGCGCGTCCACAGCCTGCTCAGGGCTGTCCTCCGTCAGGAGGATCTGCGCAAGGACGGTTCGCCCGAACACCGAGTCGCGCTCCTGACGGCTGAGCTCGTCGAGCATGGCCCGAGCGGGAGCCGTCTCGCCCATCCGCGCCCACACCTGCACGATCCGTCCCCGAGGGTCGATGATCACGTCCTTGCTCACGAGGGGCCTCATCCGCTCCGTCTGCCGGAACGCCGCGAGCGCGTCCTCGAGCCGGCCCTGTCCGAAGCGCAGCATGCCCCACGCGTACCGGACGACAAGCTCGGTCAGATGCGCCCTCTCTCTGGCCAGCGCGCGCTCTGCGCGCACGAGATTCAGCTCCGCCTCCTCGAAGCGGCCAAGGAAGACCAGCTCCGAACCCAGGAAGGCGACGGCGGGAGCGCCTTCGATGGGATCGTCTGCCCACCCGTGAGCCTCGGCGAGCGCTACCGCTTGTTCGAGGAGCCGGAGGCCGTTGGCGAAGGTCTCCCCGTTCATCCGCACCGCCAGCCCGAGGTGGGCGAGGGCCCCGATCTCCTGGTAGGGGCTCTCGATTCGGCGCGCCAGCTCGCGCGCCTCCTCGAGGTGATGCGCGGCATCAGCGACTTCCCCGGTCCAGAGCTCGACGACGCCGATCGTCGTGAGCGCGGCAACCCGGTGCTCGGCCAGCTGGGGGAGCCGGTCCGCCGGCTGGGCCGCCACCGCCTCCTCGACCGAGCGCATCGCTTCGCGTGCTTCGGAGAGATCACCGCGCCGGCCGGCCTGCCACAGCTTCGCGTAAGCAACCCGGAGCTGAAAGAGCGGCCGCCGGTCATCCGGCACCCTCCCCGCTTGGCGCTCGGCGAGATCGATGTAGCTGGTCACCTCTTCCGGTTGGCGATCGAACAGCCCGGCGCCCGCGAGCGCGATCGCCAACTCGGGATCCGTCGTCGCGGCCTCCGGAGGAAAGTCGGCGAGCAGCCCGCTGACCGTCGCCCGGCGCCCATCCAAGAACAGGCTGATGTAGCTGTCGGTGAGCAGGCGCGCGGCGTGCCCCCAATCCTCAGCCGCCTGGGCGTGACGAGTCGCCTCCACCGGATCTCCGTGCTGTTCGTGCCAGCGGGCGGCCTTGCGGTGCAGCGAATCGATGCTCGCGGGATCGGTGCGTCGCAACTCGAGCTGCAGGAGGTCGGCGAACAGATGGTGGTAGCGAAACCAGGAGCGGGTCGCGTCCAGCGAGCTGACGAAGGCATTGGCGTCCTCGAGTTCCTGCAGGATCCGCTCGGAGCAGGAGCCCTCGGTGAGGGAGTCGGCCAACGACCCGTTCACCCGGTCGAGGATCGAGGTCCGCAGCAGCAACTCGCGCACCTCTGGCGGCTGGCGATCAAGCACCTCCGCCATCAGGTAGCCGGCGACGGTCCGCTCGCTCCCGGAGAACTCGCTCACGAACCGCTCGGGGTCGGGGTGCCGGGCGAGCGAGATCACCGCCAGGCGCAGGCCGGCCGCCCACCCCTCCGTCCGCTCGTGAAGCAGCATCAGCGCTTCTTCCGGGAGCTCGATCCCGCTCGCCTCCAGCAGCTCGCGCGCCTCCTCCAGCGAGAAGCGCAGGTCGGGGTCTCGGATCTCGGTCAGCCGACCAGCGAGGCGGAGGCGATGCAGCCCGAGTGGCGGCTCCTCGCGGCTCGCGAGAACCAGCCGCAGTCGCG
>DATIDP010000196.1:0-4280 GCA_035456265.1 Solirubrobacterales bacterium | reverse complement strand
GTGCTCGACATGCAGGGCTGGGCCAAGGCCAACAAGCACGTCAGCCTGATCAAGCAGGAGACGACCAGCGAGGAAGGCGGCCGGACGGTCTACATCCACTACCTGTCCCGCCTCGCCTGAGGGGTGCGTCGCGGTCACTCCCGAGAGGACTCACGGGTCGACGGCCCGGCGGCGGGCCCGGAAGTGGGGAGCGGCCTGGGTTCTGGCCTGCCTGCTGAGCGCGCCGACGCCCGTCCGGGCGGCCGAGATCGTGCTGCCGCTCACCGTCCGCTTCGAGCTCCTCCTCCAGCAGCTCACGCGGGAGCTCTACACCGAGCCGGGCAGCGTCGCCCCGCTCTGGCGTGAGGGCCGTTGCCGCTACCTCTCGCTCGACCACCCCGGCTTCGACCGCCGCGGAGGCTTCCTCCGCTTCTTCACGCACGGCGACGGGGTCGCCGGGACCCGTGTCCTGTGGTTCTGCCTCAACGCCCTCCGCTGGCGCGGGTACGTCGACGCCCTGACCGCGCCGTACGTCACCGCCGACTGGCAGCTCAGGCTCCGCGTCGCCGAGTCGAGCCTCTACGACGAGCGCTGGCGCAAGAGCCTGCTGAGCGGGCTGCTCTCGGACGTGACCGAGCGGGCGCTCCTCCCGCGCCTGACGGGCCTGTCGGTCGACCTCACGCCCCCGCGCGACGACGTGCTCGGGCTGATCCGGATGATGGTCGCGCCGTCGGACGCGGCCCGGATGGAGGCGATCTTGCGGACCGCGACGGTGCGAACGGTGGAGGTGCGCGACGATGCGGTCGTCGTCCATCTCGTCCTCGACGTGCCCGAATCGTTCGTGAAGCCCCGACCGGCGCCGGCGCAAGCGGAGCCGCCCCTCGGTCCGGCCGAGCTGCAGGCGGTCGAGAAGGCGCTCGAGCGCTGGGATGCCTTCCTCGTGTTCGTGATCAAGAGTCTGGGGCTCGACATCGCCGATCCCGGCGTCCGCGCGGAGCTGTTCGGCCTGCTCATCGAGAGCCGCTACGAGCTGTTGCCCATCCTGGCCGGCGACGTGCGGCGGAGCGGAGGCGACCCGGTGCGCCGGCTGTTCACGGAGGCGTGGGGGCACCTCCACGACATCGTGGCACGCGCCGAGCGGCGCGGGCTGCTGGGCGACAAGGCCCTGCGCTACGCGGGCTTCATCGGCGCCGGCGACGCTCTGGTGGCGCTGGACCGGGCCGCCCCGGGGCTCGGGATCGAGATCTCCGCGGACGGGCTGCGGCGCCTGGCCCGCCTGCTCCGGCCCGGGGAGACGGAGGATCCGCTCCTCTACGGTGTCGACGTCGACGCCACGCTGCGCTCCCTGTTCGGGCTTCCGCCCGAGCCCGAGCTCGCGCCGGCGCCGCCCGCCGGTCCCAGACCCGGCAGCGGACTCCCGTGGTGGCCGGTGGCGTACGCGGAGGCCGCCGAGGGCGATGACGACCTGGTCGCCCTGAGCCAGCGGCTGGCCCGCTGGGTGCCGGGTGAGGCCGAGCTCGCGGACTATCACGCAGTGATGGAGCGGCTGCTGGCCCTGACCGCGGACCGGACGCTGCGGGGGGCCGGTCTGGAGACCCGATACGCGAAGCCCTACCGGACGCTCGTTCCGGCCACCGCGCTGCAGGAGAGCTGCTGGCATCAGTTCGAGCGCAAGGGCGACACGATCGCCTACCGGGCCTCCGCGCTCGGCAGCGTCGGTCTCATGCAGATCAACCAGCGGGTGTGGCGAGGCTTCTACAACGTCGAGCGCCTCAAGTGGGACACCGCCTACAACGCCCGCGCCGGGGCCGAGATCCTCCTGCGCTACCTGCGCCAGTACGGGATCGAGGAGGGCCGCCGGTCCGGCCGCATCGAGGACGTCGTCCGGGCGACCTACGCGGTGTACAACGCCGGGCCGAGAGCGGTGAGCCGCTACCGGGACCAGGCGAGCACGCCGCGCGAGCGCAGGGTCGACGAGGCCTTCTGGGCGGTCTACCGGGGGTTCGCCGCGGGCGGTACCGCGGACCTGCTCACGTGCGCGACCGCGCCTCCCGCGCGCCGCGAGCGCCGGTGAGGACCGCCTGCGCTGGTCGGCCCGCCGGGCGCCGCGCCTGCCGACCGTCCCACCGGGCCCGCCCGCCCCGCCCCTCCCCGACGGCCAGTAGGGGCGACCCGGTAAGGGCTATTGACAACCTCGTCATGTCCGGGTAAGTTGCGCGCCACTCTCGCGTTATCCGAACGGTCCGGCCCTCGGGGGAGCAGTCGATGCCCTGCACGGGATCCTTGGACAACCCTTCGGGACAGTCGTGGGTCGAAGAGACCGTCGCCGGCTCCTGCCTTCCGTCCCATCGTCCCGACGAGGGGGTCCGGGCCAGATGGCGCGGCTGAGCCTGGGCAAGACCAGCATCTTCGACTGCATCAGCGGCATCTACGCGCCCGGCCGGGGGCACATCCGCTTCGACGGCCGGGACATCACCGCGCTCAAGCCTCACCAGCGCGTGCGCCTCGGGATCGCCCGCACCTTCCAGAACATCGCCCTGTTCAAGGGCATGAGCGTGCTGGCTCGGGATCGCGGACTACGGCTACGTCATGGAGAACGGGCGGATCGTGCTCGACGGCCCGGCCGACAAGCTGCGCGGCAACGACGACGTCCGGGAGTTCTACCTCGGGCTCAGCGAGGCGGGTCGGCGGAAGAGCTTCCGGGAGGTGAAGTTCTACAAGCGGCGCAAGCGACGGGTGTTCTGAGTGCTCGACCCCGATTCGCGGAAGGAGAACCGGACATGAGGACACGGATATTCCGAATCCTGGCCGGGGCCGGCGTGGGGGTCCTCGCGCTCGTGGGCCCGGCCCCCGCGCACCACCGGCCGAACAACGAGGTCGTGCTCGGCGGGGCGATCTCCCAGACCGGGCAGTATGCGGAGCCCGCCGGTCGGCAGGTCAATGCGATCAAGCTCTGGGTCGACGAGGTCAACGCCCGCGGCGGGCTGCTCGGACACAAGGTGGTCCTGTCGCTGCTCGACGACAAGTCGGACGTGCAGACCGCCATCAAGCTCTACGAGAAGCTCATCACCGAGGACAAGGTCGACGTGCTGCTCGCCCCGTACTCGAGCGGGATCACCGAGGCGGTGGCCAACGTGAACGAGCGGTACAAGATGCCCTTCGTCGCCTACGGGGCGGCCTCGAGCCCGATCTGGGAGAAGGGCCGGAAGTACATCTTCGACATCGTGGCGGTGGCCGAGGACTACCAGAAGGGCGCCGTCTTCCTGGCCAAGCAGATCGGGGTGAAGCGGCTCGCGATCATCGGCCAGGACAGCCTGTTCCCGCGGCAGGTGGGCAAGGGCGCCAAGGAGTGGGCCAAGAAGGCCGGGCTCGAGGTCGTCCTCGACGAGAACTACCCACCCAAGCAGACCGACTTCACCGCGCTGCTCCAGAAGGTCAAGGCGGCCGGCGCGGAGGCGATCGTCTCCAACAGCTACTTCGCCGACTCGGTGGCGCAGCTTCGGCAGATGCGCGAGCTGAACCTCGACTTCAAGATGTACTCCAGCACGGTGGGCCCCGGCCTGCCGAACTTCGCGGAGCAGCTCGGCAACACCGCCGAGTACGTGCTCGGCTACAGCCAGTGGGAGCCGCTCCCGGCCGTCCTCAAGCACCCGGGCATGCAGGCCTTCATCGACAGCTACGAGAAGCGCTTCAACGAGAAGCCGAACTACCACGCGGGCAGCGCCTTCGGCGCCCTGCAGGTCACCGAGGCCGCGATCAAGAAGGCGGGCAGCTTCGACAGCGAGAAGATCCGCGAGGCCCTGGCCACCATGGACGTCGAGACGGTCTTCGGTCGCTACAAGGTCGACGCCAGAGGCATGAACGAGCACGAGGGCCTCACCTTCCAGATCCTCAAGGGCCAGCGCCGGGTGGTCTGGCCGGAGAAGTGGGCCGAGACCAAGGCGGAGCTGCCGATGCCGGGGTGGAGCAAGCGGTAGCCGTCCCGGGGCCGGCCGGGATGAGGTGACGGATGGAGCGGAGCGACGTCCGGAGCCTCTACCGGCTGGCCGCCTTCCTCGCCTGCGCCTACGCGCTGCCCTTCGCGATCGGGGGCTGGTACGGCGCGGTCCACGCGAACGAGCGCTGGCTCGCCTACCTGGCCACCGTCGTCCTCTCCGGCGTCCTGCAGGGCGGCGTGTACGCGATGTTCGCGGTCGGGCTCACCCTGATCTTCGGGGTGATGCGGATCATCAACGCGGCCCACGGGGAGATGGTGATGATGGGGGCCTACCTCACCTGGGTCTGCTTCTTCCGCCTCGGCC
>DATIDP010000195.1:0-14229 GCA_035456265.1 Solirubrobacterales bacterium | reverse complement strand
TTGGCGACGATCGCCGCCGAGTTCGGCTCGAGGCGGGGGGAGGCGGGCAGGCGCCGGTTGAAGGGGCTCTCCGGGCCATAGGGGCGCCAGCTCGCGCAGGGCACGTTCCAGGGGGCGTTGGAGAAGCTGCCGAAGGCGCAGTGACCGGTGGACACAGGCGCCGACGGGCGAGATGGAGGACCATCGCTTGCGGGCACGAGAACTACCCCGACGACGATCGCCGCGAGGACGACCGCGATCGCGAACCCGAGGCCGATCAGCTTGCCAACCCGCACCCGTGCCAGCTTAAAATCTTCCCACCGTGCGTCTGATTATCGCCGAGTTCAACGAGCTCTCCCCGGTCCTGATGGACAAGTTCATCGCGGCCGGGAAGCTGCCCAACTTCGGGCGCCTGCGCAGCCAGTCCGAGGTCTACCTCACGGACGCCCAAGAGGCCCAGGAGGATCTCGAGCCCTGGATCCAGTGGGTCACCGTCCACTCCGGATTGACATATGCGGAGCACGGGATCAGGAACCTCGGCGACGGACACAAGCTCGACCGCAAGAGCATCTGGGACCTGCTGTCAGACGCCGGCAAGCGAGTCTGGGTCTGTGGCTCGATGAACATCAACTACCGGCTGCCGATCAACGGCTGGGTGCTGCCGGATCCCTGGATGAGAAGCGTCAAGCCGCATCCCGAGGATGAGCTCAGGCCTTACTACCGGTTCGTCTCCGCCAATGTGCAGGAGTACACCCGTGAGGACGTGCCGCTGTCCAGAGGGGAGCAGCTGGCGTTCCTCAAATTCATGGCGCGACATGGCTTGTCCCCGGCCACCACGACGGCAATCGGCCGTCAGCTGATCAGCGAGCGAACCTCTGACGCCCACTGGAGGCGGGCGGTCATTCTCGACAAGCTTCAATTCGATCTCTTCCGCTCGCAGTGGAAGCGGACGCGGCCGGACTTCGCCACCTTCTTCCTGAACAGCACGGCTCATTTCCAGCACCTGTACTGGCGGAACATGGAACCCGAGCATTTCAAGGTCAAGCCTGAGCCGGGGGACCAGGCCGTGTACGAGGACGCGATCCTTTACGGGTACGAGCAGATGGACGGGCTCTGCGGCCGACTGCTCGACCTGGCTGACGACGACACCGTCCTGGTCTTCGCCACGGCGCTCAGTCAGCAGCCTTGTCTCACCTACGACGAGGGCGGGGGCAAGAACATTTACCGTCCACGCGATTTCGAGTCCTTCGTACGGGCGGTCGGAATCGAAGAACCGGCCGAGGTGACGCCGGTGATGGCCGAGGAGTTCCACCTCGACTTCGATACAGAGGACGCCGCACGCGACGCCGAGACCAAGTTGAACGAGCTGCGTTACGAGAACGAGCCCGCAATGGGTGTGCAGCGGGAGGGAACCGGTCTGATGTGCGGATGCCGGATCTGGCGGAACCTCGATCCCGATGCGGTCCTGCGCATCGACGGCAGCGAGCAGACGGTTCCGTTCTTCGACGTCTTCTATCGGATCGATCTGGTGAAGAGCGGCATGCACCATCCTGATGGCATGCTCTGGATCCGGCACCCTGGGCGAAGTCATTCGGAGCATCCGGGCAAGGTCCCGCTGACGGCGGTCGCCCCCACGGTCTTGAGCATGTATGGGATAGACCAGCCGGACTACATGCACGAGCCTCTGGCCACCGTGATGGCCTGACCAGGGGCCGAGTAGCGCGAGCCTCGACGAGAGTGTCCACGGAGCTTGAGGTTCACAACGAGATCGCACCGATCGCCGAGGCATGGGACGAGCTCGCCGACGAGGCCAACGTCCCGCCCTTTCTCCGGCCCGGCTGGTTCCGCGCCTGGCTGAATGCTTTCGGAACAGGGCGGCTGATCGTCCTGGTCATCCGCCGTGGAGGGCGCCTCGTCGGCGTCATGCCGCTCTCCCGTCGGGCCGGCGTGCTCGGCTCTCCGACCAACTGGCACACGCCGCTCTACGGCCCGGTGGCCGCTGACCAGGAGGCTCTTCGTGCGATCCTCGGCGGGATCCTCTCCCAGCGCCCGCGACGCATCGACCTGTCCTTTCTCGACGGCGGCGGCTCGGTGGCCCGCGAGCTGCGCGAGCTCAGCGGATCGCATCACTGCGTCGAGCGCAGGATGATGCAGTCTCCCTATCTGCCGATCGAGGGGGACTGGGAGACCTATTGGCAGGGCGTCTCCGGCAAGCTGCGCCAGACGGTTCGACGCTGCTCGAGGCGGCTCGCCGAGATCGGTGAGATCTCACTCCAGATCGAGTCCGGCGCCGAGCGGCTCGACGACCTGCTTGCGGAGGGGCTGCGGGTCGAGGCGAGCAACTGGAAGGGGAGGAGCGGCACAGCGATCGCCTCCGACCCCCGGACGGTGCGCTTCTACACCGAACTTGCGCGCTGGGCCGCCGCGCAAGGGGTGCTGAGGTTCGCCTTCCTTCGCGTGGGCGGACGCGCCCTCGCCTTCCATTTCGCGCTGGAGAGCAAGAACAAGTACTACCTCCTCAAGCCGGGATACAACGAGGAGTTCAAGAAGGCCGGGCCCGGCACCGTGCTCACTCAGAAGATGGTCGAACGTTCCTTCTCTCTGGGCCTGGACAGCTACGAGTTCCTCGGTGCCGATGACGAACACAAGATGAGGTGGACGTCCGAGGTGCGCCCTCGCGTCAGGATCCAGGCGTTCGCGCCGTCTCCCGCGGGTGCGGTCGACCGTGTCATCCAGACCCATGGCCGGGCCCTGGCCAAAAGGCTTACGAGCGTGCGGGCCTGATGCCGAGTCGCTGGCTGGGCGTTTGGGCCCCACTCCCGCCAACGTCATGGCTTCGCCGTCCCCTGGAGCGCCTCCCGTTCCCGTTGCTGGATCCCAGATGCAGGCTCTATCCGCGTGGTCGTCATGCCGTCTGGCACGGGCTGAGGGCACTTGGAATCGGGCCGGGCGACGAGCTCCTGGCCCCCGCCTATCACGCAGGATCCGACATCGAGGCGATGCGCCGCGTGGGGGTGACGTGCCGGTTCTACGGCTCCGGGGAGCTCCTGGCGCCTGATCCCGGGGAACTCGACGCCCTGATGAGCTCCTCCACCAGAGGCCTTTACCTCGTTCACTACAACGGTTTTCCGCAGGACGCCGGCCGCTGGCGACGATGGTGTGACGATCGCGGTCTGCTGCTCGTCGAGGACGCCGCCCAGTCGTGGCTCACTCACGTCGACGGTCAGCCGGTCGGATCGTTTGGCGATCTCGCCTTCTTCAGCATCTACAAGATGGTCGCCACCCCCGACGGCTGTGCTGCCGTGTGCGTGGCCCCGCTGCCGGAAGTCGGGCGCTCGCGGCGGGTCGGCATCGGGCGGCTCGCCCACCTGCATGGTGCCTGGCTGGGGCAGTGGCTCGGCTGGATCGGCAACATCCGGCGGCGGTTCGTCCGCCCGTTCGACGTAGAGGCGTACGACGCACTCGGCGATCCCGAGGCCCCTCTTGCCGCCGCAACGACGCACCTCGTGACGCGGCTGCCGGGCGACTGGGTTGCGCGGCGCCGGCGGAGCAACTACCGGCGGCTGCTTCGTGACCTGGGGCGGCACGTCGCTCCCCCATTCGATCACGTTCCCGAGGGCGCGAGCCCGTGGTTCTTCCCAGTCGAGACCGACGACAAGCAGGGGTTCCTTCGGCACCTGGCAAGAGGCGGCGTGAGCGGCATGGACGTCTGGTCCGTCCCCCATCGGTCCCTGCCGGTCGAGGGCTTCGCTGGGATCCGGCGCAGGCGTTCGCGGACGGTGGCCCTGCCGGTTCACCACGAGTTGAGCGAATCCGACCTCGATCTCATCGCCGATGCGGCCGGGACGTGGTTTTCCCTGACCGGCTGAGCGGTGGATCTAGACGCTCGCTCTTCGAGGCGTCCCGACCACCTCCCGCATGTGGGACAGCGGGATCGTGATGTTGTCCGCGAGCCAGCCGGGATATTGCAGTCGATCCAAGAGGTTCAAGCCGGCTCTGGCGGTTCGCAACAGCCAGTACGCCATCGCAAGCCCCTCGAGCGTGCGCAGATCAGAGGGTGTATCCGTCTCGGCGCAATAGAACTGGATCCGCGCGTCGCCGCCCGCCTGTACCAGCGGCCACAGCACCTCTGTGAAGGTCGGTCCGGGCGCCAGGGCGCGCGAGCGCCGAAAGCCCAGGTGCCCGACCAGGTCCAGGTAGTCGAGCAACGGCAGGTCGCCCTTCCCGGCCCACTCCCAGTCGAGGACCGCCCGGAGACTTCCGCGCCGGACGATCAGGTTCTCGCGCCAGAAGTCGCCATGGCCGACGCCGGTCGGCAGGTCGCTCACCCGGTGGACGACCTCCCGGTAGACGCGCCGAAGGTTCCCTCGCTCTCCCGAGCTCACATGGCTGGCCAGGAAATCAGCGGCCAATTCCAGATCTGGCCAGGTTCCGCGGAGCCCAAGCGCGGGCGCCTGCCGGGGCAGGCGATGCAGCGCGATCAGGAACTCGAGGCAGTCGTCCCAGAGCCGTGACGTCATCCGGAGCGGATGCGCACCGGAGACCTTCGGCTCGAGGACGTATTCCGCCGGTCCGACGTGTCCCGCGTCCAGGGGCGCAGCGATCCGATCGCCGACCGGCGCTGGCGGATTGACTCGCATGATCGCCTCGACCGCGTTCCGCCGCCGGTCCACCTCCTCCCGCGCCGAAGCGGCTGCGACCCAAAGGTAGTAAGCGGCTCCCTCGGAATCGCCCAACTCCAGACCGAGCTTGCCACTCGCGAAGACGTCGGTCGACCGCCGGACCAGCCGACTTCGCAGTGACTGGGCCGCGCGTTCGGTGGCGGCCTCGACCATGGTGCCCCTCCGTTCGGGAACCGTGCCCACCATGATCGATCCGACTGGGAGGCGGACACGCCTGATCCAGCCGCCTCGGCCGAGGCCGTATCGCGTCCGCGTACGCTCTCCCGTCAACACGCGCGAGACCTCGAGGTCCAGACGGCGCATCGCTCTCGCGATCCGCCGCGCGGCCAGCTCCGCCGAGATCGCCGTGTAGACCGAGCCGACGAGCTGGAGTGCACGGATAGGCCGCGAGGCGTGACGCGGCGGCGATGGGCTTCCTCCGCCCACAGTGATCGCCACCGTGCCCCCTGGCCCCAGCGCCGCGGCTGCTCGGGATATGCCAGTGACCGCTGCCTCCCCCTCGGCGTTGAGGAGGACGGCATCGGGCGAAGCCTCCTCCGCGGCCCCTGGATTTGCGAACGGCCGCTCTATCACCTCGAGGCCGGCCTCCCGCAGAAGCTCGGCCAGCTCGGCGTCGCCCTCGCACCAGACCAGGCGGCAGTCGGGCGCGAGGATCGACCACACCCAGCTGTGCCGCTGAGCTAGCAAGGCGAGCCCCCCGGTCCGGCGAAGCTCATAAGCCAGGACCGGCGCTCGATCCCCTCGTCAACCGACATGTCCGCTACGCCGTCCCCCTAGCGCCCCCGCCCGGACGGGGTTGGGGCGTCAACCGCAAAATGGGAGCTTCTCCTGAGCATCGAAATCCGCTTACCCGCTTAGGAGCTCGAAAAGCAACTCTAGGCCACGTCTGTCGCCACCGCCAGGTCCCTTCGCAGGATGAAGACGGGAAACTATGCGGTGGGACAGGCGGGACAACGAGACGCACTGATAATGGCCCAGCAAGGCTTTCCACGCGAGGACGAATTGGGAGGGGACCACCAGCCGTGATCCGACGAGCCGTCAGGGCGAAGAGCAGGGTCGCGCGAAATCTCTTCGACCAGATGAGCAGGGCGGAACAGGATGAGGCGCTCGGCCCGGATCTCGCGGAGGGCGTGCGCAACGGTGAGGTCGAGCTGGATGATCTCGTGGTCGGAGGTGGGCGGAGAAGCGCCCGTACGGCCGAGCCCTTAACCCGGCCGCGTCCCCCATTCCTCCGATCAGTCGTGACTACCTACGCGACGACCATGGGCGTCGCCGTGGTCTCGTTCGCCAACGTCCTGGTCACCGCTCGGGTCTTGGGGGCAAGTGGGCGCGGAGCGGTGGCGTTCCTGACCACGGTCGCGTTTCTCACCTCCCAGCTCGCGTCGTTCGGCATCTTCCAGGCGGATGCCAACTTCGCCGCCAGCGAGCCACGCCTGACCCGCTCACTGGCCGGGACCTCGGTCGTCCTGTCGGTGCTGTTCGGTGGGTTGGCGGCTGGATTCGTAGGGCTCCTGATTGCCCTCTTTCCCGTTGTCGGAGCCGGTTCCGAGCCGGGACTGATCGTCCTCGTGCTGGCCGCGCTACCCGTACTGGTGCTGGAATTGTGTCTCGACCAGCTGCTGAGAGCCCACTACTTCTTCGGGCTCGCCAACGCCGCCTCGTTCCTCCCGCCGCTCATCAATCTCGGGGTGAATGGCACGCTTGCCGTGACAGGCGCCCTGACGGTGGGAACGGCGGTCACCATGTGGGTCGCGGCCGAGGCGATCGGCACCATGATCGTCGCCTGGGGTGTCATCCGCCACCTCGGCGGCTTCGGTGCGTTCGATGCCGGGCTCGCGCGGCGCATGCTGGCTTTCGGCATCAAGGCCCATATGGGGCGGGTGATGAACCTCGGGAACTACCGGCTGGACCAGTGGATCCTCGGCGCCATCGCCGGGTCCCGCGAGCTGGGGCTCTACACGGTCGCCGTGGCCTGGGCGGAGGCACTCTTCTTCCTTCCGACCACGCTCGTGCTGGTCCAGCGCCCGGACCTGGTTCGGGCATCGATTCCGGAGGCGGAGCGACAAGCCTCGATTGTGTTCCGGGGCGCCTTGCTCGTCACCTTGATATTGGCCGTCGCCATGTTCGCCCTGGCGCCGTTTCTATGCGTGGCCCTCTTCGGCGAATCGTTTCGTGGCTCCGTCGAGATGTTGCGCGTCCTCGCGCTCGGCGCCTTCGGCATCGTCGCCCTCAAGCTGCTGGGGAACGCGCTCACGGCGCAACGTAAGCCGCTGCTCGAGACGGCGGCGATCGGTGGGGCTTTCGTATGCACAGTGGCGCTCGACTTGATCCTGATCCCATCCCATGGCGGGCTCGGCGCCGCGGTTGCTTCGAGCGTCGCCTACACGTTCGGCGGAGTCCTGGTCGCGCTCATCTTCACCCGGGCGCTGAGGGGCCGGCTCGGCGACCTAGTGCCGCGGGGCTCGGAGCTTGTGTGGCTCTGGCTGCGTGTGAGCGCCCGGTTCCGAGGAGCCGCCACCGCTTCTCCGGGTCAGATCAGCCCCGCGGACGGGCCCGCCCGTCACCCAGCGCCGACGCGCACGGGAGACCGAGGTGACAAATGACCAGCCGGGAGTCCGGGCGCGTAAGCGTCGGACGGTGGGAGAGACCTTGAGCCGAAAGATGCCCATCCCCTCCCCTCGATAGATCCCGATGCGCGGGATCCTCATCGGCGAGCCCGCGGAGATCCGGCCGGGCAGCGTCGCCGCCGCCGTGTAGCCGGCAGAGCGCGCGAACCGGACCACCCGATCGTCGTAGGCGCCAAAGGGATAGGCGAGCGAGCCGCAGCTCCCCCCGATTCGCTCGATCAAGGCGGAGCGCGAGCCGGCCAGTTCGGCGCGCAGCTCCGCGTCGGAGAGCGAGGTGAGCTTGGGATGGGACCTGGTGTGCGAGCCAACCTCCCAGCCCGCTTCCGCCAGGCGCTCGAGCTGGTGCCAGGAGGCGGGCAGCAGCTCGTCCTCGTGGGGACCGTCGAGCCAGCGCTCCATTCCGGGCCAGGACATCGGTCCCCGACGGTCGGGAAAGTCGGTTGGGACGAACACGGTGCCGGGCACGCCGAGTCGGGCAAGAATTGGGTAGGCGCGGTCCGCGACCGACGCGAAGGCGTCGTCGAAAGTGACCGCCATCACCCTCCCCGGCGCACCGCGCGCCGCCTCGGCGAACGTCGCCGCTCGATAACCACGGGCGAGCAGGTGGTCGATCTGCCGTTCGAGATCACCCGGCGCGACCGCATAGTCCGTCGGCCAATCCTCGCTGACGCCGTGGTAACAGAGGATCAGAGTGTCTCTTCTGGGCACTCGAACACGATAGAGAAGCTTCTGCCGAGCCCGCCGCAGCTCGGCGCGGGCCCGGGCATTAACCCAACGCGCGCCTGAGCCACCGCTGGGGACGATCGTGTTCGGCCACTCGCAAAGCGAGTCTGACCGCCGCGCGCATGGTCGCACCACGCGCCAGGACCAGGGTGGCCAGGCCGGGGTCGTAGTCCGCGAACCGCTGCTTGTAAGCCTCCCCGCCGCGCAGAAGCCGGTATTCCGAGGCTCCCTCCTCCAGGGCTGCCCTCACGGCGTGCGTGAGCAGGACGAACCCGACCGCGTAGCGGTCCCAGGCCGGATCCCGCCCCGACTGGTAGTAGAGCTCGCTGCCTGCAAAGCGAAAGCCGTACAGGGCGGCTACCGGAGCGCCATCTACCTCCGCCAGCCAGAGGCGAAGCCAGCCTTTGTCGAGGGCCAGCCGGGCGAACTCGCGGTGGAAGGCTTGATGGTCTTGGGTGACGGCCGTGGAGCCGTCCTTCGCCCAGCGGGCCGCGTGCAGCGCGAACAGTGCGGTGAGATCGCCGTTCAGCCGTGTGTGATCGTCGGCGAGGCGATAGCGCAGCCCATGCTCGCGCAGGAGCTTGCGCTCCCGGCGACGCACCTGCTGGCGGAAGTTGCGGCTGCGGGACGCGAGCACCTCCTCGAAGCTCCGGCCTCGCGCGCGCAGCACCGGGCTGCTCTCCTGCTGCGCCACGATCCCATCCAGGAGCTCGCTCCACCCCTTGGCCCGGAGCAGCTGCTCGCCGAGCAGCACGTCCCAAGCGCCTAGCGAGCCTGCCCGAAGCGCGCGCTGCAGCGCATCTGCCACCGCCGCGTCATCGGCGGGGTCACAGATCGGGCCGAGCTCGTCGCTCGGGCCGTGGCCGAGGAAGCGAAGGACGCGAACGAGACCGAAGCGCGAGCGATAGAGGGGGACGATCGCGGCGAGGGCTCCGTCCCGCCGCCGAGCGCCGAGGAGCAGCGGCTCACCCCGGCCGAAGTGGCGCCACCAGGTCGACAACCATTCCCTGGTGGCGAAGACGTTGTCAGCGCTCTCGGCCAGCGCCTCCCAGTCGCCTTCGCCGGCGTCGAGCCCGGGCAGCCGCTCAAGGCGAAGATCGGACGGTTTCGACGGCACCTGCGTCACTCGAGCGGAACCTCCCACCGCGCCCAGTCCTCGTCGCTCAGCGACCAGATCCGGGCGGCGAGCGGCGCGAGGGCGGCTGTGAGCATCAGCAATGCGAGCGCATCGGTAACCCTTTCGCCTCCTGCGACGTGCCAGAAAATGCTTGCCAAGATCAACAGGATCGGTGACCAGAGGGGAACGATCCGCTGTCGAAGAAGCGCCACCGCAAGCAGGATCAAGCCGAGCACGGTTCCGGCTGAGAAGAAGGTGAGCCAGTACGCCTTGTAGGCGAAGCTGTCTCCGAGCTCGGCGTGGAGCTGGACCATCGCCCCGCGATTCTCGAAGTCGGCCATCGCGAGGTCGAAGACGCTGAAGGCGAAGCTGGCGGTGAGGCCGATCAGACCGACGCTCACCACCCCGGCGGCCAGCTGTCCGGGGGTCACCCGGCGGCGGCGGAGCAGGCGCATGACGCCGATCATCCCGACGATCCAGATCAGCGCCCCGAGGGTCGACGCAAGCTCGGCGATCACGTACCGGCCCTTGTGCCCAGCCACCTCCGCGAGGTATGCCGCGTCGTCGTCGGCCCACGCGGGGTCGATCAGCGTGTCGAGAAGGAAGAGAAGCGGCCCGAGGACCAATCCGATCGCCGCCAGCGTTCGGCTGATGCGCCGCGAATCCGACAGTCCCAGCATCGGCAGGCTCCCGGGGACGGTGAGATTGACGGGCACACGTTAGCCCCCCGCCCGGGACCCGGGAGGGGGCGGTTGGCCGTCTGCGTCGTACTATCCGGTCGAGTACCGAATGGCTAGATCAATGGTGGCCGCGGCGCCCGGCGTCGTACGAAGGCCGGTCAAGCGACTCTTCAGAGGTTTCGGGGTCGCCACGAGCGACTTCCGGCCCCTGCCGGACTACCTGATCATCGGCACCCATCGCGGCGGCACGACCTCACTGCATCAGTACCTCCAGCAGCACCCTTGCGTGGGCCCGCCCTTCCCTCGCTTGCAGAACGTCAAGGGAGTCCGGTATTTCGACCAGAACTTCTTCCGGGGGATCGACTGGTACCGCTCCCACTTCCCCACCGCGGCCTACAGGTCCTACCTGCGACGCCTCCACGGGGGACCCGTCGTGACAGGCGAGGCAAGTCCCTATTACCTGTTCCACCCTGCCGCGGCGGAACGGGCAGCCGAGGCCGTGCCGCAGGCGAAGATCATCGCGCTCCTTCGCGATCCGATCGAGCGAGCGTATTCGCACTGGAAGCGCGAGCGCCGTGACGGTGCCGAGCCGCTCGAGACCTTCGAGGATGCGATCGCGGCGGAGCCCGGGCGGCTAGAGGGGGAGGTGGAGCGGATCTTGAGCGACGATCGCTACTACAGCTACGCGCACGAGAACTTCTCCTACATCTCGCAGGGTCTTTATCTGGACTCGCTGCGGAGATGGTTGGCACACTTTCCAGGGGAGCAGGTGCACGTCGAGGTCACTGAGTGCTTTCTCGAGAATCCAGAAACGGTCTATGACCGCGTCCTGCGGTTTCTGGGGCTGCCGCCCTTCGCGTTGCGGGACGCCGAGCGGTTGAACGTGACCGGTCAAGCGGCCGGGCAAGGTTTGGGATCGGGGACACGGCGCGAGTTGAGCGCCCGCATCGCTCCTCACAATCGCCGCCTCGAGAAGTTCCTGGGGCTCGAGCTTGGATGGGGAGGCCAGTAGATGGCGGCCAAGACGATCCTCTGCACTCTGGGTCCAGCGTCGCTGCGTCCGGACGTGCTCAAGGAGCTCGACGCCCGGGAGATCGACCTGTTTCGAATCAATCTGTCACACACGCCGCTCGACGCGGTCGAGAGCACGATCGAGTTCGTGCGCCGATACTCGTCCACGCCGATCTGCATCGACACGGAGGGCGCTCAGATCCGCTGCGGGACGATGATGCCCGGCGTCGTGGTGACGACCGGGCAAGCCATCAGGCTAACCTCGGCGGAGCGCCTCGGCATGGCCGATACGCTCGCTGTCCGCCCAGCTTCGGTCTTCGATGCGCTCCAGGTCGGGAGCATCCTCAGGGTCGACTTCGACGGTGCCCAGCTCCGCGTGACGACTGTCGGCGACGGCGAAGCGGAGGCGATCGTGATCGATGACGGCCACATCGGCTCGAACAAGGCGGTGACCATCGATCCTCCGCCGCGCTTGCCGCCGTTCACGGATCACGACGTGGGAGCGATCGAGGTGTCCGTCCGTCACGGGATTCGGGACTTCGCGCTGTCGTTCACGAACGATGCGGAGGACGTCGCACGCTTCCGTGACGTGCTGCCGGCGGATGCTCACGTGATCGCGAAGATCGAGAACAGGGGCGGCGTTCAGAACGTCGAGGGAATAACCAGCGCGGCAGACGCGGTGTTGATCGATCGGGGCGACCTGTCACGTGAGGTGGCGATCGAATACGTGCCCGTCTACCAGAAGCACATCATCCGCTGTGCGAATGCGTTGAACACTCCGGTGTTCGTCGCGACGAACCTGCTCGAGTCGATGGTCAGGAATCGCGTCCCCACGGTCGCGGAGGCGAACGACATCGTCAACACTCTCTATGACGGGGCGCATGGACTGGTCCTCGCCGCTGAGACCGCCATCGGCGAGCATCCTGTGCAAAGCGTCGACATGGTGCTCCGTATCCTGGAGGCGTTCGAACGCTCCACCGCCCGACCGGTGCTCGGCGAGCAGGCCGATGCTACGCGTGGACCCGAGGCCGCCGCGGTCAACTTCGGGACCTAGCAACATCGTCGACGACCCGCAGTAGATGGCCGATGTAGTTGCGGCGGCTGAACCGGGCTCGGGCGGTCTCCCGAGCGCGAACTCGCATCCGCTCCACCTCCTCGCGATTGCCCGGGTCGAGCACCCAGGTGATCGCCTCGATCAGTGCCTCCGCGTCTCCCGGCGGCACGATCAGTCCGGTCTTGCGATCGTCGACGTAGTCGCGGACTCCAGGCGTGTCCGTCACGATCACCGGCTTGCCGAGCGCCATCGCGTTCAGGTAGGTCTGTTGCCCGGCGCTGCGATCGATCCCGCCCCGTATCGGCACGACGACGACGCCGGCCTGCCTCAACAGCTCCGCGAATCGATCCCTGGACACCGGGCCCGCGCGCACGTTGGACGGCATCCTCACGGTGTCCAGTTCATTGGAGGCGATCGTGATCGGCGCTTCCACCCGGGGGGCCGCCTCGATCAGGGCCCGGTAGTCACGCAAGGGATCCCGCCTGCGCCCACGGCGCAGCCCTCCGCCGACGAAGACGCCGCCATCGTCGCGCACCGGGAGGTCCAGCTCCGGCTCCCGAAGCGTGAAGCAGAAGGGGGTGAACCGCACGCGGTCCGCGGGAACCCCCCACTTTTCGGGGAACCTGTCCAGCTCCCAGCTCGAGAGCACGCAGAACGTCATGTGCTGGCCGCGCATCGCGCGCACCGCGGGGGCACGGGCGAGTCGGTCGAGGGGGTTCAGCCCGCGTCTCCAGCTCGCGTCGCTCATGATCACGGGCGGCGGCGATCGCATCCGCGCGATCAGCATCGCGGCGATCTGATCCGCGCGCCAGGTACCGGTCAGGATCACGGCCGGGTAGCGACGCACCTCAGCGAGCAGGGACCGCAGAAACGCCGGGAGGGACAGACCTTGGCGATCGAATATGTCCACCCGCTCGGTCCACTCCGGGTAATCGCCATAGCGGAGCGTGGAGAGGATGCGCTCTCGCGCCACGCGGTAAAGCTAGCCGCGGCTGTCAGCGCCAGGCGTACAGGAGCGAGGTGGGCTCCTGCTGGAAGCCCAGCCTCGCCAGCCGGGATCGCAACGCCTGGGGCTAGGCGCCGGGGAGATGGTGGACCTCCGTGATCTGGTTGATGCAATCTGCAGTGTCCTGATCCATGGTCCTGAAGAGGAGGAGGGTGGCGCCGATGCACCATCGCTGGCGCTGCTGCCCGATCGCGGTTTCAGTGTCTTCAGCTTGGGCAACTCCCTGTGGGGGCTGATCGTTGCGCCCCCGAGCGGCCCCCGCGCACGGGTACGTCCCTCGGCCACTCGTATCTGGCGCGGATGGACATTGCCGGGGCTCTGACCTGGAGGCGGCGTGCCAATCAGCACGTCCCCCCCGAGACGCAAGGATCGAGCACCCGCAGGCGGCTCGCCCAGTCGACGCCCGGGCGAGCGTCGAAGAGGTAGCGCAGGGCGCCCCCCGCCTCCCAGCTGGGCAGGCCATATCGCTCGCCGAGCGTCACCCAGGGGTCGGCGTAGCCGAAGCTGAGCCAGGACTGGGTCGACTCCGCCCCGATCCCGAGGTTGCCGCCGGGCCCGGTGGTGTCGCCGACGAAGGCGCCGTAGTGGGCGTAGGCGCGCAGGATCGCCTTGCGCCAGGCCGGGGCGGGGAGGGCGTCGATCTCGGCGTCCGAGATCGCCAGGTAGAGGTGCTGGCCGATCTTCGGCGCGTCGACATCGGAGATCCCGAGGCTCGAGCAGAGCCGCCCGGTGTTGGCGCCGGCCGGCCAGACGGAGCCGCCTGAGCAGTAGACCCCGGTGATCAGGGCGTGGTCGATCCTGCCGGCCTCGAGCTCGGCCGGGCGGATGATCCCGCCGAGCAGGCCGAGCAGGGAGGCGGTCGAGTCCCCGAAGCGGCCGTCCGCGGTCGGGGTGCCGATCGCCGTGGCGCCGCCGGAGGCGATCTCGAGCCGGCCACCGCCCTCGGGCAGGGGGCCGGCACGGGAGAAGTCGTATTCGAGGAAGTGCGCCTGGTCGACGACCGCCATGTGGCCGTCGAGGGAGTGGGCGGCCTCGGCCCGCTGGGGGATGTGGATCCGCCTGCCCTCGAGCTCGGGGCAGGCGTAGCGCCAGCAGTGGATCTCGAACACCGGGTCGCTGGGCTTCGAGTAGTAGACCGGGTTCGCCCAGTCGGCGTCCGAGCCGGCCGTGCCGCCCCAGAAGTTGGCGTTGTTGCCCCAGCCCAGGGTCTTGGCGACGATCGCCGCCGAGTTCGGCTCGAGGCGGGGGGAGGCGGGCAGGCGCCGGTTGAAGGGGCTCTCCGGGCCATAGGGGCGCCAGCTCGCGCAGGGCACGTTCCAGGGGGCGTTGGAGAAGCTGCCGAAGGCGCAG
>DATIDP010000194.1:0-3818 GCA_035456265.1 Solirubrobacterales bacterium | reverse complement strand
CAGCTCGAAGCTCTCCCGGTTGTCCGCGAAGAACGCCCGAATCCCGTCGTGTCCGCGAAACGTCCCCTCCGTCGCGGAACGGAGCGCGACCAGCTCCACCTCGGGATCGGCGATCTCCAGCGCGGCCTGCTCGTCGCCGCGTGCGAAGACTTCGGCTCCTCGCCTGAACAACTCGACGATGTCTTCCGCCATCTCCGCAACGTTAACCTCGAAGCATGGTCCTGAAGCGCGTCATCCCCTGCCTGGATGTCGACAATGGGCGGGTCGTCAAGGGCACGAACTTCGTCGACATTCGCGACGCCGGCGATCCCGTCGCGCTCGCCGAGCGCTACGACGCGGAGGGCGCGGACGAGCTCGTCTTCCTCGACATCACGGCCTCGCACGAGAGCCGGGACACGATCGTGGAGCTCGCACGCCGCACCGCGGACAACGTCTTCATCCCCTTCACGATCGGTGGCGGCATCCGCTCGGTCGAGGACGCGCAGGCGGTCCTCGACGCCGGGGCGGACAAGGTGTCGGTCAACTCGGCCGCGCTCGGCCGGCCGGAGCTGATCTCGGAGCTCGCCGGCGTCTTCGGCTCCCAGTGCGTCGTCATCGCGATCGACGCGAGGCGGCGCGGGGCCGGAGACGAGTCACCGACCTGTCAGGCGCCGCCCGGGTACTTCGGCGACGCCGAGTGGGACGTCTACACCCACGGCGGCCGGACCAGGGTCGAGGGACGCGAGGCCGTGGCCTGGGCGAAGGAGGCCACCGAGCTCGGGGCCGGGGAGGTGCTCCTGACCAGCATGGACCGGGACGGGACGACGGACGGCTACGACCTCGAGCTCACCCGCTATGTGGCCGAGGCGGTGAGCGTCCCGGTGATCGCCTCCGGCGGGGCCGGCGAGCTCGACCACCTGGTCGAGGCGGTCGAGGCCGGTCACGCCGACGCGGTTCTCTGCGCCTCGATCTTTCACTACGGGCAGCACACGATCGCCGAGGCCAAGCGGCGCATGGAGCAGGCCGGGATCCCGGTCCGCAGCTAGCCGGCTACTTCGACTTCTTCGGCTTCTTCTGCTGGCCCGGCGTTGTCGCCGTCGTTGCCTGCCCGCTCGGCGCCGGCGCCTTCGGCTGGTTCTGGAGGATCCCGTCCTTCGCCGGGCCGATCCCCGGGCGCAGCGCGTAGAGCGTCTTGTAGCCGGTTAGCAAGAGCTCCTTGCCGTTGGAGATCACCGGGTTGTAGGCACCGTCGGAGTACTGGAAGACCCTGTGCCCGTTGCGAACGTCGAAGCCGTAGGTCGAGGTCGTCTTCAGGTCCGCCACGTAGGCGGTGTCGCCGATCAGGCTCGCGGCGCCCGAGATCGCGCCGAGATTCGGGACGCTCCAGCGCTCCTCGCCGGTGCGCGCGTCGAGCGCGTAGAAGGTCCCGTCGTAGGAGCCGAAGTAGATGGTGGGCGGCGTGTCCGGGGTTCGCGCGGCGATCGCCGCCGCGTAGACGTAGTTGCCGGTCGAGTGGCTCCAGACCAGGTCGCCGGTCTGCTGGTCGAAGCTGTACATGCGCCCGTCCACGTTGCCCGCGTAGACGCGGCCGTAGGCGACGGTGGCGGCGGCGTAGAAGCGCCCCGAGCGGCCGAAGCCCGAGCCCTGAGAGCCGGTCTGCCACTTGATCGAGCCGTCACCGGCCCGGATCGCGTTCATCTCGCCGCTGTAGTCGCCGATGTAGACGATCCCGTTCTCGTAGGCGGGCGCCGCCTTCACCGCGCCGTTCACGTGCCGCTCCCAGATCGTCTTTCCGGTCGCCTTGTCGAGCGCGTAGACCGTGTTGCATTCGCAGCCGACGATCACCTTGTTGCCGACCACGAGGGGCGATGACTCGCTGCGCCCGGGAAGCGGGTGCTTCCAGAGGATCTGGCCGTCGGACTGCGCCAGCGCGACCACCTGACCAGGCTCCAGGTTGGAGACGTAGATGACGTGCTCGCTGAACGTCGGGGACGAGGCATTCAGATGCGCGATCTGCTGCTTCCACCGCGCCTTGCCGGTGCTCGCCTTAATCGCAAAGGCCATGCCGTTGTTGTTGACGCCGAAGATCTGGTTGCCGACCAGGACCGGCGAGTACTCGAGCAGGTTGCGGCCCTTGAAGCGCCACCGGATCGAGAAGGGCGGCTTCACGTCCGGGGCGTCGAGGTAGCGGGTCCGCTGGGCGTTCAGCCCGTAGACGGGCCAGTTGGTGAGCCCGCTGACGGGCTGCGGCGTGGTGGCGGTGAGCGTGCACGGCGCCGGACAGGACTTGTCGCCCGGTCTCTTCAGGGCGTTGTAGGCGACGAGGGCACCGGCGACCGCGGCCACGACGAGTCCCGCAGCGACGCCGATCGTCAACCGGCGGTGGTTCGCCCAGAGGTTCCTGCCGCGCGCTCGGATGTTGTTCCAGAGGTCCCTGATCGCGCCGCATGGTAGGAAAGCCGCTAATGGCCGGCTCAAGCGACATCGATTCGGACCGGCTCGGCGAGCGGGTCGACTCGTTGCGGGCGATCGATCAGCTGGGACAGATCGCCGAGCGGGTGCCCGCCTATCTGGTCGGCGGCGTCGTCCGGGACCTCCTGCTGGGTCGCGAGGTGGCCGATCTCGACGTCGCGATCGAGGGGGACGCCGAGGCACTCACGGACCTTTCCGGCTTCAGCCTGGAGCGGGGCGGACTGTTTCTCACCGGCCGCCTGGAGCAGGGTGACGTCCAGATCGACATCGCGCGGGCCCGGGCCGAGAGCTATCCGGCGCCAGGTGCGCTGCCGGAGGTCCGTCCGGCAGCGATCACCGAGGACCTGGCGCGGCGGGACTTCACCGTCAACGCAATGGCCTTTCCGCTGAGCGGGGAGCCGGAGCTGCTCGACCCGCACGGCGGACTCGACGACCTGAGGGCGGGGCTTCTGCGGGTTCTGCACGAACGCTCCTTCGTCGACGATCCGACTCGGGCGCTGCGGGCGGCGCGCTATGCGGCCCGCTTCCGGTTCGAGCTCGAGCCCGAGACCGAGCGGCTGCTGCGCGAGACCGACCTCTCTACGGTCTCGGAGGACCGCATCGACAACGAGCTGCGCCGGATCGCCGCCGAGGACGATCCGGCGGCGGCGCTCCGGCTGATCGTGAACTTCGGGGTGATGCCGAGCCTCGATCCCCAGGCGCCCGACCGGGTAGCCGAGGTGGCTCGCCTCGCCTCCGAGCCTCCCTGGTCGGACTGGGTCGATCGCGAGCTCGCCGTGATGCTCGCGATCGTCCGGCCGCTGCCTCAGATCCGCGAGCTCGTTGCGGCGACGCCCGAGCGCCCGTCGGAGGCGGTTCGCCTGGCGGAGACATGGGATCCGGCTCAGCTTCTCGTGGCCCGCGCCCTGGACGCCGAATGGCTCGACCGCTACGCCGCCGAGTGGCGCGACGTCCGGCTCGAGATCACCGGTGAGGACCTGCTGGCGGCCGGCGTCCCGCAGGGTCCCGAGCTCGGCCGGGGGCTCGAGGCGGCGCTATCTGGAAAGCTCGACGGCGAGATTTCGGGTCCTGAGGAGGAGCTCCGCATCGCGCTCGCGGCTGCCAGGGGGGAGATCCCGGAGGACTGAGGGCCGCGCTCCGGGCGCGACGGCGCATAGGATCGGATTTCACCAACGAGGGGAGGCCTCGATGTATGCACGTGTCGTTCGATTCACCGACGCCAGTCCGGAGCGCATCGCCGAGATCGAGCAGCGCATCAACGAGAGCGACGGGCCGCCCGAGGGAGTGCCCTCGACCGGATTCCAGCTGCTGATCGACGACTCACAGTCGACCGCCGTCTTCATCGGCTACTTCGCCAGCGAGGAGGA
>DATIDP010000193.1:0-4388 GCA_035456265.1 Solirubrobacterales bacterium | reverse complement strand
CTCTCCGCGTTCAACGAGGAGGCGGTGAGGTTCGCCCGCAAGTACCGCATCGTCCCGGGGGCCGGGTCCGACAGCCATGTCGCGCAGGGACTCGGCAGCGTCAAGATCCGGTTGCGGGACTTCGAGGGCGCTCGAGAGTTTCTCGAATCGATGCGGGAGGCGGACATCGTCCGCAAGCACAAGAACCTCGCCTATGTCCAGGCGCTCAAGTTCCTGCAGACGAGCGGAGGCCGGGGAGGAAGGTCTCTGGCGGCCCGCGACGGCCGTCGGGGCGCGCGCAATCGACGGCACTCGGCGAGCAAGAGTTGATGCACCCGCAAGGGGCCGGGCCGGGGCCGAAGAAGAGGCAGGGCGCCGTGTCATCAATAACCGACGACGAGATCCGCGAGAAGTACCTCGAGCGCGCGATCCGTGAGCTGAACGACCTCGGTCGGGAGCTCTCGGAATGCGCCGACTGCCCGCGCGGCAACGTGATGCCGGTGCAGGGCTCCGGCCACCCGCAGGCCGACATCGTGATGCTCAAGGGCTCCGCCACGCCCTCCGAGATCGAGGAGGGGGTCGCCTTCTACGGCCGCGCCGGAAACGCGCTGATGAAGAGCTTCAAGCGGCTCGCGATCGACCCGATCGTCGTCTTCGGCACGCTCTGCGCCAAGTGCCCGCTCACCGATCCGAGCCAGGCCTCTGAGACGTGCGTCGCGAGGGTCGCCGAGGAGATCGCGATCGTCCAGCCGCGCATGGTCGTCGTCATGGGAGAGGAGGCGCTGCACACCCTCAACGACCTGGAGCTGCCCCTAGCCGAGCCGATCGAGGCCCGCGAGGGGGAGGTCCAGCGCCTCACGCCGACGATCGACGCGCTCTATGTGCCCGACATCGACGACTCGCTCGACACGGACGACGCGAAGCAGCGCTTCTGGTCGGCGTTCAGGGTCCTCGGTGACTGGTACGACCAGCTTCCGCCTTACTAGGTTCGGCAGCGGCCATAACGCGGCGACGGTCGGGAATACACTGGGCCCGTGGAGCTGGAGGAACGCACCATCGAGGAGCTGCCGGACCGCTGTGACAACTGCGGCGCGCAGCTCACGGACGCGGAGAAGCAGACGGCCCTCACGGAGGGGCCGCCCGGGGGCCGCGTCCTCTGCACCATCTGCGCCGCCGAGGTCGTTCCCCTCGCCGAGGACGAGGAGGAGCTGGAGGGGTAGCGCCGGGCTGCGACCGGGCGTGGCCGATCAGACGCCTGGGGCCGCGGCTTCCGCGAGCGCAGACATGTCCTCGAACGTGGCGCTGGCCAGCGCCCGTACGACGACCGTGTCGAGGGCCCTGTAGCGCGAGAGCTGCTCCTGCGCGACGCCTGCGTTCTCAGCCGCAACTCCGACCGTTCCCGCGGGAGCGTCCTGGCGATCGAAGTGGCGCCGGTAGCCCTGGTGCAGGTCGCGGTAGAAGGACTCGTCCTTGGCGAGCCTGCCCTCCGCGTCGGCGCCGACCGACGTGCGGACGTAGCCGAAGATCGGGGGCGGCTCCCGGCCCGCCTCCCTCGCTCCGCCCTCTACCCGCTCACGCGCCTGGGCGGCGAACTCGGGCGTCATCCAATTGAAGAAGACGCCATCCCATTCCGCCCCTCCGAACGCGGACATCTTCGGGCCCATGGCGGCGAGCACCAGGCGGATTCCGGGGAGCGCCTCGCGGAGCCCGGGCAGGGCCTCGCGCATCGTGGTCAGCGGCTTCTCGGTGAACCCGGCTCCCAGTCCGAGCCAGAGCCTCTCGCGATCGAGGCCGAGGCGCTCGACGTCGGAGGCGATCTCCTCGGGGGACTGGCGGTCCAGGGCGATGACCGCGACGCCAAGGTCGATCCTGTCGGCGCCCCTCGCGTACTCAGCGAGCGTCTCGAGCCCCTTCGCGCCCGGGTGGTCGTTCGACCACATGGAGCCGTAGCCGAGCTCCTGACAGCGCCCGGCGAGCGGGCTCGCGATCTCCGGATCCAGGCCCGCCGTGACGCCGAACCCGCGGTTCACGGCGCCTTCTCCAGCAGCGCCACGCATTCGATGTGGGGGGTCTGGGGAAACATGTCCACCGGCTTGACGCGCCGCACCCTATAGCCGGCCTCCGAGAGCTGCGCGGCGTTCGGGGCGAGCGTCGTCGGGTTGCAGGAGACGTAGACGATGCGCGGGGCGTCGCACTCGATCAGGCGGCGCACCACTTTCTTCGAGAGCCCCGCGCGCGGTGGGTCGACCACCACGAGGTCGGGCGGCCCCGCCTCGTCGAGCAGTGGCCGGATCTCCTTGCGCGCGTCCCCTGCGCGGAAGCGAGCATTCTCGATCCCGTTGCGACGAGCATTCTCCTCGGCGTCCACGATCGCCTCGGGCACGATCTCGACCCCCCACACCTCAGCGGCTCCCGAGGCGAGGCTGAGCCCCAGGGTGCCGATGCCGCAGAAGAGGTCGAAGACGCGCTCCCGTCCCGTCAGGCCGGCCATCCGGGCGGCGATGCCGTAGAGGCGCTCGGCCATCTCGGTGTTCGTCTGGAAGAACGCGCCATGGGAGATGCGAAGGCGCAGTCCGCAGAGCTCCTCCTCGAGGTACTCCTGGCCGAGCACGCCCGTGGGCCCGTCGGTGCCGCCGCCGCTTCCCTCGACGATCGTGTGCAGGTCGACCGGCGGGCGGGGAATCTCGGCGGGCGAGGTGACCAGACGACTCTGCAGCTGGCCGGTACGACGGCCCTCGCGGATGACGAGGTTTCTGAGAATGCCCTCACGGGCGCGGCGGTCATAGGCCGGCAGCCCCTGCGCCCGAGCCCAGTTGCGCAATTCGTTGCGGCGGGCGTTGTTGCGCTCCGAGGCGAGCCGGCAATCCTCCGCGTCGATGACCAGGTCCCAGCGGCCGCGGGCGTGGAAGCCGAGGACCAGCTCCCCGGCGCGCTCGCCGAAGGAGTACTCGAGCTTGTTTCGGTAGCGCCACTGCTCGAGCGCCGGCTCGATCTCCTCGAGCTCGAAGCCCTCGAGCCCGCCGAGGCGGACCAGTGCGTCCCGGACCTGCGACCGCTTGTGGCGGAGCTGCTGCTCATAGGGCAGGGACTGCCACGGCGCCCCCGGGCAGGGCTCGCCGCCGTGGTCGCAGCGGGGCGGAAGCCGGTCGGGCGAGGGACGGACGATCTCGCGCGTCGACGCCTCGGCGTAGCCGCGCTTCGCCTTCGTGACCTCGGCGCGGACCCGGTCGCCGGGCAGGGCGCCGGCGACGAAGACGACGTAGCCGTTGCGACGCGCGATCCCCTTGCCGCCGTAGGCCAGGGACTCGACATCGAGTTCGAGAACCTCGCCGCGGCGCGGGCGCTCCTGCGTCTCATGGACGGGCCGTTCCTCCGTGCTGATGTCCTGGGCCATCGCCGGCCTATCGTTGCAGCCGCTCATGGCCTGGGACCTCGACCGGTACCGGCGGGACGCGGAGCTCTTCCTCGAGGAGATCGACCGCGAGTACTACCTGCACCTCGCCGGGCACAAGCCCGATCTCGAGATCGAGCCGATCTACCAGCGACACGAGCCTCTCTTCGGGCGCGATGCCGTCGAGCGCGTGGCCGAGGCGCGGCGCGCCCGCGAGGGCGAGGACGAGGCCCGCCTGCGCTACCTCCACCAGTTCGCGCTTGACGGTCACCTGGGCTCGCTCACGCGCGCGGCGGAGGCCCGGCTGGCGGAGCTCGAGGCCTCTCTCGAGATCGAGGTCGACGGCGAATCGATTCCGTACCGGATGGCGCCGGTGGTCCAGGCGAACGAGGAGGACCGCGAACGGCGGGAGGAGATCGAGGCGGCCCGCAACGCGGCGTTGGCCGAGCGGCTCAACCCGCTTCACCTGGAGGCGCTGGAGGCGGTGCACGCCGCCTGCACCGAGCTGGGCTGGCTCTCCTACCTCGATGCCTACGAGGACGTCAGGGCGCTCGACCTGAGGGCTCTGGCGGGAGAGCTGGAGCGGTTCGCCGAGGCCACTGAGCCCGCGTACGCGGCGACCGTCGATCCCGAGCTCGAGCGGACGGTGGGTGTTCGACTCGGCGAGCTGGGGCGCTCGGACCTCGCCCGGTTCTTTCGCGCGCCGCATCTCGACGGGCTCTTTCCTGGCGAGCGAATGGTCCCGGCGCTGCGCGAGACGCTCGCCGGGCTCGGGATCGATCTCGCGGCCCAGTCGAACGTCATGCTCGACACCGAGACGCGGCCGACCAAGAGCCCCCGCGCGTTCTGCTCCACGCCTCGGGTCCCGGCGGAGGTCTACCTGGTCATGCCCCCGATCGGCGGCCGCGAGGACTACGCGGCGCTCTTCCACGAGGCCGGCCACGCCGAGCACTACGGCTGCACGAACGCGGATCTGGCGTTCGAGTTTCGCTACCTCGGCGACAACTCCGTCACCGAG
>DATIDP010000192.1:0-2619 GCA_035456265.1 Solirubrobacterales bacterium | reverse complement strand
TGGTTCGGCCGCTTCGTCGTGGAGCGAGCGGGTGACCATCGCCAGGCGCTGGACGTCAAGGGCCGCGGCGTCTTTCCCGTCGCGCAGGCGGTGCGCGTCTACGCGCTCTCCATCGGGGCGCCGGACACCAACACGCTGGATCGGCTAGCGGCGGCGGGCGCCCACGGCATCTTCACGCCGGCCGAGGTCACCGAGATCTCGGACGCCTACGATGTGGTGACCCGCCTCCGACTGGCGCGCCACCTGGCGTGCCTGGGCGCCGGGCGAGAGCCGGACGATTTCGTCGAGCCCTGGGCGCTGGGCAAGGCGGACCGGTTACTCCTGAAGGAAGCTTTCAGGAGCATCGCGTGGCTCCAGCGCCATCTCGACGATCGCTTCCAGGCCTCCCAGGTGACCTGATGCGCCTCGAGCGAAAGATGACCCTCGCGGTGCTCGGCCTCTTTGCCCCGCCCACCGTAGTGGCCGGCCTCGTCCTCCTGGTCCTGTACCGCCGTGGCCTTCTCGACGAGCCGCGCGCGCTGCTCACCGCCGTGCTCGTGGGGCTGGCCGCCTTGATGGCCTACCTGGCTCTGGTCGCACACGGGCTCGGGGCCTCGCTGGTCAGGACGATCGAGGCCCTGCGCCACGGCGCGGAGCTGATGGCGACCGTCAACCCGGAGCATCGGCTCGAGGTCCGGACCGGCGACGAGCTGGAGGCCCTCGCCCGTGAGATCAACCGCCTGGCGGATCGGCTTCGGCTCGCCCGCAACGGACTGGCCGAGCGCCTCGAGGTCGAGACCCGAGCCCTCCGGACGGAGCACTCCCGGCTGACCGTCGTCCTCGACGGCCTGGCCGATGGCGTGGTGGTGGCCGGGCCGGACGGACGAATCGCGCTCGCCAATCCGGCCGCCCGCCGGCTCCTGAACCAGGGCGATGGGCTTCTAGGCGCACCGGTCTCGGATTTCGTCGGGTGCGACTCCCTCGGGCCATCACTCACCGGACGGGCCTCGACGGCGGCAGGCCCGCAACGATTGGTCGTCAAGACGGCCGCCGGCGTGGCGCTCCACGCGATCCTGGCGCCCGTCCTGGACCAGGGGAGCGTGACTGGCTTCGTGCTCGTCCTGAGGGATCCCATCCACGACCCATCGAACGATCCCGAATCCGGTCCCCCGGCGGCCGGCAGCCTGGACCGGCCATTACCTCGGCTCGTCGGTGTCGGGTTGCGCTCCGGCACCGCCGCCCACGTCCCCGGCCCCGTGCGGCCCGATCTCTACGACTTCTCTCTCCTCGACGAGGTGGAGCGCCACGTCGGGCCCCCGGGACGCCAGCGTCGTCTCGACCAGCTGAGCTTCGTGGTCCTCGATACCGAGACCACCGGCCTGCGCCCCGGGGCCGGAGACCGCGTGGTCTCGATTGCCGGCGTGCGCGTGACCGGGATGGAGGTGAAGCGCCAGCAGACGTTCGATGCGCTCGTTCACCCGGGGCGCTCCGTGCCACCCGAGAGCGTCCGGTTCCACGGGATCACCGACGCCGATCTCGCCGGAGCGCCTTCGCTGGACGTGGTGCTCCCGGCGTTCCTCGCCTTTGCTGGCGACGCGGTGCTGGTCGGGCACGAGGTGGCGTTCGACCTCGAGTTCCTTGCGCCGGAGGTGGTTCGACTGGGCCTTCAGCCGTTGACGGCGCGACCGGTCCTCGACACCCGGCTTCTGTCCCGGAGCGTTCACGGTCCCGCTGCGGATCACAGCCTCGAGGCCGCCGCCCGCCGGCTCGGGGTCCCGGTGGTGGGGCGGCACTCCGCCCTCGGGGATGCGCTCACCGCCGCCGAGATCCTCGTCCGGCTGCTGGCCGTGCTCAAGGGGCGGGGCGTGGAGACCCTCGGCGACCTGCTGAGAGCCTCCCGCCAGGGGCGCACCCCGCTCGCCTGAAAGCCCGCTCGCCGCGGGACTTCGCCGCCCCGCCACGAGCATTCGCGGGTCCCCCACCCATAATTGACACACTCAGTGCCGAATTTTCCCACTCGACCTAGGGCAATTTGCCCCGCGCCGTGGCCTGCGGTCCTAGATCTCAGCGAATATTGAGCCTTTTGGGCCGTCTCTGTCCTGAGGCACCCGGGCATAGGCCTTGCAGCACGGGACGCCCAGCCGGGCGGTCCGGATCGACTCGGTCCGGAGCCCAGGAGGGAGACAGGACGATGGACGAGATCAAGAAGCGCCTTGAGAGAGAGCTCAGCCACACCGTGCAGCGGATCCGGCACATGGGTGGCGTGATGACCTTCGAAGAGCTCGGGGGCGGTCGGGGTGATTCGCCGCTTGCCGACGAGGTGGACGTGATCCGGGTCAACGAGGACCGGGAGATGAGCTTCGCCACCCGGAGCCTGCTCGTGGAGCGCGCCAACAAGCTGGCCGAGGCGCTCGAGCGGCTGCGCGGTGGAGAGTACGGGGTCTGCGAGGAGTGCGGCGAGGCCATCGCGCCCGCCCGGCTCCGCGCCATGCCCGAGGTCACCACGTGCGTGCGTTGCCAGGACCGGCTCGAGCGCATGATGCCGCGCCTGGAGACGGTGGCCGCCGCGGCGGACACCGACGAGTCCGAGGACGAGTAGCCGCTGAACCTTCCTACCGATCGAGCCGGGCGCGCAGCGCG
>DATIDP010000191.1:0-5859 GCA_035456265.1 Solirubrobacterales bacterium | reverse complement strand
TGCTCGGGCTCGAGGCCGGGGCCCTGGAGCTCGCCCTCGGCAATCTCCTCGACCCGGTCGGCCAGGGCGGCGGAGGGGTCCTCCGTGAGCGGGTCGACGCCGCGCTCGGTGATCTCCGCCTCATCCCTGAGCACGTCGTCGGCCATTACTCGAACCACCTCGGGGCTTCGATCTCGTTATGGGTGAACAGCACCGGCTCGCCCCCGATCGGGAAGTCGCGTCGCTGGGGCCAGCCGACGTAGTTCTCCGGCATCGCGATGCGGCGCAGATCAGGGTGGCCGCGGAAGACGATGCCGAAGAAGTCGTAGACCTCGCGCTCCTGAAAGTCGGCCGTGGGGTAGAGCGCCACGCAGGAGTCGATCTCGGGCAGCCTCTCGGCGTCGGAGCTCGCGCCATTGGTCTCGCCGCTGGCCGGGTCCTCGAGCAGGGCCTTGACGTTGATCCGCTCCACCCGCTCGCGGCAGATCAGCTCATAGTGGATGGCGAAGCGCGGGCTGGCCGGCAGGTAGTCGGCGGCGTGCAGGCTGGAGAGGAAGCGGTAGCCCTGCTCCGGCGTATCGCGCAGCCAGGTGAGCGCGTGCAGGACGTTCTCGGGGTTGACGATGAGCGTGGCGCGGTCGTGCTCGAAGGAGGTCTCGATGACGGTCCCCTGCCGTACCTCCTCGATTCCCTGGGCGATCAGCTCGAGGCCGGGCGCGTCAGGCATCCGACTCCGTCCCTGGCACCTCGATCCCGCGCTCCCCCGTCTCCGAGTGCTTCGGCGCGACCGCCAGCGCGGCCCGCTCGATCGCCTCCGGGGTGGGCTCGCCGGTCTCGAGGCGCGCCCACTCCTCGGTCCCGAAGGCGTTGTAGCGCTGGCGCCAGCCGAGGTCGGGCTGGCCGCGGATCAGCCGCTGCAGCTTGTTGAGGCCGTGCAGAACGGCCTCCGGCCGCGGCGGGCAGCCCGGGACGTGGACGTCGACCGGCATGAACTTGTCGGCCCCCTGGACCACGGCGTAGTTGGCGAACATGCCCCCGGACGACGAGCACGCTCCCATCGCCATGACCCACTTCGGTTCGAGCATCTGGTCGTAGACCCGGCGGACGACCGGTGCCATTTTGATCGACACCCGGCCCGAGAGGATCAACAGATCCGCCTGCCGCGGCGTGGCCCTGAACGCCTCGGCCCCGAAGCGGGCGATGTCATAGCGCGAGGTGACCAGGGAGATCTGCTCGATCGCGCAGCAGGCGAGGCCGAAGGTCATTGGGAAGATGGCGTTCGCCCGTCCCCAGTTCAGCGCGTTCTCGAGCGTGGTGGTGAGCAGGCGCTCCTCGACGTGCTGCTCCAGGTCTCTGCCCTCCAGGTCCCCCCGCAGCAGGTCGCGGGCGCGCAGTTGGCGTGCTCGCAGGCTCTCCCGCTCTACTTCCAATCGAGCGCTCCTCGACGCCAGACGAAGACCAGGGCGACGAGCAACAGCGCGACGAAGACGAGGATCTCCACCAGCACGAAGACGCTCTTGGTCGCATGGACGAGGACGGCGACCGGGTAGAGGAAGACGACCTCGATGTCGAAGAGGATGAAGAGCATCGCGATCATGTAGAAGCTCACGCCGAACCGGAAGGTGCGGGTGATGTGGGAGGGGAGCCCGCACTCGTAGGGCTGTCGCTTGATCGGGTTGGGACGCCGAGGACCGATGACCCCGTTGAGCAGTGCGAAGGCGCCCCCCACGACGATCCCTAGGCCGGCGAACACAAGGACGGGGAGATAGGACTGGAGCACGATCCGTTCGGTCTTATACCACTTGCCCCGTACTTTGTATCAAGATGTTACATAGTGCTTTTCCGCATCAGCAAGCCAAATCCCGACCCTTTTTGGCGGACTTGACCTAAGCTGCCGCGGCCGTGCCGGAAGTCCATCTCGTCGTCGGGATCTGCCTGATCGCCGCCAACCTGGTCGCCGGGATCTGGGGCGGGCATTCATGGCTCGAGCGGCGGCCGTCGACCGGGTTCTGGTACGCGTTGCGCGTTGCCCAGGCGACCGTGCTCCTCCAGGCGCTCCTGGGGCTGCTGCTCGTCTTCACCGGCCATCACGCCTCCGAGCTGCACATCCTCTACGGCGTTCTGCCGCTGGTGGTCTCCCTTCTGGCCGAGGTGGTCCGGCTCGGCTCGGCGTCGGCCGAGCTCGGCGACCTCGACATCCACTCGTTGCCCCCGGAGCGCCAGACACAGATCGCGATGGCGATCGTCCGCCGCGACACCGGCATCATGGCCACGGCCTGCCTGGTGATCTTCCTGTTGGCGCTGCGCGCGGCGGGGACGAGCTCCGCCTTCTAGGCGGCCGTCTGCCCCGGGCCAGGGGGCTCAGGCCAGGCCGGGCGGCCGGGTGATCGTGAAGGTCGCGCCCTGCGGGTCGGCGAGCGTCGCCTGCCGCATCCCGATGTCCGGGAGGTCGAAGGGGCCCGCGAGCACCTGCCCACCCATCTCCGTGGTGATCCGGGCGGCTTCATCGGGGTCGCGAATCCAGAAGTCGACGCTCCAGTGAGGCGGCGCGCCATCGGCAGCGCCCGGAGGTGCGAGTGTCGCGACCACGTCGCGAGGGACCGGCTGCTCCGGTTCGCCGCCGAGGTAGCCAGGCAGGGTGAACATCGTGATCTCCTCGTCGCCCAGGGCGAAGGCGCTGGTGCTCCAGCCGAAGACGTCGCCGTAGAAGCGCACCGCCGCCTCGGGGTCTGGGGTGACGAGCATGCTCATCGCCCAGGCCCCGGGCTCGTTGATCACTCGGGCGCCCCGGTGGGCGGCCTGCTCCCAGGCCGCGAAGGCCGCGCCGGCCGGGTCCGCCGCGATCACGAGCCGTCCGCCCTCGAGGCTCGCGAACGGCTCGACGACCACGGCGCCCCCGGCGTCCGTCACCTTTCTGGCGGTGTCCGCCGCGTCCTCTACCTGGATGAAGGTCGTCCAGGTCGGCACGGGCGGCGCTCCCTTTGGGATCGGCGAGCCGATCCCGGCGACGTCACGGCCGCGGAGACGACACACCTGGAAGGTGCCTCCGTCGTCGGTCGACGCCGTAGTGTTGGTCTCCCAGCCGAAGATGCGGCGGTAGAAGTCGGTGGCGGCGTTCGAGTCGTTCTGCCAGGTCTCGACCCAGCAGGGGACGCCGGGCTGGAATCCGTCGCGCTCGCTCATGAGTTCTCCTCGTACTCGTCGTGCCGGCGCCACCACTCGTAGGGCGCCGTCTGCGGCCAGCCGTCGGGCGAGTCCTCCCAGGACTCCTGGCGGCCGAGAAGGGAGCGGTCGAGGTAGCTCCACACCGGGCCGATCACCTCGAGCCCGCGCCAGCTCGTGAAGTAGGTGCGGTAGATCTCGTCGCCTTCGCGGAAGAAGGCGTTGAGGCCGAACATCTCGCCGTCCTGGTAGGTGCCCGGCTCGGGCTCGGCCGGCGAGAGGCCGAGGTCGACGCCGTAGGTGTTGCCGCCCCAGGAGTACCAGGGGACATCCCACCCCATTCGCTCTCGGTAGCGCTCGAGCTTCTCGTAGGAAGCGCGGGAGACGAGGGCGAAGCTCGTGTCGCGTGCATGGAGATGGGCCGGATGGGTGAGCTGGTCGACGACCATCGAGCAGCCGTCGCACCCGGCGTCCTGATTCGGCCCGAACATGAAGCTGTAGACGAAGAGCTGGCGGCGGCCGTCGAAGAGGTCGAGCAGGCCGGCGGTGCCATTCGGGCCCTCGAACTCGTACTCCCTCTCGACCCGCATGATGGGCTGGCGGCGCCGCTCGGCGGCGAGCGCGTCGCTCTCCCTGGTCAGGGCCTTCTCCTTGGCGAGGATGCGGTCGTTCGCCGCCTCCCACTCCTCCTGCGATACCACGTCCGGGAGATTCATCCCTCTCTCCTTTCAAGCCGTTCGCGGTCTCTCATATCGCTGATCTACCGTACCAAATAGTCCTAAAACATGACTCATCGATTGTATTTAAGGATTAATGGCCGATAGACTGGCGCCATGGCTCGCACGCGGACGAAGCTCGACGGTTGCGGCATCGCCCACGCCTCCGACCTGCTCGGGCAGCGCTGGGCGCTGCTCGTCGTGCGCGAGCTGCTGCTTGGGCCGAAGCGCTTCACCGACCTGCGCGCCGGCATCCCCGACATCAGTCCCAACGTGCTCGGCCAGCGCCTCCGCGAGCTGGAGGAGTCCGGGATCGTCCGGAGGCGCAGGCTCGCGCCGCCGGCGGCGGCCCAGGTCTACGAGCTCACCGAATGGGGCCGGGAGCTCGAGCCTGCGGTCCTGGCGCTCGGGCGTTGGGCCAGCCGGTCGCCCTCGTTCCCGCGGGATGCCGAGATGGGGCCCGACTCGCTCGTCCTGGCCCTCAAGGCGACATTCCAGCCGGAGAAGGCGGACGGGTTCGAAGCCTCCTATGAGCTCCGCCTGGGGGAGATGCCCTTCAGGATCTCAGTGAAAGAGGGGGAGTTTCAGGCAGCCCGCGGCGAGGCCGAGGGTCCCGATGCGCTCATTCGCAGCGACCCCGGGACGATCGCGGGAATCGTCTTCGGGAAAGACCGGCTGGGGAGGGCGGTGGAGAGCGGAGCGGTTCAGATCGACGGGAGCCGCACGCTTGTCAACGCCCTCTTTCGGGCGCTGAATTGAGCACTCGGCGCTAACTCGCGGTACGCGCCGAGGGCCGGCACCAAGCGCCATCCGGCGGCGCCGCCTCCGGCCCCCTTCATTGCCGGTGTTGCCCTGTCACACGCCACCCGGCGATTTCGTCTCCCCCACAGAACGACGAAAGGAGCCGTCATGGACGCCGAGATCAGGGCCCGGACACGGGCCGAGAGCCTGGATGAGGTGTGGAAGTGGACCGTCGGTGGGGGCATCCTGCTGATGGCGCTCGCCCCCCTCGCGTTGCCGATCCTCATCCTCACCCTCGTCGCGGTGCTCCCGCTCGCCGTTCCGCTGCTGGCCATCGGCCTCCTGGCCGCCGCCATCGCCCTGCCCGCGATGCTGGTCCGCAGGCTCGGCCGTTCGGTGAGCAGGATCGGGCCACGCGGCCCTGAAGGCACGCCGGCCGCCTCGTCGAAGCCGGCGACCGGCCACTAGGACTCCGCGAGCAGGTCCCGGTAATCGCCGCGGTGGAAGAGGAGGGGCTGCCCCTCCCTCGCCTCCGCCTCGATCACGTTCCCGGTCAGGATCAGGTGGTCCCCGCCATCGATCAGGTCACGCAGCTCGCAGGCGACCCACAGCAGAGCGCCATCGAGCCGGGGGAGGCCCTGCCGCTCGGTCCACTCGACCTCGTTCCATTTCTCCGGCTCGGGGTGCTTACCGGAGAAGCGCCGGGCCAGGTCCGCCTGTCCCGCGGCCAGCGCATTGACACCGAAGCGGCCCTGCGCCCGGACGGAGGTGAGAGTGCGAGAGCCACGATCCAGGCAGGCGAGCATCATCGGCGGCTCGAGGGACAGCGAGGTGACCGCGTTCGCCGTGGCGCCGGACGCCCCCTGCTCACCGACCGCGGTCACGACGGTCACCCCGGTGGCGTACGCGCTCAGCACGCTCCGAAACTCCTCGGGGCTGACCCCGTCGCCGGCCATGCGTGAAACCTAGACGGCGGACGGGGTCATTCACGCTCGCGGATGCCGCCGCCGGGGAATCTGGCCTCGAACCAGTTCCATATGATCCCGCCGCGTGCGAGGGGCTCTCCTACTGATCGCTGTTGCCGCGGTCGCGGCCGCCACGGGTTGCGGAACTCAGGGGATCCAGGTCCCCAGCGACGACCCGACCCACCCCGGCGCCGAGATCTTCGCCCAGCGCTGCTCCGGCTGTCACACGCTCACTCCGGCCGGCGCGGAGGGCACCGCCAATCGCAGTGAGCGGGTCCAGGGCCCCAATCTCGATC
>DATIDP010000190.1:0-2884 GCA_035456265.1 Solirubrobacterales bacterium | reverse complement strand
TCAACTCGGCGGCAGTCTCGGCCAGACGGTCGGCGGCGTCGGCCAGGGCCTGGGACAGGGCGTCGCCGGCCTCGGTCAGCAGCTCGGAGGCGCCGGCGAAGGACTCGCGCAAACAGCGGGCCAAGCGGTCGGCGACCTGGGGCAGGCGGCGGGCGGCGCCGCCCAGGCTCTCGACCAGGCAGCGGGAGGAGCTGCCGGAGCTGCCGCCGCACCTGCAGCAGGTGGCGGGAACGCTGGCGGGGCCGGTGGCTCGACGCGCGGCACACGGAAGACGAAGCGGGGATCCAAGCGCGGCTCAGCGCGTGCGAGCGGCAAGAAGTCAGGGAGTGGTCGTTCGGCGCCGAAGAGCACGAACAAGCGCACTTCGCGAACGAAGCGCATGCGGAGCAGCTCTCGCTCGTCTTGACCGCACCGGATCTCGAAATCAGCACCCGCCTTCGTGCCGAAAGCCTGGTTGCACGCGTCCCGCCCGATACCCGAACGGAGGTCGAGGGCGACCGCGTACGGCTGGCGCGCCGGCAGACACGGCGCGGAGTGCCCGGGCAAATGGAGCCGGGCGGGCGCTACCGCGACGTCTTCGTCGACAAGCGCCTGGCCGGTTCGATGAAAGCTGACGGCAGCAGCGAGGCGGAGTCACGAGCCGGAGCAACGGCCAAGAGTGCGGCAGTTTCGAGAGGCCGGTCGAGGGAAACCGGAGAGCGCGGCTCCACGCGGACGAGGGGGGCTGCGAGCAATGGACACGAGGAGGAACTTGACAACGTGAGCGATGACAGAAGCACCGCGGCGAAGCGTCGTGTGGAGCGCGAGAAACGGCGCCAAGCCCTCGCAGAGAACGGGCGGGGGTCAGACGGTATGAGCTCGCGGGACATGGAAGGTACTCCGCTGAACGTGTTGCAAGGCCGTGTTCCGACCGGGAAGCTGGTCGCCGACTATCTGAGGCAGACGCCGTTTCGAACTGTGCTGGGGGTCGGGGCGGTCGCCGGTGCGGCGACGGGCGCGATCACGGCAGCCAGGCTCGCCCGAAGACAGAAGGACGTGATTACCGGCGAGGTCAAGATCGACCTGCTGAAGAAGATCGAGCTCCTGACGATCAGGCTGCGACTGGACCGCGCATCCGAAGAACGGCCTCCGGTGTGACGAGCGCCGTCTCCGCACCTTCGGCGAGCAGCCGATAGAGCTGCCCGGCGAGACGTTCATGAAGCCTCACCGCGGGGTGCGAGGGCCGACGCAGTAGGTCGGTGGCCAGAACGAAGTGAGCTTCGATCTCGGCCCGCGCGGCGACCCGCTGTAGCCCTGCATGAAAACCGGCCGGGGGGAAATAGGCCAGGGACATCATCCAAGAAAGGAGCCCCACGATGGCATCACTGAAAGACGTCGAGCAGGTCGCAGACGACCTCTCGCACCTCGTCGAGCAGCTCCGGAGCGAGCTGAAGGACAACGCGAGCTTCGACAAGCTCGTCCAGATCGCCGACCAGATCAGCGAGCACGCAGACGAGGCGGCGGGAACCTTCAGCACCGTCAACGAGGCCCTGATGGGCCGGCTGAACGAGCTCAAGGGACAGTCCGGGAGCAGCAGCGGCAGCGGCTCCTCCTCGCGCGCCAAGGCGCGCTCATAGCAACCGGAGGTGGGGAGATGGCTGACGAGAACAACGAACAGCAGGAGCAGCAGGAGCAGTCCGGCTCGGAGAGCCAGTCGGGCGGGAGCGGTGCCGGCACCGCGGTGAAGGCCGTGGCGGCTGCCGCGGCGACGGGCGCCGCCGCGCTCGCGGCACGGAAGGTCATGTCCGGCCGGGGCGGCTCGAACGGCAGCTCCAGCAACGGCGGCTCGCCGCAGAAGCAGGACAGCGAGGGCTCGGTGCTGAGCTCCGTCCTCTCCGGCGGCTGGGAGGCGGCGCGCGACGCGCTGATACCCGCGGCCGAGGACGCCGCCGGCGCGGCCGGCGAGTACGTGGCCCAGCACGGGCCGGAGATCCTCCGCGACCGCATCGTCCCGCGCTTCGTCGACTCGTTCAACGAAGCCCGCGGAGGCACCTGAGCGACCACGACGACGAAACGGAGGAGGATCGAGATGGACAACGACAGCGATCAGGCCGGGATGTCGACCGGGAAGAAGGCGCTCGCCGGCGCCGCGGTCGGAATCGCGGTTCCCGCGGCGGTCACCGTGGCGAAGAAGCTCCTGAGCGACGGAGACGGCGAGCCCGGCGAGCAGGAGCAGCAGCAGCGGAGCTCGAGCTCGCGGAGCTCGCGCTCGAGCGCGGGATCGAATCGTTCGGGGCGGGGCAGCGCCTCGGGGTCGAAGAGCCGGTCGGGCTCGGGGTCCTCGCGCAGCACGTCGAAGAGCGCGAGCCGGGCGCGGTCCTCGAGCGGAAGCTCACGCGGCCGGAGCGGCTCGTCCTCGAGCCGCAGCCGCTCGTCATCCGGCAGCAGCAGAGGCAGCGGCCGGACGAAGGAGCAGCTCTACAACCAGGCGAAGCGGTTGAAGATCGAGGGCCGCTCGAGCATGACGAAGCAGCAGCTCGAGCGTGCCACCGCCCGACTCGCGGCTACAATTCGGCCCGCCGAGCACCGTTCCCCGGTAGCTCAATTGGCAGAGCATCCGGCTGTTAACCGGAGGGTTGTTGGTTCGAGTCCAACCCGGGGAGCTACACCCTCCGCAACCACGCGCTAAGGCGCATTCCTCCATTGGTCAGGTGTGCCAGGGATGCCGGGAATGCTCGTGCGGTGCCTACCTCCCGGCCTACCTCGGAGTTCCGGCCTCAAAGCGGATGGGGGGATCGGATGGCAGGGTTTCTTCTCGGGCTCGAGACGGTCGACAGTGTGGCCGCGGAGCCACCCACGCCGGAGAGCGCTGTTCCCGACTGGCGACCCGGGCACGCGATCTACT
>DATIDP010000189.1:0-9745 GCA_035456265.1 Solirubrobacterales bacterium | reverse complement strand
CCTCCTACGGAAGTCAAACAGCGGCCGACTCGGCAATCGGGTCTGGCGAAGTCGGTACGGGGTGATCGCGGTCCGCACCAGCGACACCCTGTTCCGTGCCCGGCTCCAGGGCTGGATTGATCGGCTGCAGGAGGAGTGGGTGTTTGAGGCTAGACTCGGCTCGATCGGGGCGTAGCTCAGTCTGGTCAGAGCGCCCGCTTTGGGGGCGGGAGGTTTCGCTGGTTCGAATCCAGTCGCCCCGATATAGATTGCAGGAACCGCCTAGGGGGCGGGGATCAGGACATGAAGGAGAGGGTCAAAGGCGGGGCCTACGGCTACTTGCTCGCGGCGGTCGCGATCGCCTCGGCGGGAATCGCCCTGCTGCTCTACGCGACCGGTCTCTTCCACGACACGGAGCTGGCGAGCGTCGACACTCGCTTCTCGATCCGCGGGGACGAGAAGCCGCGGGACGACATCGTCCTGGTGCTGATCGACGACACGACGTCCCGCGAGCTGCCCGTGCGCTTCCCCTTCCCGCGCTCGCTGCACGCGCGCGTCATCGACACGGTCAGTCGCGAGAACCCCAAGGCGATCGCCTACGACGTCGAGTTCCTCCAGCCCACGAAGGCGAGGGAGGACAACGCGCTGATCAATGCCGTCGCGCGCGCCGGGCCGGACAAGGTGGTCCTCGCCGACAGCCAGCCCGACCCGCAGGGCCGCAGCGGGGTCTTCGGCGGGCAGAAGGTCCTCGACGACATCGGAGCGCGGGCCGGCAACACCCAGATCGGCGAGGACTCGGACGGCGTGCGCCGCCGCGTCCCGTTCGAGGTCGGGAACATGAAGACCTTCCCGATCGTGACCGCGGAGGTCGCCTCGGGCAAGCGGATCACAACCGATCAGATGGGCGGCCCGACCGCCTGGATCGACTATGCGGGCGGCCCGGGCACGTACCCGTCGATCCCGTTCTCGCGTGTCCTCACCGGCCGGTTCCCACCCGGAACCTTCGACAACAAGGTCGTCGTGGTCGGCGCCTCGGATCCCACGCTCAAGGACGTCGCCGAGACGCCCATGAGCCGCAGTGACCTGACCTCGGGCGCCGAGATCAACGCCAACGCGATCGCGACTGCGCTCGACGACTTCCCGCTGCAGTCGACGCCCCTGGGGCTCGACCTCTTCCTGATCGCGCTGATGGGGGTCATCGCGCCGCTGGCCAGCTACCGCCTCTCGCCGATCCGTGCGCTCGCCCTCGGCCTGCTCGCGGCCGCGCTCTACCTGGTCTGCGCTCAGCTCGCCTTCAACTCGGGCCGGATCGTGCCGGTCCTCTACCCGATGATCGCCCTCGGCCTCTCGCTGGTCGGCTCGCTGCTCGTCTACTACGTTCGGGAGGCCTTCATCCGCCGCCGCGTCCACGACACCTTCGCCCGGTTCGTCCCGGAGTCCGTGGTGGGGCAGGTGCTGGCCCGCACCGACGACGACCTCCGCCTCCAGGGTCGCCGCATGGAGGTCACGGTTCTGTTCAGCGACATCCGCGGCTTCACGACCTTCTCCGAGACCCGCGATCCCGGCCAGGTGCTCGAGGTGCTGAACGCGTACCACGAGGAGATGACCTCCGCGGTGATGGACCACGGCGGCACCCTGATCTCCTTCATGGGCGACGGCATCATGGCCGCCTTCGGGTCGCCGATCGAGATGAACGACCACGCCGACCGTGCCTTCGCGGCCGCGAAGGAGATGCTCGAGGTCCGGCTTCCGAGGGTGAACGAGTGGATGCGGGAGCACGACGTCGGCGCCGAGTTCCAGATCGGGATCGGGCTCAACAGCGGCCCCGTCATGGCGGGCAACATCGGTGCGGAGCGGCGGCTTGAGTTCACCACCATCGGGGACACGGTCAATACGGCCGCCCGCCTCGAGGGGATGACCAAGGGCAGTGGCCACAGCCTCTTCGTCGCCGACTCGACGCGCGAGCTGCTCTCCGACCGCGACGGCGAGCTCAGCTACGTCGACTCGATGCCGGTCCGCGGGCGGGCCGAGGAGATCAGGGTCTGGGCCCCAGCCTGATCGCCCGGCTCAGCGGTTGCGCGCGAAGTAGCTCTGACCCGGCCCGAGGTCGAACGTCTGCCCGAGGTCGAAGTCGAAGACCGAGATCCCGATCCCGTCGGTGACCTTGAAGAAGGTCCCGCGGCAGGTGTCCTTGGTGAGCCAGGTCGTGCCGCGGACGCTTCCGGTGCCCCCGCTTCCCTGCGTCTTGTAGTTGCCGCGACCGCTGCCCCAGACGCGGCGGCGGCGCTTCCCTGACTTGGTGGCGACGGCCCCGGAGGACTTGCCGGCTGCCGCCTTGCGGCCCTTTGCCTTCCCGCAGCGGAGCTTCTCCACGAGCCGGGCGGTCGCCGCCGCATTCCTGTCGCCGGGCTGCTCGATCCGGATCAGGCCGTCCCAGAGTCTCAGCGAGTTGTCCGCGGTCGTGTCCCCCAGGTTGCCGACCGCGGCGGTCACCTTGACCGTGCCGCCGCGCGTATCGACGACGCTGCCCATCGGAATCTTCTCCTCGCCGGTGAGAGGCGCGTAGTCGCTGGCGCCCGGCCCCTTGATCTTCACCGTTCCGGCCGTGGGCTGGGCGAGGAACGAGATGCCGTGCTCGGGCTCGAGTGGCGGCGGAGGCGCGACCTTCACCGGGCCGGTGACCGGACCGACGGGATCCGACACCCTCCACTTGGCGCCCAGGCTGTTCTCGTGGGTGAGCACACGGATGAAGTGACCGACGTCGGCTGAGACGATCGTGTAGGTCGGGTTGTTGTGCGGGTTGTCGTCAGGCGCTGGCAGGCCCGTCCAGTTGGGATCGCTGTGCGAGGTAGAGGCGAAGCAGTCGGCGACGGCGGGATCGCAGCTCTGCCAGCGGTAGAGGCCGTCGAACTCGCCGGTGGAGGTGGAGGCGTCCCTGTCCTCCGAGGTGAAGGTCACGCTGAGCACCTTGCCGACGACGGGATCTCCGACGATCGTGGGGCGGGATCCTGATGCGACCGCGCTCGCGACGATCAGCACCACCGCGAGCGCGGCGGCGGCAACGCATAGAACGCCTGTCCTGGCCCAGAGTCGAGACCGCTCCAACATCTGTCCTTCTCCCTGCTAGGGATATCCCTAGCCCGGCGATTGAACCAGATATCGGGATCGCAGATCAGCCGAATTCCGGGTGTGTTGGCACTTTCACGCCTGGCGTTCGACGCGACCTATCGCCTCCTGGGTGCTACCGGCGCATCGATCCCTCGACGTCGGCGCGGTAGAAGCGACCGTCCAGGGCCACCATCTCACCATCCAGGGAATCGACGGTGCCGAGCCCGTGGTCGCCCCGCTCGGCCAGCTCAGCGAAGCTCACCTCCCCCTCGAAGGCGCCGTCGAGCAGCGCCCCCATCGTCGAGGCCTCGAAGAGAACGTGCGGCGCGTGCCCGCCGTGGAGGCCGGCATGTCGCATCGCCTCGACGTGCAGCGACCTGATCCAGCGCTCGTCGAGGCTCATCGATGCGAGGACGCCGCTGCCCGAGCGGTCAGTGCGCCGTTCCCGGATCGAGAGTCCGGGCCGTCTTCGACTTGGGCACCTCGCGCTGGTCGGGATTCGACCCCAGCAGGCGGTCGCTGAAGTTGTTCGTCACCCCGTGCCAGAAGTGCTCGTTCTTGAAGTGGTGCAGCCGGTGGTTCTTCCAGATCGCCTTGTAGGCGGCCGAGCGCGGCCGGTACGCCGTGTGGATCAGGAAATGCGTCCACTCGTAGACGAAGATCATGAAGCAGCCGGCGAGCGCGGCGCTGATCAGCGCGCCGAGCGGCACTGGCCCCGCGATCAGCGTGACGAGTAGGGCACCCACGCCGATGGTGAACGGGACCGCCAGCAGCATCAGGAGCGCGGCCTGCCACCAGTAGAGAAGGACCATGTCGAGGTCGTTCGGCTCGCGGTGATGGGCCCGGTGCGCCCGGGCCGCCATCGTGTCGACCTTCCTGCCGCGGATCCGGAACGGCTTCGCATGGAGCAGGTAGACGTGGATGGCCCATTCGCCGAAGGGGTAGATCGCGATCATCGCCGCGATTGCGATGCCGTCCCGCCAGCTGAAATCGCCCACGAGAACCCGGGCCACGGCGAGTACCAGGATGCCGGCGCCGATCGCCCAGGGCGACTCCTTGCGCAGGAACTCCCGCCGTGCCCGTCCGAGCGAGGTGACCTCTCGCGAGTGCATCTCGCGCAAACGTTACGCTCGCGCGCGATCGTGAGGGGAGATTGAGGGAGTTCCGGCGCTCCGCGCGCTTCGGCCTGATCGGTGTCTTCGTCGTCGCGGCGATCGTCGTCGTGATCGCGCTCTCGGCCGACAGCACTGATCCGAACCCCAAGCTGCAGCTCGGGCTGATCTTCGGCGTGATCGCCGCCTTCCTCGCCGTCCTCCTGCTGCTCCAGCGCGGCGACATCGATCGAGCGGCCGCGGGAGATACGCGCGGGTTCGGCGAGGGACGGCGCCCGGTCGACGACCCGACCAAGCTCGAGGACGGCGAGCTCTGGTCCGCGCTCGCCGTCAGGCCCATCGACACCGACGCGATCAGGGCGCGCCGAGAGATGTGGGACGTCGGACGGCGAGGCATCGGGCTCGCCGCGGTGATCTCCGTCCTGATCTTCCTGACCGTTCCAGCGATCTATCTCACCGAGAGCTTCGTGCCGCTGCTGATCGGCGGGCCGCTGATCGCGATCGCCGCCGGCTACGGCGCCATCCGGGCGATCGGGCCCCGGGGTGACGTCGACCAGGGGTACGAGCGGCTCGACCGGGTGATGAAGCCGCTCGGGCTCTCCTTGGAGGAGCGGCCGCAGGTGAGGATGGTGCCTCGTTCCCCGACGATGCCCGGCTTCTCGGCGAGGCTGGTCGGCCCAACGGTGATGATCGGGCAGCGCCACGGCCGGCGGGTTGAGGTTCGTCAGGAGCAGGGGCAGAGTGAGGTCACGGTGCGCGCCTCGGCGCCGACGTTCGAGGCGAAGGCCCGCGACGGCCGCCTGGTCGCGAAGGAGGCGGCCTCGAACGCCGAGGCGGTGCTCCGCTCGGTGCCGGCATCGGGGCGCTGGAAGGGCGTCGAGGTCCGCGGCGACGGCGAGGGGATCGTCGTCGACCGAAAAGGGGATCCGGGCGCCTGGCTCTGCGATCTCTGGCTCGCCGAACGGCTGGCGGACGAGCTCTGAGCAAGACGGAGGGACCGACCCGGAGAGCCTCTCCCGTTGGCTCCGCGCGCCGGTCCCTTCCGTGTACCGCTTGTCGTACCCCTGAGTACGTCTCGAAGACCTCAACGAGCATACCTAATTTTGCTATCCCTGAAACTAAGTACCTGACCATCCCTAGTTTTTGGGATGCCTTTGGCCGCGTGGCCCGGCGCTACGCTCCGCCTGCCCGGCCCCCGTAGCTCAGCTGGATAGAGCGCCGGCCTTCTAAGCCGGATGCCGCAGGTTCGAGTCCTGCCGGGGGCGCCTCTTCGCCCTGGAAGACCACCGTCCGCTCGGCGTCCACCAGCATGCGGTCCTCGCGGTGAGCCCAGTCGGCGTGCGCGAGCACCAGCCGCTCCAGGTCCCGGCCGATCACCGAAACCCGGAGTCCAGGCGCGTGTTGACTTGAAGGAATAAGGTCGCAGTGCGACGCAGGGGAATCTAGGTGGGAGAAGATGAAGAGGGCCTCAGCAGCTGGCGTGTTCCTGATTGCGGCGATCGCGGTGGTGGCCGGCGCCGCACCCTCGTCCGCCGCCGTCACCTGCGCCTACAAGCCGGGTGACCACCTGGTTTCGCTGAGCGCGACCGACGACTTCACCAGGGTGGCTCGCTCCGGCGACGCGATCCAGGTCGACGACGGGCACGAGCCCGTGTCGTGCACCGGTCCCTCGCCGACGGTCCTGAACACCGATCTCATCCAGATCACCCACACCGGCGCGAGCGCCGCGACGGTTGATCTCCGGGGCGGTCCGTTCGCGCCGGGCTTCACGCCCGAGCCGGTCGGGAGCTCGGAGATAGAGATCCAGTACCCGAGCCCGACGTTCGTCGACATCCGCGGTGGCGCCGAGGCCGATCGGCTCAGCTTCGCGGCGGGCGGCGCCAACCTGAACGGCGACGACGACGCGGACGTCACCGGGCAGTTCACCGTCCTGCTCATCGAGGGCGGCGGCGGTGATGATCGGATGTCCTCGCAGTCCGGCTATACGACGGTGGCCGGGCGGCGGGTCATGCTAGGCCAGGGCGGCCGCGACACCCTGATCGCGACGCCCGACGGGAGCACGCTTCACGGCGGCAACGGCCACGACGTTCTGGTCGGGGGCCGCGGACGCGACAATCTGACCGGCGGGCGCGGTGCGGACGTGATCAAAGGGGGGAAGGGGCGCGACCTGCTCCGCGCCATCGACGGGAGCCGCGACCGGGTCAACTGCGGCCCCGGAATCGACCGCGCCAAGGTCGACGGCATCGACCGCGTCAAGGGCTGCGAGCGCCTGATCGCCGTCAAGCGGCGGGGGCCCGTCAAGCGCTAGATTGCCCGGGCTTCATGGGGAAGGGACCCCGGGGTGGAGGACGGGGTCGTGAGAGGAGAAGGACTTGGCCGCGCACATCGTTTCACTCCGGGTCCGGAGGCCCGTTCTCATCGCCGCCGTCGCTGTGGCGGCCCTCTTGCTGCTCGCCACCGGTTCGCAGCGGGCCGACGCGAAGGCCAAGCCGAAGCACGCCAAGGTCACCAAGGGCCCGAAGGGGCTCAAGTTCTACAAGCCGCCGAAGAAGCTCCCGAAGCAGCACGGCACCCTGATCTGGGCGCGCAAGGCCGGCGGGCTCGTTCCGCTGGAGAACGCCCGCTACACGAAGCTCGTTCTCTACGCGTCCCTGACGCCGCAGAACAGGCTGGTCGCCGTCTCCGGCTCGGTTGCCGTTCCGAAGGGCAAGCCGCCGAAGGGCGGCTGGCCGGTGATCAGCTGGGCGCACGGGACCACCGGCGTCGCCGATGTCTGCGCGCCGAGCCGCGACTTCGCCGGCACTCCCAACCCAACCGGCGAGGCCTACATAAATCCCGAGCTCAATGCCTGGCTCGCGGCCGGCTACGCGGTACTCCGCACTGACTATCAGGGCCTGGGCACGCCCGGGAAGCACCCCTACCTTGTCGGCAAGGCCGAGGGGCGCGGCGTTCTCGACATCGTCCAGGCGGCCCGCGAGCTCGACCCCCGAATCGGGAAGCGCTACCTGATCTCGGGCCACTCGCAGGGCGGGCACGCGGCCCTCTTCGCTGCGGGTGAGGCGAAGAAGTACCTGCCGAAGCTACGACTCCGTGGGACGGTCGCCTTTGCGCCCGCGTCCCACATCCTTGAGCAGTCGAAGCTGCTGTCGAACCTGACCACGCAGAGCGGGCTGACCGCGCTAGCCGCGATGATCCTCGACGGCGCCTCGACACAATCCAGCCAGATCGACGTGAACCGCTTGCTTTCCGATCGGGCGCTCAGCCTCTATCCGCTGCTCCAGCAGCAGTGCCTCGCGCGGCTCGGCGCATCCGATGAGTACGGGGGAATGCCTCCGTCGGAGCTCGAGCGGTCCGGCGCCGACCTCAGCGCCCTCGACCCTGTGCTCGCCGCGATGAACCCCCTTGTTCGATCTCGGGCCCCGATCCAAATCGAGCAGGGAGAGGCGGATACGACGGTGTTCAAGATCTATACGGACCAGCTCAAGAACGAGCTGATCGCCGCCGGCAACCAGATCACGTACAGGACCTATCCCGGCGTCAACCACGTCGGCGTGGTCACAACGGGAGAGCCGGACGCGCTCACCTTCTTCCAGCAAATGCTCCCGCCCGGCCGGTGAGCCGGTCCGAGACGCCCCCAAGGCCCCGACCCTCACGCTAGATTTGAGGAGCGCGGTGGGCGTAGCTCAGCTGGTAGAGCTCCTGGTTGTGGTCCAGGCGGTCGCCGGTTCGAATCCGGTCGCTCACCTTTAGGAAGCCCGGCAGGGCGAATATCATCCCGCCGTGAGCGAGCCAGACCTCGACGTCGTCGTCTTCGGCGCCACCGGGGTCACCGGCCACCGCGTCGCCGCCTACCTTTCAGAGCAGAGCGCCCAAACGGGGGCCCGCTGGGCAGCCGCGGCGCGCGACGCGGGCAAGCTCGAGCGGATGCTCGCCAAGGACGGGGTGAGCGGCGCGGAGACGATCGTCGCCGACCTCGGCGATCCTGCCTCGCTGGCGCGGATAGTTTCCCGGACGAGGGTCGTGCTCAATCTCGTCGGGCCCTACACGCTCTACGCACGGCCGATGATCGAGGCCTGCATTACCGGTGGCGCCCACTATCTCGACCTGACCGGCGAGATCCCCTTCGTCCGCCAGGTGATCGACGACTTCGACGGCCGGGCGAAGGACGCGAACGTGAAGCTCGCCCAGGTGAGCGGCTTCGAGGCGCTGCCGCCCGACCTGGCGGTGCTCCTGGCCGCCGAGACCGCGCGGGAGCGCTGGGACGAGGGCCTTGTGAGCGCCGATCTGGAGGTAGCGACGACCCCGCCGCCCCGCGTTCCCCGCCCCTCGGACGTCGTCTCCGGCGGCACGATGCAGAGCTTGGCCGTGATTGTGGACCGGCCCGACGCAGCGGTTGCGGCCGATCCGGCGGCGCTGATCGACGACCCGGCAAGCGCCGGGCGCGTCAGGGCGGTCAGCCCGATCGAGGTCGCACCACGCCGTGGCGAGCGCGGCGCCGTGATCGCTCCGATGAGCCCGTCGGCCTTCATCAATCCAGCGGTGATCCAGCGCACCGCGGCGCTGCTCGCGGCCGAGGCTGGGACGCCCTTCCGGCCGTTCCGCTATCGCGAGGGTGTCGCGATCCGGGGACCGGCCGTCACTCTGCCCCTGCGCTACGCGGTCGCGGACATGCTCTCCGGCACACAGGCGCTGATGCGCGCCGCCATGCGGGCGCGCCCCGGGATAAGGCACCGCGCCGCAGGCGCGATGCGCGCGATCCTCCCCGGCTCGGGGTTTGGTCCGAAGGGAGATCGGGTCGAGGGCTGGAGCTGGGGGATGTCTGTCGACGCCCTTACCACCGGTGGCAAGGGGATCCGGGTCGATGTCGCTGCCGACGGCCACCCCGGCTATCTCACGACGGCGAGGATGCTGGGCGAGGCCGGTCTGCTGTTAGCCGAACGGGGCGCCACCCCGGACCGAAGCGGCTGCCTGACGCCCGCGACGGCCCTCGGCACCGGCTGCTTGTCGCGCTTGGAGCGCGCCCACGTCCGCTTCTCGGTTGGCGCCTAAGTCCGCGCGCCTGTAGATCGGAGGAGTTGCCAATGTCTCTGGCGAGGTACGACGGGAGGTACTGAACGGAGCGCAACCGCGAACTGAGCCAGCCGGAGCGGGCCCAAGCCAAACTCAGCTGACCCCGCTTCGCCTCCCGCGGCTGGAGCTGTGGTCCAGGCGGTCGCCGGTTCGAATCCGGTCGCTCACCTTCCTCGAAGTCCCTGCATGATTGATCCCGTCGCGCTGACCCGAGGCGCCCTGCAGGACACCGGACCTCACACTGGAACCGCGCGCTAGGTTCTGAGCGTGCTCGGTATCGCCGAGTTCACAGCCGAGCAGAAGCACCTATGGGATGAGTACGCGGAGGCTTGCGCCCGTGTACTGGCCTCGGGCCGCCCGTACTGGGAGGCCGAGGTGGTGAGCGGCTTCCAAGTCGTTTGCCAGCTCGAGGGAATCGACGTGCCGAGCGAGGCGGCGATTCGCGCCGCCGTCCGAACGGACGAGACGCCCCTCTA
>DATIDP010000188.1:0-18941 GCA_035456265.1 Solirubrobacterales bacterium | reverse complement strand
ACATTCCGGAGGCCCCGGTCAGGTGCACCTGCACGCCGTCGCGCCCGAGCGCGGTGAGCGGTCCCTTCAGGTCCTCCGCCGCCTTGACCATGGCGTTCGAGTCCTTAGCGACCCCCGTCTGCACGATCGCCGTGTGGCCGTCGGGCGAGATCGAGGCGCCGGGGCGCGGCGGGACCACCGTCCGCACCGCGTTGTCGGCACGCAGCTTCCGCTCGACCGCGCCGAGCGTCGAGGCGAAGCTCGGGTCGCCGACGGTCGCGCTCGGTGAGTGGACGACCACCATCAGGCCGTAGGCGGAGAGCCCGTTGAAGTTCTGGTTGATCAGGTGACGGGCCTGCACGGACTGCGAGCCGCTCGCCTCCCAGCCGGCGCCGGAGAGGGCCTTCTCGACCCGCGGCGCGAGGAAGCCGAGGAGCAGCGCGATGCCGACCCAGGCGATCACCACCACGCGGAAGTGGGTGGCCGTGTAGCGCCCCAGCCTCCCGATCGGACCGACGTCGGTCATCGAGTCTCCGGGTAGACGACCGAGTCGAGGTGCAGGGCGCGCTTCAGCACATACGAGGCCGGACAGGCACCGACCAGGACGTAGAGCCACAGGTTGACGCCGACGAAGGCGGTCAGCAGCAGGAACCAGGATGAGACCAGCGCGACCAGCACGACGCTGATCAGGATGACGGTGCCGGCGAGGGCAAACAGGACGCGCTCGAGTGGCCACTGAGGGCTGGACATCTATGCACTCCCCTCGAGCAGGCCCTCGAGCCGGTCGATCTCATCCCGCAAGCCGTCGCAGACGTCGTCACACAGAGACCAGACGACCGGGTCGGCGATCGAGTAGAGGGAGAAGTTGCCCTCCTTGCGGCGCTCGACGATCCGTGAGCGGAGCAGGACGCCGAGATGCTGCGAGACGTTCTGCTGTGAGGCCCCGGTGAGCTCCTGCAGGTCCTTGACGCTCTTCTCTCCCTCGCGCATCGCCTCCAGTAGCCGAATCCTCATCGGCTCTCCTAGGACGCGAAAGCGCTCTGCGATCCGCTCCACCAGCGGGGCGGGCAGTGGGTGTGGAAGCTCGATCTTCGTTGCCATGGTCGGCAGGATAGCACAACTACACCGTTGTGTGCTAGTGTGATTGTGATCACACCATGACGATGACAGCGACAACCGAGCGCACCGGCAAGCTCCGGCAGCTGGTCGACGTCAATGGGCGGCACACGATCGTCACCGACGAGCCGCTCCGGCTCGGTGGCACGGATGGGGGACCCGCTCCCCACGAGCTCCTCCCCGCCGCGCTCGGCTCCTGCATCGCGACGATGATCGCGCTATACGCGGAACGTCACGGCTGGGACGTCGGCGACGCCCGCGTCGAGGTCGGATACCACCCGGACCACACCCCGCGCCGCGTCGACATCGAGATCCACCTGCCGGAGTCGCTCTCCGACGACCAGGTCAAGAGGCTCGAGCGGGTCGCCGAAACCTGCCCGCTCCGCCGTGCCCTCGAGGCGGGCTTCGAATTCGAGGAGCGCGTCGTCTCCTCGCCCATCTCGCCGCGCGCGGCCTGATCGCTCCACTCGCAGGCCCGCGCCGCGCTAGGGTCGAGCTCGCCACGCCGCAGAGGGCAGATGGGGAGCCCATGTCGAGAGCGAGCGATCTACCAGGCGAAGCGGCACCAGCGATCACGCAAGTGACCGCCGCGACAGCGAACCAGGTCACCGAGCTCTTCGCGCTGGCCTTCCACGACGATCCGACCTGGAGCTGGGCCTTTCCCGACCGCGAGAGGCGCCTCGAACAACACCGAGTCTGGTGGGGCCTGCACGTCCGTAGCGCTCTCCGCCATGGGTGGGTGTGGATGACGGAGGACGGTGGCGCCGCCTCTCTCTGGATTCCGCCCGGCGAGCCCGAGCTCAGCGCCAAAGAGGAGGCAAGGGTTGTCCCCCTGCTCCGGGAGCTGCTCGGGCCCCACTCCAAGGACGTGCTGACGCTGCTGGACCGGTTCGAGTCCAACCATCCCAGCGGGGAGCCGCACTACTACCTGAGCCTCCTCGGGACGCATCCCGACCACCGCGGGCGGGGAAAGGGAATCGGGCTGCTCGCCGCGAATCTGGCGCGCATCGATGAGCTGGGGTTGCCCGCCTACCTCGAGTCGAGCAACCGGGGCAACGACCACCGCTACGAGCAGCTCGGCTTCGTTCAGGTGGGTGAATTTGCGGCTCCCGGTGGCGAGCCGACAATCGCCTGCATGTGGCGTGATCCCGCAGGAGACCCGGAGGAGACCTAGCTCGGTAGGCCGGCCGCGTCGAGGGCCTGCGATCGCGTCTCGTATTCGCTGCAGGCGGCAATCCGTCCATCACTGACAACGAAAACCGCAGCGAACGGCGTGCCGGGCAACTCCACGCCGCTGTGCTTGGCGCGTCCGCCGTATCGGAGCGTGGCGACGACCGTTCTCTCGTCGGCCGGCGTCAGTTCGACCGGATCGACGTGGAACTCGTCGAAGGTGTCGTCCCAGTCCTGGATGTAGGCGCGGACGGCTGCCCTGCCCTCCATGGGCCCACGGTCATCCGGCGCCCCCTCGATGCTGCGCCAGCGGACGTCCTCGGCCCAGTGTTCGGTGAAGGCGTTCAGACCCGATCGATGCCAGGCGTCGTAGGCGCGCTTGATGACTTCGATGCTCTCCTGGGACATCGGCCCCGGGGAGTATCCCGCCGCGGAACCGTCAGTAGCCGGCCGGATGCCGCGCGACGAAGGACGAGGCGTCGTCCCTCATCACCGTCGACCAGCGCGGCCCGTTGCCGCCGCCCGGCCCGCCGGTGTCCCAGCGGAGGCCGGCGACGTACGCCCAGGCGTGACCGCTGTTGGCGAAGACCGTGATCCAGTTGCCGCCGCCGGAATCGCCCCAGACCTCGAGGCCGGTCGAGTCGAGCGGGCTGGAGAGGAAGCCGCCGCCGTGGAGCATGTAGCTGACGGCTCCGGAGCAGTCGTAGCCGCTCGCGGTGAACGAGCCGTGACCCCCTCCCCATATGTAGGGCAGGTCGTCGATCTGGTTGGCGGCCGCGATCGCACCGCGCACGGCGAGCGGGGCGTTCGCCGGCGGGATCGCGTCGCCGTTGGAGTCGATCGTCGCGTGCCCGGCGGGCGCCGGGATCTCGGAGAGGTCCGCCTGGATCTGGCGCTCCTTGCGGAGCAACGCGTTGAGGATGCCCTGCCGCGCGTTGCGGGCGGCGGCGAGCTGCGACTGCCGCTGGGAGATCTGCGCGTGCTGGCTCGCGATCTGCCGCTCCTTGGCGGCGACCGCGTCGCGGGCGGCCAGGATGCGATCGTGAGTCGCCTGCAGCTGATCGACCAGGGCGGTGATCTGATCGCGCAGGCCACGGACCCGGGCGACGACCTCGTTGTCGTACTGCTGGATGTGGTCGATGTACTCGGCGCGAGTGAGCAGATCGGACCAGCTGGCCGACTGCATCACCACGGACGTCAGGTCCGGGTCGTTCGACTTGTACATGTTCACGAGCAACTGCTCGAGCGCCGAAACCGCGCCCTGGAGCTTCGCCCGCACCCGGGCGAGCTCGGCCTTCTCCGCGTTGAGCTGCGCCGTCGCCCTGTCGAGCTCGGCCTGCTTCACCTCCAGCTCGTGCTGCGCCGCCGCCCGCTCCTGGCGCAGCCGCGACTCCTCCCCGATCAGGCGATCGACCTCGGCGTTCATCTGGTCGATCTGCGAGCGCAGCGGGCCCTCGACCGACTGGATGCGATCGAGCTCGTTCTGCTTCTGCGCGATCTTCGAGGCCGGATCACCGCTCGCGCTCTGGCCCGCCACCGCGCCGATCACGAGGGCGGCGAGCAGCACGAAGGGCAGCACGGCGGCCCGCCGGCGGCGGGTAACTCGCCCTCTTTCGGATGTGGATGTGCGCATCTGCAGGGGTGCGGCACGGGTGCCGCAGGGGGCCGTCGGTCAGGCTATCCAGCCGCCGCCTATATGTGAGCGGCCCTTAACACGCCTGCAAGATCCGTTGCGACGGCAGGACTTCTCCCCGCGTCGTCGTGCCTACGCGGGCACGGGCACGACGAGCAAGAACGTGTCGAGCACGTCCTCGTCGAAGTGCGTGCCTGACTATCGGGTAGAGGGGGATTCCGGCGGGCGATGGGGTTCATCTAGGATCGCCCGATGCCCGAGGAGTTCATGGACGTCGGCCGGGGGGTGACCCTCTGCTACGAGACCTTCGGCGACCCCGACGACAGCCCCATCCTCCTGATCATGGGGCTCGCCACGCAGATGATCGCCTGGCACGAGGACTTCTGCGAGCAGCTCGCCGAGCGCGGCTTCCACGTCGTCCGCTTCGACAACCGCGACATCGGGCGCTCGACCCACTTCGACTTCCGGCCGCCGAGCGTCAAGCAGATGCTCACCCGCCGGCTGCCCGCCGAGCAGTACACGCTCTCCGACATGGCCGAGGACTCGGCGGCGCTGCTTCAGAAGCTCGGCCTGGCGCCAGCCCACGTCGTCGGCGCCTCGATGGGCGGGATGATCGGCCAGATGCTCGCCGCCGAGCACCCGGAGGTCGTCCGCTCACTCACCTCGATCATGTCGACCACGGGCAGCCGCTTCCACGGCCAGCCGGCGCTGGCGGTCTACCGCTATCTGCTGCGGCCGCCGCCGCGCGATCGCGACAGCTACATCCAGCGCTCCGCCGAGGTCTTCGGCCTGGTCGGCTCGACCGGCTTCGAGCGCGACGAGCAGTACGTCCGCGAGCGGGCCGCCCACAGCTTCGACCGCGGCTTCGACGTGCGTGCCGGCGGCCGGCAGCTGGGCGCCATCGTCGCCTCGGGCGACCGGACCAAGGCCCTGCAGCGGATCAAGGCGCCGACGCTGGTGATTCACGGCACGGTGGACAAGATGGTCCGGCCCTCCGGCGGCCGCGCCACCGCCAAGGCGATCCCCGGCGCCCGGCTGATGATGATCGAGGGCATGGGGCACGACCTGCCCCGCGGCGCCTGGCCGCAGATCATCGACGCGATCGCGGACCACGCGCGAGCCGCGGACGGCGCGCGGGCTCGGGCGGAGGCTCCGGCCTAGCTGCGCAGAATCGACGCGTGCACGGGCCCTGCGGTGCTCGCGATCCAGAGCGAGGGGCCGTCGCGGAGCAGGACGACCTCCCCGGGCATGGCGGGGTCCCGGTACTCCACCTCGGCGTCGATCCCGCTCGGCTCCGGTCCCGCGGCCAGCTCCTCCTCGAGCGGCGCCCAGTAGTGCGAGTTGTTGATGTGGCCGGCCGGATCCATCTCCGCTGCCCGGAAGGTCCACGCGGAGCGCTCCGCGCCCACCGGCGGATCGGGGTGTCGGAGCCGCACGTTCGCGTCTCGGCCCCCTGCGCTCTCCTCGTAGACCGAGATGAACTTCGGCGGGAAGCGCATCGGCCGCCCGCGCTCGGGGTCGAGGCAGACCCAGAGCGCGACGGTCTCGACGTCGGCGCTCCCGCCGCGGATCGAGGTCCTGCGCTCGGCGGAGAAGCGGCCGATGCCGCTGCAGAAGGTGCGGAGCGCGAGGTCCTCGCCGAAGCGGGGGAACGCCTCCACCCGGATCCGGGTGCGTCGCACGATCCACGCTCCCTCCCCCTCGAATCCCGCGTCGATCAGATCGGCGTAGGCGATGTCCTGCAGCCAGCGCGCCATCGCGTCGAGGCGGCAGCGACCGGCGCCGTCCGCGTCGGCGATCCCGGGCCTCATCCCTTGCTCGAAGGCCCGGCCGCCAGGCCAGTCGACCAGCATCAAACGGGTTGCGCCTTCCCCATCAAACGGGTTTCGCCCGGACGCGCACCCTCGCATCAGCGCCGCACCCTGGCATCTACTTGAGCTCCTCGAGCGAGTCGCGCAGCCGGTCGATCATCGACCAGAGATCGGGCATCTGGTCGCGGTCGGCGACGATCCCGAAGTCCATGTGGCCGTCGTAGCTCATCACGGTCATGTTGAGCCCCATCCCGTCGGTGATCACCGAAACCGGATACTGGGCGACGAGTCTCGCCCCCGCGCAATAGAGCGGGAACTGCGGCCCGGGCACGTTCGAGACGACCAGGTTCCAGGTCGGCCTCCCCGGGCCGGTGGAGATCGCGAACGTGGCGCGGGCGGCCCGGGCGAAGACGGCCGGAGGGATGAAGTGGTTCGTGTCCTGAAGCAGATCGGCGGGCAGGGCCCGGTGGTGCTCCTTCATCGCCGCGAGGGCGTCGTGCGTCTTCTTCAGCCGCCGGACGGCGTTGGGCTCGTGGGTGAACAGGGGCGCGCTCATCAGCATGATCCGGTTGCCGTAGGTGCCCAGCTGATCGTCGGTGCGAACCGAGACGGGAACCTGCACCACGAGCGGGTCCGGGGGGAGATCGTCGTGCTCGAGCAGCCAGCTGCGAACCGCTCCCGCGCAGATCGAGACGACGACGTCGTTGACCGTGCAGCGGTGCTTGTTCTTCACCTCCTTGACCTCATCGAGGTCGAGCTGGCCGAAGGCGAAGCGTCGGTGCGGCGAGATGCGACCGTTGAAGCGCGTCTTCGGCGCCTTGTAGCTGGTGTGCGCGAGCACCCCGGTCTCCCGGTTGGAGAGGGGGCGCGTCAGGCGGTCCGCGATCCTGGCGACCAGGCCGGCGCCGGGCAGGGTCGAGAAGACGGGCGCCTCGTCGAGATTGGGGAGGGCGCGGGGCAGCGAGCCGAGCACCCGCAGCGGGTAGCGCGGCAGGCCGAGGAGACCGCGGGTCAGCATCTCGAGGTCGGTCGGCCTGCGCTCCGCGCCGTTGACGCGCGGCTCCGGCAGCTCGCGCCCCTCCGGGGCGAGATCGAACAGCACTCCCATGATCTCCGCGCCGGAGAGGCCGTCGATCACCGCGTGGTGGATCTTGGTCAGCAGCGCGACCCGTCCTTTCTCCAGCCCATGGATCAGGTAGAGCTCCCAGAGGGGCCTGGAGCGATCGAGCGGGCGCGAGACGATTCGCGCCACCTGCTCCGCGAGGTTCTGGGTGCTGCCGCCCGGGGGCAGCGCCAGCTCGCGCACGTGGAAATCGAGGTCGAAGTCCGCGTCGTCCAGCCAGTAGGGGTAATCGAGCCCGAACGGCACCTCGACGAGCCTCCAGCGCAGCGGCGGCAGCAGCGGCAGGCGCTCCTCCATCAACCTGCAGACGTCCCCGAAGGTCAGCTCGCCGCTCGGCTTGGTGGACGGGTCGAGGATCGTCAGGCCGGCGACGTGGCCGGTCTGATTCGAGCTCTCCAGGGCGAGGAATTGCGCGTCGAGGCTGGTCAGCTGACGCATCCCGGCGATTCTAAGCTCGCGCGGCCGGCTGGTCGTTTGCTCCGTGCGACACGGCGAGCACCCACGTGGTGGGACAGCTGTTCGTCGGCCACGGCGCCCAGAAGCTCTCCGGCGCCTTTCGGGGGAGGCGGCCGATCTCGTTAGCTACTTCCCGAAGATCAGCGGCAACTGAAGCCCAATCGCGAGTGCAGTCAGTGCCAGCGCCGTCAGGCGCTGGTACGGCCGCAGCGCGAGCGCCGCGAGCGGCAGGAACCAGATCAGATACCACGGCAGGAACCAGGTGGTGGTCACGATCACGGCGCAGGTGGCCCAGCCGGCGTTCTCCAACCAGTTCCCGCCCCGGTAGGTGCGCACCAGCAGGACGGCGACGATCGCGATCAGGACGAGCATTCCGATCCGGCCGAGCGTCCGGTTGGCGAGCCCGAGGCCGAGCACGTCGTTGATCACCCCGGGCACGTCATTGGGCGTCTCCAGCCGCGCGTCCCTCTGCAGCACGTGCAGGAGGCTCGAGACGTGCGTGCCGAACGCGACCACGGTGATCGCGCCGACGACGACGGCCGCCAGGGCACCCCAGACCAGCGCCCTGACGGGCCGCTTCGAGCCGAGCGCCGCGAATGGCAGCAGCACAACCGACGAGCTCTTCACCGCCACGGCTCCGACCAGCGCCGCCATCCCCGACTCCCGGCCCGCGAGCAGCAGGTAGAGCCCGCCGAGGGCAGCAGCCAGCATGAACAGGTCGTTGTGAGCGCCGCCCACCGCGTAGGCGAGCAGGACCGGGTTGAGCCCGAAGAAGAGAGCCGCCGGCAGCGGCGAGCGCCCGAGCCGCACCGCGCACGCCCAGACCAGGGCCACGCAACCGAGGCTGGCCAGCGCGGTCACCGACTTGAGCACCCAGATCGCCGTCGCGAAGCTCATCCAGCCGAGCGGCAGGCTCGTCAGGGTGAAGAGCGGCCCGTAGGCCGTGGTGTTCAGCGGCCAGCCCACGTATATGTAGGAGGGATCCGTGGGGGCGGCCGACAGGGGGTGCACGTAGGGGTTGAGCCCGTGCACCACCTCGAGCCGGGCGTAACCGACGTAGTTGAAGATGTCGCTGGAGAGAAGAGGCGGCGCGACCACGAAGATCAGGTGGAGCAGCACGATCGCCCCGACACCGACCCGCACCCTCACGGAGTCCGCGAAGGCGAGCACGCCGAGGTAGCAGACGCCCAGCACGATGAAGACCACGCCGAACTCGGTGCCGCTCAGCGAGAGGTCGAGGCCGTGCAGCGGGCCCCGGAGCGCGCCCGGGAGCCCGTGATGGATGTGGAGCGTGGGCCCGTAGTGCTTCGCCGCCGCGCCCGCCGCCATCAGGAAGGCGGCCACCACCATCCCGCCGAGCATCGTGTTGGCGATCAGGGCCCGGCGCCGTGCCTCCAGGCGGGGAAGCGCCGGCAGCGCCGGGCGGATGGCCTCCGCCGGCCCGACCGCCGAGTCAGCGGATGCGGAAGTGGACTCCATCGCCGGCGGGGATCGTAGAGCTCATCTCTAATCCTCCATAAGCTGCGGCTTCGCCATCAGATCGGCGCCACACGTGGCCGCCGCAGATGACCGGTCGCGGCTGCCCCCCTCCCTCATCGTGGAGCGGCCTGGTGGCGGCTACGCATCAGATAGGTCCCCTGCGGCGTGCTGTAGACCGGCTCGAAGCCGGCGGCCTCCAGCGCACGGATCGCCGGCTGCACGTGCGCGATCACGGCCCCCGCCTTGAGGCGCCGGAGCGCGGCGCGCAGGTCAGGCGCCCCGTTGCGGAGCACCCCGTAGTTGTCGTTCAGCTCCTGTGGCGTGAAGTGCTCGAGCCAGCCGTTCAGCACCACGCGGGTCTCGGGCGAGCGCCAGTTGATGTAGGAACCCACCCCGGCGTAGGTGACGATCCGCCCCTTCGCCGGCGGGTGGGCGATCGCGTAGTCCGCCACCGGGAAGCCGAGCGTCGGATCGTCCCTCGGCGGCCCGAGGACCGCGGCCCAGGCGAGCGCGGCGGCAGCGGCGACCGAGCCGGCGATCGCGACCGGCATGCGCATCGGCCCAGGGCCGCGGTTCGGCGCCGTCCAGGCGACCTGAAGCGCCAGCACGGGCCCGATGAAGACGATGTTGCGGACCGAGTAGCCGGCGAAGACCAGGAAGCCGGCGCTGACGAGCAGCGTCGTGGCGCGGCGGGGACGCGGGGAGCTCACCCACATCCAGGCGGCGAAGGCCGTGGCGAGGCCGAGATAGAGGATCGCCAGCGGATCGCCGAACGCCGACTGCCACTCGGTGCTGGCCAGCGAGATCGCCTGGTTCTGGAAGCTGAGCAGATACGACCAGATCGCCGCGCCGAGCGGGGTCGAGACCGTCACCGTGCCCGCGGCGAGCACCGCGAGCAGCCCGAGGGCGCCGATCCTCGACAGCGGCAGGGTCCCCGGTATCCCGCGCCAGTGATCGATCCCCAACCCTACGGTGAGGAGCCCGAGCAGCAGGAAGCCGGCGATGAACCCTCCGTGGAGATTTGCCCAGAGGGCGAACAGCGCCATGATCATGGGCCCCGCCCACCAACTGCCCAGGCGTCTCGGGCCCGATCCGCGCACCTGCCAGACCACTGCGAGGAGCGCAACGAGCAGCGAGAAGATCACGATCGTGAACCCCGCGGCGCGCGGATGGATCACGGCGAGCAGCCCGGGGAAGTAGAACGCCGTGACGGCGATCAGCATCGGCCAGCCCTTCCGACGGCAGAGCCAGAGCAGGATCGCCAGCGGGCCGGTGATCAGCACCGCGTAGAGGACCGTCAGCCCGGTCGGCCCGAGCACCTGGGAGATCCGGAAGAAGGCGAGCTCGGAGAGCCACTGCTGGTTTGCCCAGGTCCCCCCCTTTGCGACCGTTGCGAACGGGTACTGGTCGACGAAGCCGTGATGCGCGATGAATCGGCCGCTGACCAGCGAGAGGTAGAAGTCCCCGTTATGGACGCGGTCGAGGCAGAGTGCGAGCGCCCCGACCAGCGCGATGAGGGCGCCGATCAGCGCCCAGGTCGACCACGAGGTGAAGCGGCCAGCGAGGCTGCCGTCCGGGCGGGTCACGAGCCGGGTATTCGTAGCGGTTCGGCCGGTCCTTGTGCGTCACCAGGCGTGAAACGGCAAAAAGCCCCCGTTTGCAGGGATTTCAGCATCTGCTAATATGTACGACCCCGCCGGGACATGGAAACCCGGCGTTTGCAGCACTTTCGCGCAGTTCTTCCACCTATCGGCAGCCTTCGCGAAAGCAGTGCTCTCGACCGCGGAGGTAGCTCATGTCCAACACCACAACCGCCAACAACCGATCCCGTGCGCCCCGCGCCCGCCGCTGGACCTGTGCCGGCTGCGAGGTGACCGTACGCTATGCGGCGGGCAGCAAGGCCACCCCCCGCCGGCCCGAGGGCTGGACCCGGAGGGGCGGCCAGTGGCTCTGCCTGCACTGCCAGCGCGAGAAGGCCGTCGAGAAGGCGACCATCGGCGCCAAGGGCGACGGCTGGGCCTCCCGCCGTCAGGCGCTCCTCGAGTTCGAGCTGCGCCGCAGCCCGGAGGAGCCCGATGGCGTGATCGCCAAGCGCGCCAACTGCTCCACCGGCCACGTGCGCAAGGTCCGCGAGGAGCTCGTGCGCGGCGGCAAGCTCGGCAAAGCCGCCTAGTTCGGGCCTGGCGCTTTTCCGTTCCCAAAATCAGGTAGGGTCCCGGGCTGAAATGCACCTGCCGAATCGCGCCGGCGTCTGACGTCGGAGCGAGCGGGGGAACCAATTGGAGCGCGAGCTCCGTGGGCGAATCGGCGCAAGCCGTAGCGCACTCTTTCGGCGCGAGTCCGTCAGCTAACCCCGCAGGCCCGAGAAAGAGAGGTTGGCATGAGCACGTTGATCGATCATCTTGCGAGCGATCGAATCCGGGGCGGACGGCTCGTCCTCGCCTACAGCATCGGGGCGATCTGCGGGATCGCGGTGGCCGTCGTGGCGCTGCTGATCGCGGGCACCGGCCCGTAGCGGACGACCCGGACCGAGGCACCGGCCGGGCCTAGGTTCGCTCAAGGGCAGTCTCGGCACTAGCGGCCGAGCGCGGCCATCCAGGCGAAGAGCGCCGCATTGGCTGCGTGCAGCTGGACGCTGCCCTTCGGCGCGTTCGCGCGCGCGGCCTTCTTCCCGTACCAGGTGCGCAGGTAGAGGCCGTGCCGGTCGCGGGTTCGGTGCAGTGCGCTCCGCGCGTTGCGCTGAACGATCCCGTACCAGTCCCCGCTGTTGTCCATCTGCGCGTACTCGAGCATCGTCCGCACGTACCAGAAGTCGAACTGCGGGCCCATCCAGAAGCGCTGGTAGACCAGCAGGGTCCTCGCCGCGAGGTCGGCGGCGCGGTCGCAGAACGACCTCCTGCCGGTCGCCTCGCAGATGATCCGGTGGGCAAGGATCATCGGGCCGTTCACGTAGGGCATCGGGGACGGCGCGAACGGGGGGTAGTTGTTGAATGCCGATTGCGCCTCGCCCGGAGCGGGGACCGGCATCCCCGAGGCCTCGAGCTTCGCCGCCTCGTCCGGATTCGCGCTGAGCGCTCGCTCGTCAGCGGCCGCGGCCGTGACCGGCGATCCGGGACCGGTGGTATCACCGCTCGAGGTGGTGCCCGTCTGGTAGGTCCTCGGCTTGCGCAACCGCGCGTAGAGGCCGGTGGCCGGGTCGGTCAGCCAGACGTCGCCCCAGGCGATGAACTTGAGCGCGTCGTCGAGGTAGTTCTGCTGGTGGGTGAGCGCATAGAGCCGGGCCGAGAGCAGCGTTCCGCCGGCTAGGGACTCTCCCGCGTAGAAGCTGTGGTTCGTGTTCCACCAGATGCCGCCGGGCCGGCCCGGTGTGGTGTCCCAGCCGGAGACGCTGATGAACCGCTGCGCGATCAGCGCGTCGTTCAGGTAGCGTGGGTTCCCGGTCGCCCGATACGCATCGAGGAAGGCCAGACCCCACCAGCCGTTGTCGTCGAACCAGGTCGTCTTGCCCGGGTTGCGCTGGCCGGGCTTCGGCCCGAAGCCGGGAACGGGTTTGAGATTCGGGTTCAGGTAACGCTCCGCCCCGCGGGCGAAGCGGTTGAGCTGAGCCCGGTGACGGCCCGACGGCTGGGCGATCTGCAGGCCGTTGACCGCCTCGAAGAGCGGCACGATCCCCCAGAGCGAGGCGACCCTCCCCTGGTCCAGGACCGCGCGGTACCAGCGCATCTTCGGGCTCCACCAGCGGTGCGTCTGCTTGACGCCCCTGTTGGCGGCCGCCAGGTAGTGGGCCTGGCTGCGGCTGAGCGCGGAAGCGGGACCCGGCAGCAGCGCAACCGCGACCACGGCCATGGTCGTGACAGCGATCAGGGCGCCTATCGAGCTTCTGCGGACGAACGACACGCCTTACCACGAACACATTACGCCGGGAGTCGACTCGTCACGCCGCCTCTCCACCGGCCCGCAGGCCGTCTTGCGCTCTGCAAAGGAAAGGCGGGCGTTTGAGCCGAGGCCCAACGCCGCCTCCCTCCCACTTAGCCCGTGGTGTTGTGCACCACCGTGTAGTAGCCGTTGGCGTGGCCCGTCCTCTTCGGGTGGTGGGTCTCCCCAACCGGGTTGGAGAGACCGTTGATCCACTCGGTGGACGAAGCGCTGCCGCCGTCGCAGACGGCATGGCCGATGAACGGCGGGATCACGTCGCGGAACAGAAAGCTCGCTCCCCCGCGCGTCGCGGCCGCGCTGATCACGCTTTTCAGCAGGTCGGCCGTCTGGTTGAGCCGCATCATCTCGCTCGAGCTGAACCAGGTGAACGCGTTGCAGTCCGTGCCGTTGAAGAGGCGCGGGTAGTCGAGCACGATCACCTTGGCCCCTGGCGCCCTCGACTTGATCGCGTTGTTCACCCGATCGAGCCGGCCGGGCAGCGTCGTGCGGATGAACGTCTGCGCGTTGTCGATCGCGCCGGCACAGTCGGATGACCAAGACGGCTGCGCGCACTTCGTGATCACGCTGGAGAACCCAGCGTCATTGCCCCCGATCGTGTAGCTCACCCAGTTCGTCTCGGAGCTGACGCTCGACACCTGGCCCGAGAGCAGGCTGCTCGTGGTCGCGCCACTGCAGGCGGCGTGCACGAACGTCCAGCCCGGGTGGGCGTTGTGCAGCAGGTACGGATAGGCGTAGACGGACTTCTGGCAATTCGAGTCGTAGTAGGTGCGCGTGCCCGTACCCGACGAGTACGAATCCCCCAGCGCCACGTACTTCGTCGCCCATGCGGGCGCGACGAAGACGGCGCAGGCGGCGGGCACGCAGACGAACGCGGCAAGGCGCCCCCTCTTCATCTGGCTCTCCTCCCGGGAGAGTCGCGCGGGGCCCGTCCCCGCCCTATTGGCGGCGGCGCGCTAAATACGGGCACGCCCGCGATCTTCAAGATGAACACGGGCACGACCCTGGCTCATCGCGCCGCGCAGGAGGCCCGACGGTTGAGCCGAGACCCGCGCGAGCCAATCGCGAAATCGCGTCCGAGCGCTGCGTGCTCAGCGGGCGCCCGCGGCGTCGTCCGCCAGCATCGCGACCAGCCCGTCGACGTCCTTCCGCTCCCAAAGCTCGGCGTGCCGCTTCACCATCCGGCGCAGCCGCCCGTCCTCGACCGAGCGGGCGGTCTCCTCGGTCGCCAGCTCTTCCACCCTGCCGTCGACCCGGGCCCGGGCCCGCTGCAGGTAGCTGTTCGCCGCGGCGACGCTGATGCCCAGCCTGCCGGCCGTCTCCCGCGCCGAGAAGCCGAGCGCCTCTCTAAGGATCAGGACGGCCCGCTGCCGCGCCGGAAGCAGGCGCATGGCGACGATCAGCGCTCGCTCGAAGTCCTCGCGGGCCAGGTAGCCGCCGTCGAGAGCCGGCTCGAGGGCCGGCGAGTGCCGGTGATCGTCCGGCGCGGCCTGCTCGAGGTCGACCGGCACGACTCGCCGCCGGCGCTGGACCGCATCCAGCGAGGTGTTGGTCACGATCCGATAGAGCCAGCTGCGCAGCGAGCTCCTCCCCTCGAACGAGGGGAGCGCCCTCCAGGCGCGCAGCAGCGCCTCCTGGAGAGCGTCCTCCGCGTCCTGGGGCGAGCGCAGGATGCGCCGGCTGTGGGCGTGCAGCTCCTCTCGGTGCCGCTCGACGATCCGCGCGTACTCCCGCTCGACCGGCCGCCTCCGCTCACAGGCGTCGATGCTCACGGCTCGGCCGCCTCCATCTCGCTTGCCTTCTTCTCGAACACTTGCCTGTAGACGAACGCCGTTTGAAGTCGAACGATGTTCTAGCACGTATCCAGAGATTCTGCAACGTCGTTCGACAGCGGTACGCTGTTCGAGATGGCTGGCGAGGCCCACAACCAGAAGACGAATCCGAGGGGCCCGGATGGACATCCGGAGCCCGGCGACGGGGCGGATCTCGAGAGAGAGCCCCTCCCGTCCCCTCCCTTCCAGCGCGTCCCGGAGCGCGGCACGGCCCGCCGGCGCGACCCCCTTACCCGGGAGGCGATCGTCGCGGCGGCCCTGAAGGTGCTCGACCGGGACGGCCTCGACGGATTCAGCATGCGTCGGGTCGCCGAGGAACTCGACACGGGCGCCGCCTCCCTCTACTGGCACGTCGGCTCGAAGGACGGTCTGCTCGATCTGGTCTTCGAGGAGGTGATCGGCGAAAACGAGATCCCCGATCCGGATCCGGAGCGCTGGCAGGAGCAGATCAAGGAGGCCGCCCGGGCGCTGCGCCAGACGATCCAGCGGCACCGCGACATCGTCCGGCTCTCGATCGGGCGGATCCCGATGGGACCGAACGCCATCCGGGTCTCGGAGCGGACGCTGGCGATCCTCCGCGCCGGGGGCGTCCCCGACGACCTGGCGGTGCAGAGCTACCTGCTGCTGATGTCCGTGGTCAACGGCTTCACCATGGACGAGGGCGGCTTCACCGAGGAGGAGCAGGGGCCGGAGGCCCGGCCGGCCGACGAGGTCGGCCGGATGGTCCAGCAGTACTTCGAGTCATTGCCCCCCGAACAGTTCCCGAACCTGACCGAGGTCGCCGGCTCCTTCGCGATGAGCGATCAGGGCGCCCGCTTCGAGCTACTCCTCGACCTCTTCGTCGAGGGCCTCGCCAGACGCGCGAGCGAGCGGGGCTCCTAGTCGCCCGCGCTCCGGGCGCCGGGTCAGCGGGCCAGCTCGCCGATCACGTCGCGCCACCAGGCCCGCTCGGCATCCGAGCCGGCATGCGAGAGCCGGCGGCGTGCTTCGCCCTGCAGGGCGCTCGCCGGTCCCAATCCCAGGATCGGCCCCGTGAACGCATAGCGGCCGTCGGTGAGAACGACGAGGGCCCCGGGGCGGTCCAGCCGGGAGAGGAGCTGCTCCTCGACGGGGGTTCCGAAGACGTGCGCGGGGAAGGAGGCGTCGCCGTCACCCTCCCTCCACGGCCTCACCACCAGGATCTGCGCGTTCTGCCCGGCCGTTCGCGGACGGCGGATTGCGGGCTCGCGGATCGGCTCCGCCGTGGTCACGCCGAGGGCATGTGCGAGGGGCTCGAAGGTCGCCCCCTGCACGAGGGTCGAGAGCAGGACGGCGAAGAAGACGATGTTGAAGAAGTCGAAGCTGTGCGAGACCCCGTCGATGACGGGGAAGGTCGCGAGGACGACCGGGACCGCACCTCGCAATCCGGCCCAGGCCAGGACCGCGCGCTCACGCATGCTGAACCTCTCGAATGCGGTGCTGATCAGCGTCGCGATCGGCCGCGCCACGAAGACGAGCACGATCGCCAGGACGGTGCCCTCGACGGCGACGTCGCCGAGCTGTGAGGGGAAGACCAGCAGGCCGAGGACGACGAACATCGTCACCTGCGCGACCAGAGCCAGCCCCTCGTGGAAGACGACGACGGCGCGCTTGGCGGGGATCGGCACGCTCCCGAGGGCCAGACCGGCCAGATAGACGGCGAGGAACCCCGATCCGTGCAGGCTGCTCGCGGCGCCGTAGGCGAGGGCGGCGGTCCCCATCGTCCCGATCACGTAGCCGGCCTCGTTGCCGAGCCAGGCCCGGCGCAGGCCCTGAACCGCCAGCCAGCCGACCGCCAGCCCGACCCCCAGTCCGATGGAGAGCTCTCGGATCAGCAGCAGGACCATGTCGCCGAAGCCGTAATCGGGCAGCTGGATCCAGTCGATCAGCCCGACGACCAGCAGGACCGCCATCGGGTCGTTCAGGCCCGACTCCCCCTCGAGCGTCCGCGTGACGCGCCCACGTAGGCGCGAGTGGCGCAGGAGGCCGAAGATCGCGGCACCGTCGGTGGCCGAGACGATGGAGCCGAGCAGCATTCCCTCCAGGAAGGAGAGGTCGAAGAGCCAGGTTGCGGCGAGCCCGGTGATCGCCGCCGTGAGGAGGGTCCCGACGAACGCCAGGGAAACCGACGGCCTCAGCACCGGCCGGATCTCGTCGAAGTCGACGCTGAGCCCGCCCTCGAACAGGATCAGCGCCAGGGCGACGATTCCGATCGAGCGAGCGAGCTCGTAGTCGTCGAAGCGGATCCAGCCGAAGCCGTCAGAGCCGACCGCCATGCCCAGGCCGAGGAAGAGAAGCAGCCCGGGAACGCGCAGCCGCCCGGCCAGCACGGTGGCGAGCAGGCCGGCGACCAGCAGGCCGCCGACGATCAGGATGAGGTTGCCGTCGCTCAAGGGCTCCGTATAACAACAGGGCACAGGGCCGATGTCCGCAACCGCTGGGCCGCTCAACCCTGAAGCTCAGCTTGAGGGGCAGGGGAACCGGCGCATTTCTCCGGCGCCTTCGGGAGCATGCGTGTCGACCGCCCTGACGGGGGGCACGTGCTTTGACGGGAGTTCCGAGGAGACCTCAGCTCATGGACTGGGCCACGGATGGCTAAGCGGTTGCTGCTCATCATCGCTTTGGGCATCACGCTCGCCGTGCTCGGTGCCGGCACGGCCAGCTCGGTGAGCGTGGGCTCCGGCGGCCTCACGGTGACCGCCCCGGACCTTCCCGCTCCCCTCCCCAACCCATTGCCGGACACCACCGTGCAGACGCCCAAGCTGCCGGACCTCGGCGGCGGAGGTTCGGGTGGTGGCGCGACCGGCGGCCTGCTCGGTGGCGGCGGCTCGAGCAGCGGCGGAGGGTCCACAGGCGGTTCGACCTCCGGCGGCTCCTCCCCCAGCGCGGGGGCCGGCGCGACCGGCGGCGGCGCGTCCGGCAAGAGCGGCAAGAAGGGCGGCAAGGGACTCTTCGCAAAGCGGAAGGGCAAGAAGCAGAGCCGGAAGGACGTGATGATGGATCAGCAGAACGGGATCACCCAGCCCGTCCTGCGCAAACCGGACGGGTCGCCCACTCCACAGAACCCCGGCCTGACGACCGCGACCTTCGGCCCCGCCCCGATCGGCGTCCCCAACCCGATCATCGACTCCTTCGAGATCCCGCCGTTTCTGCTGCCGATCTACCAGTCCTGCGGCACCGAGTACGGAATCCCGTGGCAGGTCCTGGCGTCCATCAACAAGATCGAGACGGCCTTCGGCACCAACCTCAACATCTCCTCCGCGGGGGCGATGGGCTGGATGCAGTTCATCCCCTCGACCTGGGCCGCCTACGGAGTGGACGCCAACGACGACGGACGCAGAGACCCGTACAACCCGGTCGACGCGATCTGCGCCGCGGCGCGCTACCTGAGGGCAGCGGGCGGCGACCACGACATCCGCCAGTCGATCTTCGCCTACAACCACGCCGACTGGTACGTCGACGAGGTCCTGCTCTACGCCAACCAGTACGGCAAGCTGCCGGACGCGCTGGTGGGCTCCCTGACGGGGCTCACCGAGGGAGCCCACTTCCCGGTGGCGGCGAAGGCGCACTACGCCGACGACATCAGCGACGCGGCGGCGCTGGCGCACTCGACCGCCCAGCGCAAGGCGGCCGGCAACGCGGCCGACGTGATCGCGTCGAACGCCAACCGCCGCAGCATCAACATCTATTCGGACCCGGGCGCGCCCGTGGTCGCGGTCAACGACGGCGTCGTCAAGAAGATCGGTCAGTCCAAGGAGCTCGGCAAGTTCATCCTCCTCCAGGACGCCTACGGCAACCGCTACACGTACTCGCAGCTCGGGGAGCTCGCCTCGGTCCACCCGGTCCCCCGCGAGAAGAAGCTGGGTGCCGGCGACTTCAAGCTCGAGGGGCCGAAGAAGGACGCCGCGCCCGAGGCCCCGGCGACGAAGGGGGACAACGCGGCCAAGAGCAAGCCGAAGCCGAGCGCGCGAGCCGCGAAGCCCGCACCGAAGCCGAGCGCCAGCGCTCCCGCCCCGCGCCAGCGGCTCTTCGCGTTGCCGCAGCGGGCCGGCAACGGCGAGCAGTCGACGCTCCTCGGCCGGACCAATCCGCTGGCCGGCCAGCCCACGGCGCAGGGCGACGAGAGCTTCAAGTTCGATCCGAGGACCATGGATCTCAAGCCGCTCAAGGCCGGCTCCAAGGTGATCGGCGGTTCGGTGCTGGGCCGGGTCGGCAAGACGGGCGCGCAGCCCGCCCACCTCAACTTCGCAATCCGGCCCGCCGGCCGCGGCGCTCCCACCATCGACCCGAAGCCGATCCTCGACGGCTGGAAGCTGCTCGAGACCACCGCGATCTACCGGGCCGCGGACAAGAACCCGTTCTCGGACAACCCGACCGTCGGCCAGGTGCTG
>DATIDP010000187.1:0-12802 GCA_035456265.1 Solirubrobacterales bacterium | reverse complement strand
GAGCTTGGGAGGAGAGGTGGCGGCGGGCGGGCGCCTGTAAGGCAACGCCCGCCGCCGCTCGATTCCTGAGCCGCGTCAGAGCGTGACGACCGGCGCCTCGAGCTCGCCGTTCCGCCAGCGCTCGTAGACCGCCCGGCAGATCGCCAGGTCCTGGATCGCCAGACCGGTGGAGTCGAACAGAGTGATCTCGTCGTCGGCCGTGCGGCCGGAAGCCCCGTTCAGCACGTCACCCACCTGCGTCACGTCGTCTCGCCCGGCGAGTCCGGCATCGACCGCATTCGCGAGCTCGCCGCCCGCGCTCGCCTGCTCCCACTCGTCGCAGAAGAGGCGACAGCGCTCGATCACGGCGAGGTCGACCTCCTGCTTGCCGTGTGCATCCGCGCCGAGCACCGCGAAGTGCTGGCCGGAGCGCAGGTCCGAATCGAGGATCACCAGCTCCTCGCCGGGCGTCACCGTCACCACTACGTCCTGGGCCGCGGCCTCGCCGCGGTCGCCCGCCCGCCAGCCGAGCTCGTCCGCGAGCGCCTCGGCGGGATCGACACGCGGATCGGCGCACACGCCGGGCCCGTAGCCCGCCGCCGCGAGGCAGCGGGCGGCCCAGGCGCCGTTCACCCCGCAGCCGATGATCCCGACGGTGCTCGCGCCCTCCGCGGCAAGCACCTGTGCCGAGAGGGCGGCAGCCGACCCGGTGCGAAGCGAGGTGACGGAGGAGCACTCGATGACCGCGAGCTCCTCGCCGGTCTCGGCGTCCGAGAGCAGCACCTCGCCGCGAACCACCGGCAGGCCCCTGGCGCTGTTTCCCGGGAACGAGGTCACCCACTTGAGCAACGCGAGCCCGTCGCCCAGCGCCGGCATGGCGCGGAAGTCGCCGTGCGGCGGGCTCTCCAGATAGACCTTCGCCGGCATCGACCACTCGCCGCGCCCGTAGCGCTCGAACGCCTCGCGGGTCTGCTGGATCGCTGTCTTCGGATCAACGGCCGCGAAGACGGCCTCCCCGGAAATCACGGGAATCTCTGTCACGGAGGGATTCTCGCCGTTGCGGTTCATCGGGGAATACGATCACCTCGACGGGATGCAGCGTGGCGTGCACGACCATGAACCTTGCCGTCCCTCCGATGCAGCGCCGGGGGGACTGATCGCACCGATGAACGGAACGGTGACTATTTGGCGGTTCAAGTCCGTTACGGCCGGCGGCAGCATCGCCTTGAGGGTTCTGCGCCGGCGGGAGGGACCACTTTCACCGGCGCAGCGACGAGCGCGCCGGTGATCCCGAACGGCACCGTGCCGGCGCAGGGACGGTTCCCTACCTTGCTCCCGATCCGGGCTGGCGACTCTATTGCGATGAGTCCGGCCGCCGTTGGCGGTCTCTAGGGGAGAACTCGACACAGAGGAGACAGCATGCTCGACGCAAGCAAGGCGTACAGCGGATTCGCCGTGACCGACATCGAGAAGGCGAAGCGGTTCTACGGGGACACCCTCGAACTCGACATCGGTGACCTCGACGTGGGGGCGCCGGAGCCGCTCCTGGAGCTCCGCCTGGGCGATCGGCAGGTCCTGATCTACCCGAAGCCCGACCTCCAGCCGGCCAACTACACGATCCTCAACTTCCCGGTGGAGGACATCGACGGGGCGGTCGACGAGCTGGCGGATAAGGGCGTCAGCTTCGAGCGCTACGAGGGGTTCGATCAGGACGAGAAGGGGATCGACCGCTCGGGCCCCGCCGGCGGGATCGCCTGGTTCACCGACCCGGCGGGCAACATCCTCTCCGTGCACGGCCAGATGTGAGAGGGGGCCCGGCGGGGGCTACCCTGCTCGCCTGGCCGGCCTAAACACCTGAAACTCGATCAGGTTTGATAGATTGGGCGACCGGCCCAGCCCGGGGCACGGCAGGTCGTCGACAGAAAGGGCCGGCTTTCGATGGAGCCAGTCTCCGCACCCGAGAAGAAGGGCGCCGCCAACGGCAAGCCCGCACCGGCCAAGAAGCCGGTCGATCCGGCATCCCTCAAGCAGGACGCAGGCAAGAAGCAGCACGGCAAGGGCAGGATCGGCTCGCTGGAGAACCCCGAGGTCTACGACAACGTGCCGGGCCACGTGATCCCGATCCTCGAGCGCGAGTTCGACGACTTCGACAACGAGGCGGCGAGCTTCCTGCGGGGTGAGCAGACCGAGGAGCAGTTCATCGGCTTCCGGCTCAAGCAGGGCGTCTACGGCCAGCGCCAGCCCGACGTGCAGATGATCCGGGTGAAGCTCCCCTACGGCGGGGTGAACCCCGACCAGATGGAGGCCTTCGCGGACGCGATCGAGGAGCTCGCGCCGCTCAACAAGGGCCACATCACCACCCGCCAGAACATCCAGATCCACCACGTCCCTCTGGCCGACGCCGCGGAGTTCATCCGCCAGATCTCTCAGGCCGGGCTCTCGTCGCGTGAGGGCTGCGGCAACACGATCCGCAACGTCACCGGCGACCCCTGGGCCGGCGTCGCGGAGGACGAGCCGTTCGACATCACGCCCTACGCCGCGGCCTACGCCCGTTACTTCGTTCGCCACCCGACCACGCAGCTGATGCCCCGCAAGGTCAAGACGGCCTTCTCGGCCTCCGAGGACGACCGAGCGATCACGCTGATCCACGACGTCGGCTTCATCCCGAAGATGAGGGAGGTCGACGGCGAGGAGCTCAGGGGGGTCGAGATCAGGATCGGCGGCGGCACGTCGATCCAGCCGCGCCTCGCCCCCACCCTCTACGACTTCGTCGAGCTCGACAACGGCGACTACCTGAAGGTCACGGAGGCGGCGCTTCGGATCTTCGACCGCCAGGACTGGCTGCGCGAGAACCGGATGCGCGCGCGGATCAAGGTCCTGGTCGACAAGATCGGCATGGACGCCTTCCGCGAGCTGGTGGACGAGGAGCTCGAGGGCGACTGGGTGAACGAGCGCGACTTCACCATCGACCACCTCCTTTACGTCCACGACGAGGAGGCGAACGCCCCGGGCGCCCCCCAGTCCTATGGAACCCCGAACGGCGACCGCTCCGAGTTCGACGCCTTCGTCGCCGAGAACGTCAAGCCACAGCGCCAGGAGGGCTTCGTCACGGTCGCCGTGAAGGTCACCCGCGGCGACCTCACCCCGGAGCAGTTCCGCGGCCTCGCCGCGATCATGCGTGAGTTCTCAGCGGGCTACGCGCGCACCACCGTGCAGCAGAACCTGGTGCTCCGCTGGGTGCGTGAGGAGTCGGTCTACGACGTCTGGGTCCGGCTCAAGGACCTGGGCCTCGGCGAGGCCGGCGCGTTCACGGTCAAGGACATCGTCAGCTGCCCCGGCACCGACAGCTGCAAGCTGGGCATCACCAGCTCGATGGGGCTCAACCGCGCCATCGACAAGCGGATCGAGGAGATCGAGATCACCGATCCGCTCTCCAAGCAGATCCAGATCAAGATGAGCGGGTGCCCGAACGGCTGTGGCCAGCACCACATCGGCACGATCGGCTTCTACGGCGCCTCCATCAAGGTCGGCGGCCATACGATCCCCGCCTACATCCCGCACGTCGGGGGCAACTGGGAGGGCGGCGACGTCGTCTACGGCCACCGCCTCAAGGCGCGACTGCCCGCGAAGCGGGTGCCGGATGCGGTCGAGCGTTGGATCCGCCATTACGAGGCCGAGCGCAGCGACGGCGAGACCTTCAAGGAGTTCGTCGATCGCGTCGGCACCGAGCCGTTCGAGGAGCTGATCTCGGACCTGAAGCTGCCGGTCGAGTTCAACGCCGAGAACCTCCTCCACTTCATCGACTGGAACCGCTCGGAGCCGTACAAGGTCGAGCGCGGGGAAGGGGAGTGCGCGGTCTAGTGGAGCCGACCGCTACACACCCGGTTGTGGCTCAAACGAACGGCAATGGCCGCAAGGGCATCCTGCACGAGGCGGTTGCCACGGAGCACGCCTCCGTGCCCGAGGCGCAGCTCGACGGGCTCGGCTTCGATCCGGAGGAGAAGGCAGCGGAGCTCGAGGACGCTACCGCCGAGGAGGCTCTCGGCTGGGCACTCCAGACCTTCAACCCGCGCATGTACATCGCCTGCTCGTTTCAGAAGACGAGCTCGGTGACGGTTCACATGGCGAACTCGATCGACGCGGACGCCCGCTTCTTCTATCTCGACACGGACGTGCTCTTCCCGGAGACATACGAGACCAAGGACCGCCTCGAGGAGCGCTACGACATCAAGTTCCACCGCTACAGCTCGATCACGCTCGAGCAGCAGGCCGGGCTATACGGCGATCAGCTCTGGAGCCGCGACCCGGACTCCTGCTGCGGGATCCGCAAGGTCGAGCCGATGCGCTCGGCGCTCGCCGCGGTCGACCTCTGGGTCTCCGGCATCCGCCGCTCGGATTCACAGACCCGGGCCAAGGCTCCGAAGTTCGGGTGGGACAAGCGCTTCGGGCTCTGGAAACTCAACCCGCTCGCGGACTGGTCCGAGGAGCAGGTCTGGGCCTACGTAAACGAGCACGACGTCCCCTGCAACCCCCTTCACGACCAGGGCTACCCCTCGATCGGCTGCACGCACTGCACCCGGAAGCCGGCTGCCGGCGAGGACGCGCGGGCGGGGCGCTGGGCCGGCCTCTCCAAGACCGAGTGCGGTCTGCACGGTTGATGCGAGGGCGCGCGTCAGCGCGACCCGTCTGATGTTGGTCTAACCTGCCCCGCTTCCTGACCGATCCGATCCACTTTTCCCGAACCTGAACGCATGACCCAGACCGCACTGCAGCTGCAGCTGACCGACCGCCAGACCGCCGACTTCGAGATGATCGGAAACGGCGGCTTCGCTCCCCTCCAGGGCCCGCAGGGCTACGACGACTGGAAGTCGGTCGTCGAGAACCTGACCCTGTCAAGCGGCGAGTACTGGCCGATCCCGATCACCCTCGCCACCGATCTCGACGTCTCAGAGGGAGAAGTGGTGGAGGTCTCGAGCGACGAGGGCAAGCCGCTCGGCCGCCTCAACGTCACCGAGATCTTCGAGCGCGACCTCGAGGCGGAGGCCGAGAACGTCTACCGCACGACCGACAAGGAGCATCCCGGCGTCGCCGCCATCTTCGAGGAGGGCGCCCGCTGCATCGCCGGCACCTACGAGGTCGACGCCCTCCCCGACCACGAGGACGCCTTCATGCGCCGCTACTTCACCGCGGAGGAATCGCGCAAGGCCTTCGAGGATCGCGGCTGGAAGCGCGTCGTCGCCTTCCAGACCCGGAACCCGATCCATCGAGCGCACGAGTACCTGACCAAGTGCGCGCTCGAGATCACCGACGGCCTCTTCATCCATCCGCTGATCGGCAAGACGAAGGCCGGCGACATCCCCGCCGATGTGCGGATGCGCTGCTATGAGGTCCTGATGAAGGACTACTATCCGAACGGCCGCGTCATCCTCGGCGTCTTCCCGTCGAAGATGCACTACGCCGGTCCGCGGGAGGCCATCCTGCACGCGATCGCGCGGCGTAACTACGGCTGCACCCACTTCATCGTCGGGCGCGACCACGCCGGCGTCGGGGACTACTACGGGACCTACGACGCGCAGCTGATCTTCGACCAAATCGACATCGACAAGCTCGGCATCCAGCCGCTCTTCTTCGAGCACTCCTTCTGGTGCAGCAAGTGCGAGGGCATGGCGTCGGGCAAGACCTGCCCGCACGGCCAGGAGGACCACGTCTTCCTGAGCGGCACCAAGGTGCGGGAGATGCTCGGGAACGGCGAGCTGCCCCCCGAGGAATTCAGCCGCCCGGAGGTGGCTCAGATCTTGATCGACTCATACAAGAAGGAAGGACATGGCTGACGACAAGGGCTTCACACTCTGGTTCACCGGGCTTTCGGGCGCCGGCAAGACGACGATCGCCCACCTCGTGGAGAAGGAGCTGCGGGACCGCGGCTCCAAGGTCGAGGTCCTCGACGGCGACGTGGTCCGCGAGAACCTCTCGAAGGGCCTCGGCTTCTCGAAGGAGGACCGCGACACCAACATCCGCCGGATCGCGTTCGTCGCGGACCTGCTGTCCCGCAACGGCGTCCCGGTGATCACCGCCGCGATCTCGCCCTACCGCGAGCTCCGCGACGAGGCGCGCGAGCTGATGGGCGACCGCTTCATCGAGGTGTTCGTCAAGGCCTCGGTCGAGGTCTGCGCCGAGCGCGACGTGAAGGGCCTCTACGAGAAGGCGTTCAAGGGAGAGATCAAGGAGTTCACCGGCGTCTCGGATCCGTACGAGCCGCCGCTCAACGCGGAGATCACGCTTGATACCGAGCACGACTCGGCCGAAGAGGACGCCGCGAAGATCGTCTCGCTGCTGGAGGAGCGGCAGCTGATCCCGGCCGCCCAGCCCGCCTAGGGTCTGGGCGGCAGCTCCGGCTCGCCGAGGTCGTAGGTCGAGTAGGCGTTGAAGGAGTTGAACATCTTGTGGGAGGGGCCGTGAAAGTCCGACGAGGCGGTGGCTGCCAGGCCCCTATCCCTGCAGAGCTCGACGAGGAACTTCGTCTGAGCGCGGTCATGGGCCGGGTAGAAGCACTCGACGCCCTGCAGGTCGAGGTCGTCGACGATCGCGGCGACCTGGCCGGGCTCGCTCATGTCCCAGAAGGGGTGAGCGAGGACCGCGACTCCGCCGGCGCCGTGGATCAACTCGACGGCCTCGGCCGCGTGCGGCCAGCGGCGCGACACGAAGGCCTTGGCGCCGGGCACGAGCCACTCCTCGAAGAAGGCGCTCATCTCGTCGGGCTTCACGCCGGCGGCCTTCGCGATATGGGGGCGGCCGACCGACGAGGCGTCGCCGGCCTGGGCGATCGCGTCCTCGAAGCGGACGGCAACACCCTGTGCGTTGAGCCGATCGACGATCTCCTCGGCCCGGGTGATGCGCTCCCGCTGCGCTCGCCTCATCGCCGGTGCGATGGCCGTCGTGTCGACCCAGTAGCCGAGCATGTGCATGTCATCGAGGCTTCCGTGAATGCACGAGATCTCCGTCGCCGGGACCAGCGCGATCCCAGCGTCCGAGGCCGCACGGGCGGCCTCGGCGACGCCGTCGACCCCGTCGTGGTCCGTCAGGGCCAGTGTGGTCACGCCCTGCTCCACGGCGGTCGCAACCACCTGCGCGGGCGGCAGCTCGCCGTCGGAGAATGTGGAATGGCTCTGCAGGTCCAGCACGGGCGGCGCAGGATATGAGGATCAGCGCAAAAGCCGACTACGCAGTGCGCGCCGCGGTCGAGATGGCCGCGGCGGGCGACGAGCCGGTCAAGGGCGAGGCGATGGCGGAGGCGCAGGACATTCCGCTCCAGTTCCTCGAGCACATCCTGCTCGAGCTCAAGCACGCCCGCCTGGTCCGCGCACGACGTGGAGCGCGGGGTGGCTACTGGCTCGCCAGGCCGCCCGAGGAGATCACGCTCGCGAGCGTGATCCGGGCCGTCGAGGGACCGTTGGCGAACATCCAGGACCAGGCTCCTGAGCAGACTTCATATCCGGGAAACGCCGAGCGGCTCTCGGACGTCTGGATCGCCGTCCGTGCTTCCCTGCGACGGGTTCTGGAGCACGTCACGATCGCCGACCTGCGCGACGGCAGGATCCCGGACGAGGTCCTCGAGCTCACGCGCGACGAGGGTGCCTGGGTCACGCGCTAGGGCGCTAGCAACGAGAATCACAAGAAAACCGAGCAATTAGGGGGAAAAGGCCGCGTCCGCTAAGGTCGCCGCCTCCTTTTAGGACTGTCTCGGTCATAAAAGGGAACAAGGTTGAGAAGCGGCTTCGTCCAACTGCCGCGCGACCACCCCCATACCCCATGGATCCAGCGATCATCCTCTTCGGCTTCGGTGTCGGCTTCCTCGTCGGCCTGACCGGCATGGGCGGCGGCTCGATCATGACGCCGCTGCTGGTGCTGATCTTCGGGATCAAGCCGACCACCGCGATCGGCACGGACATCGCCTATGCGGCGGTGACGAAGACGGCGGGCAGCTGGCGCCACCTCAAGCTGAAGACGGTGAACATGCCGCTCGTCTACTGGATGGCGATCGGCAGCGTGCCGATGGCGATCCTGGGCGTCTGGATCCTCGACCTGCTGAAGCGGAAGCTCGGCGACCAGCTCGACGAGACGGTCTTCGCGATCCTGGCCGCCTGCCTGCTCGTGGTGGGCGCCGCGACCCTCCTCCGCGGCTTCTTCCTCGCCAAGAAGATCCAGGAGCGAGACGACTTCGAGATGCACACGAGGCACAAGGTGGCCGCCGTGGGGATCGGCGCCACCACCGGATTCGTGATCGGCCTGAGCTCGGCGGGGAGCGGGACGCTGATCGGGATGATGCTGCTCACCGTCTACCGCCTCCGCCCGCAGAAGGTCGTCGGCACCGATGTCGTGCACGCCGCGCTCCTGCTCTGGGCCGCCGGCATCGCCCACGCGATCGGCGGCAACGTCGACTACGGGCTGATGGGAAACATCCTGGTCGGCTCCGTGCCCGGAGTGATCATCGGCAGCCAGCTCTCGGTCAAGTGGCCGCAGGGCCTGCTGCGAACAGCGCTCGGCGTGATCCTGATCGCCGCCGGGCTGACGATCATGAACAAGGCCGACACCGACCTGGTCCCGTGGGTGGTCGCCATCGCTGCGATCGGGGTCACGGCCCTCTTCGCCGTGCAGATCGCCCTGCGCAAGGAGGTCGAGCACGATCCGGAGGAGCAGCGGGAGCTCGAGGCGGAACGCGAGCTCGAGGCGGAACGCGAGCGCGAGCCGGTCCTGGCGGGCGTCAAGGACTGACCCACGCGGCTCCGCGCCGGATCTCGCGTAACCGCAATACTCCCGCGCCGTGTTCGAGAAAGTCCTGATCGCGAACCGCGGCGAGATCTCGATCCGCGTGGCCCGGACCCTGAAGGAGATGGGTATCGGCTCGGTCGCGGTGTACTCCGAGCTCGACCGCGACGCCCCCCATGTGCGAGAGGCGGACGAGGCCTTCCTGATCGGCCCGGCGACCCCGGCGGAGAGCTACCTGAACATCGGGAAGATCCTCGAGATCGCCTCCAGCGCCGGCGCGGAGGGCATCCATCCCGGCTACGGCTTCCTCGCGGAGAATGCCGAGTTCGCCGCCGCCTGCGAGAAGGCCAAGATCACCTGGATCGGGCCGCCGCCCAAGGCGATCGAGGCGATGGGCTCGAAGACCCGCTCACGTGAGCTGATGCAGAAGGCCGGCGTGCCGATCGTGCCGGGGGCGACCTCGCCGGTGGCGAACGTGGAGGAGGCCAAGAAGCAGGCCCGCGAGATCGGCTATCCGATCGCCTGCAAGGCGGCCGGAGGCGGCGGCGGCAAGGGCTTCCGGGTCGCCGTGGACGAGGAGAATCTGGCCGACGCCTTCGACGGGGCGGCCCGCGAGGGCGAGAAGTTCTTCAGCGACCCGACCGTCTACCTGGAGCGCTACCTGGAGGACCCTCGCCACGTCGAGGTCCAGGTGCTGGCCGACTCGAAGGGCAACGTCATCCACCTCGGCGAGCGCGACTGCTCGATCCAGCGCCGCCACCAGAAGCTGATCGAGGAGGCCCCGGGGCCGCACGTCGACGACGAGATGCGCGATCGGATCGGCAAGATCGCGACGGACGCCGCCGAGGCCGTCGGCTATCGCTCGGCTGGAACGGTCGAGGGACTTCAGGTCGGCGAGGACTACTTCTTCCTGGAGATGAACACCCGCGTCCAGGTCGAGCACTGCGTCACCGAGCTGGTCACCGGGATCGACATCGTGCGGGAGCAGATCAAGATCGCGGCGGGCGAGCCGGTCTCGATCTCGCAGGAGGATGTCGAGCTGCGGGGTCACGCGATCGAGTGCCGGATCAATGCCGAGGCCGCCCACAAGAACTTCGCCCCCGCTCCGGGAAGGATCGCCTCCTACCGCGAGCCCGCCGGCCCCGGCGTCCGCGTGGACTCCGGCGTCGAGGCCGGCTCGGAGGTCACTCCGATGTACGACCCGATGGTCGCCAAGCTGATCGTCTGGGACGTCGACCGCGACCACGCCACCCGACGCATGCTGCGCGCACTGGGCGAGTATGAGGTCGGCGGTATCACCACGCTGATCCCCTTCCACAAGGCGCTGCTCGCCACCGAGCAATGGGCCAACGGCGAGACCTGCCGCGACCTGGTGGGCGATCGCGACTGGCTCAAGTCCCTGGCCGCCGAGGAGACCGCGGAGACCGCCGTGCACGACGGAGAGGACGGGCAGAAGATCTCCCGTGACTACATGGTCGAGGTCGGCGGCAAGTTCTTCGACGTCAAGGTGATCGGCGACGCCGCCGCAGCGCCGGCCGCGGGAGCGTCAGCCGCCGGCCCCGCACTCCGCAAGCCCCCGAGGCGGGAGCGGAGCGGAGGCGGCGGTTCGGCCGCCTCCGGCAACGACCTCGTCTCGCCGCTCCAGGGCAACGTCTTCAAGGTGCCCGTCGAGGAGGGCGAGGAGGTCTCGACCGGCGACGTGATCCTCGTGATCGAGGCGATGAAGATGGAGAACGAGATCACCGCTCACAAGGACGGCAAGGTCGCGAAGCTCGCCGTCAAGGAGGGCGCGGCGGTGAACTCCGGGGACCTCCTCGCGACGATCGAATAGGAACTGATCACACGGGTTGCTCCTCGGCTCCGCCTGCGGAGCACCCTCGCATCTACTTCGCGCCGAGCTTCGCCGCGGCCTCGCGGATGTTCTTGACCGTGGCGTCAGGGGCCTTGCGCCCGTCGAGCTTCTCACCGTGCCGGTTCACCCAGATCACCGGTACGTTCATCTTCAGCGCCGGTCCGATGTCGGCGTCGTAGCCCGCGGCGATGTGAACCCAGCCCTTCTTGCCGCCGATCCGGCGGGCGCACTCACGGAGGTGGGTCGGGTCGGGCTTGTAGCTGCGGACCTGCTGTGCGGTCACGACGAGGTCGAGCTCGGTGCGCAGGTGGCGCCGTGAGATGCCGAGCAGCTTGTCGTCGATGTTGGACACGATCCCGATCTGGTAGCGCTCCTTGAGCCGGTCCATCGCGGCATTCGCCTCTCGAAAAGGGGGCCATGACCCCACGCTGTCGGGGAGAAACTGGGCGCGGGAGGGCTCGATCGTCCAGTCGATCTCCTCGGCGGTCTGAACCGCCGCCCGCCGCAGCACCTCGGCGTAGAGCTCGTAGGAGCCGGACATGATCTGCGCCTGGATCTCGAAGAAGCGATCGAGGAAGGACCTCTCCTCGATGGTGAGGCCATCGCGCTCGGCCTCACGCTTGAAGGCGTCGCCGATGCCCTTCTCCCAGTCGATCAGGGTGCCGTAGCAGTCCGTCGTCACCCACTGGATGTCTTTCAGCTTCGGAAGCGCCATGAGAGCCGCGGGATTATGGCAATTTGCGTTTATCCGCAGCCCTTGGCTGCCCGAACGGCCGGATCGGGCGCTCGTATAACCTCTCGCGGCCCGTGGATCTGCTCGAGTACCAGGGAAAGCAGTTGTTCGCCCGCCACGGGGTTCCCGTACCCGAAGGGCGCGTTGCCGACACTGTCGAGGCGGCGGTCGAGGCTGCCGAGGAGATCGGCTACCCCTGCGTGATCAAGGCGCAGGTGCAGATCGGCGGCCGCGGCAAGGCCGGCGGCATCAAGGTCGCGGAGAACCGCGAGGAGGCCGAGGAGCACGCTGAGGCGATCCTCGGCATGGACATCAGCGGTCCCCGCGGCGAGGGCCCCTTCACCGTCCATCAGGTCTGGATCGAGCGTGCCTCGGAGATCGAGTCCGAGTACTACGCCTCGATCATCCTCGACCGCTCCGCCAAGAAGGTGCTCGCGATGCTCTCGACGATGGGCGGCATGAACGTCGAGGAGATAGCCGAGAAGGACCCGGACGCACTGGTCCGCCGCCACATCGAGCCGGATGAGGGATTCGGGGATCCGCAGGCGAGCGCCCTGGTCGCGGACGCCGGTGTGGGCGAGGACGCCCGCGCGAAGACCGCGGAGATGATGGTCAAGCTTCACGAGGCCTTCAACGAGAGCGACGCGACCCTGATCGAGGTCAACCCCATGGTCGTCACGAAGGACAACGACGTGATCGCTCTCGACTCGAAGGTGACGATCGACAACTCGGCCCTCTTCCGTCACGAGGACCTCGCCGACCTCGAGGAGAGCTTCATCGAGGACCCCCAGGAGCGGATGGCCAAGGAGAAGGGCCTCACCTACGTCAAGCTCGACGGCGACATCGGCATCCTCGGCAACGGGGCCGGCCTCTGTATGTCGACCCTCGACGTCGTCGCCCAGGCCGGCGGGAAGCCCGCCAACTTCCTCGACGCCGGCGGTGGTTCGAAGGCCGAGGCGATCGTCGACGCCCTCGACGTGATCACCTCCGACGAGAAGGTCCGCGCGATCCTCTTCAACATCTTCGGCGGCATCACCCGCTGCGACGAGATCGCCAAGGGCATCATCGAGGCCTCCGGCCAGATCGAGATCAAGGTGCCGCTCGTCGTCAGGCTCGACGGCACGAACTCCGAGGAGGGCCTGGGATTGCTCGCCGACGCGGACCTGCCGAATCTGCACGTGGAGAAGACCATGCTCGGCGCCGCCGAGAGGGTCGTCGAGCTGGCGAAGGCGACCTGATGCGCCCCCGGACGGGCAGCAGGGGAGGCGCATCTGAATGAGCATCATCGTCGGCAACGACACTCGGCTCGTCATCTCCGGACTGACCGGGCGCGAGGGCAGCTTCCACGGCCTGCGCAACCGCGACTACGGAACCGACGTGGTCGCCGGCGTCACCCCGAAGAAGGGCGGGCAGGAGGTCGAGGGCATTCCCATCTTCGACACGATCAGGGAGGCCGTCGACGAGCGCGGCGC
>DATIDP010000186.1:0-20839 GCA_035456265.1 Solirubrobacterales bacterium | reverse complement strand
CGAGTCCGTCGCCACCCCATGCGGATGGTTCAACCCGGCGATGAACTGGGTGTTCAGCGCGGTGCCGTTGAGCTTCGCCCTGGCGATGCTCGAGTTGGGACTGCCGCTCGTCCAGTAGACGAAGTTGCCGTGAGCCCGCGGTGCTGCGATCAGCAGCGCGACCGTCGCGAGCAAAGCGGCGGCGGTCCCGCCGTGAGAGAGACGTCGTCCGGACGCGCATCGATTCAAAACGTGGCTACTTCTTCTTGGTCTTCTGCTTCACCAGGGCGACGGTGACCTGCTGGGTGTTCGGCACTCCCGCCACCCCGGCCGGGACGAAGTGGATGAACACGTTCACGTTCACCTTGGCCTTCGCCTTGCGCTTCTTCTTCAGCTGCTTCTTGATCTGTTTGTTGAGCTTCTTCGCCGTCTTCCCCACCGGCTTGACGGCGAGCTTGAACGAGGAGGCCTGGGTGATCGTCAGCCCGACCTGCTTGATAGCGGCGGCGGTCGCGTTGACATCGGGCGGCGTGTTCGTCTGATTGAGCGTCACCTGACCCGGGCCGGGCACCTTCGCGTTGATCGACGCGGTGCCCTTCTTCTTGTTCTTCTTGATGGAGTTGACGGTGATCTTGTTCGAGGGCGCGGCGGCCAGCAGAAGCGGGGTGCTCGGGCCCGCGATCAGCGAGGGATTGGGCGAGGCGCCATTGATGTTCGCCCGCCCGATCGCCGGTGGCATCGCATCGGGATTACTCCAGAACACGTACTGGGAGTTGACGGCGACGCCGGTCGGACCGCCACTCGTCGTCCCGGCTGGGATGAAGCTCCCGTTCGGAGTGCCACCACCAACGGGCACCCGGCCCACCGTGTTGCCGCCGTCGGAGCTCCAGTACAGGAAGCTCTGGTCGACCGCCAGACCACAGAACGGCTCGGGGATCGTGACGAAGTTGGGATCGACCCCCGTCCCGCCGAGCGTCGCTCGGCCGATGTGCGCGCCGTCGTTCGAGAAGAAGTAGATGAAGCTCGAGTCAGCCGCAAGCCCACAGGGGTCCAGCGGGCCGGGTATGAAGTTCGGATTCGGATTGCTGCCGTCGATGTTCGCGTGTCCGATCGACGTGCCGCCCATGCCGACCTCGTTCGTCCAGTAGATGCCGGAGGAGGTCACCGCGACGGCGGTCGGATTCGTCACGTTGGTCGTGATGAACTGGTGGTTCACTCCGGAGCCGTCGAGGTTCGCACGGCCGATGGCATTACTGCCCGGGCCGGCCTCGGTCCAGTAGATGAACCTGGAATCGGTGGCGACACCGCGCGGCTGGCTGATGCCGGTGATGAAGTTGTTGTTCGTGCCGGTCCCGTTGATCTTCGCCCGGCCGATGGTTGACCCGGGCGACTGGTTCGCCCAGTAGACGAAGTTGCCGTTCGCGTGCGGCGGCAGCAGGAGCAGAGCGGCGATCGCGAGCAATGCGGCGACGCCGAGGGCGATCCCGATCTGCCTGAGCAGCGGGTGATGGTGCTCTCCCTGGTGCGCGTGGGCTAAGCGCGGTCTGTGCCCAAACACATCCCGATCCTACCCCGAAGCGGGGGAGCAATCAGCGATTTCCCCGCTCAGAGCCGCTCAGAGCCGCTCGGGGAGCGAGCGCCAGGCGCGCTCGGCGTCGGCGAGCGCCACCGAGACGTCGCGCTCGGCGGCGGAGAGGGTCAATCGCTCTCCCCCCACGGAGCCGATCTCGAGGGCCTCGACGCCGGCGAGCTCGGCCTCCCGGAGAAGCCGAGGGATCTGATCGGCCGGAACGCCGAGCACGATCCCACCGGGGCCCTCGCCGAAGAGGCAGCTCTCGCCCGAGCCGCCTCGCAGCTCGACCAGCGGATCGAGATCCGCCTCGATGCCGAGGCCGCTTGCGATTGCCATCTCCCCCAGCGCACAGGCGAGGCCGCCGTCACTGACGTCATGAGCGGCGGTGACGGTGCCGTCGCGGACCACCCGGCGGACGAGGGCGAGCGCCTCGGCGATCGCGCCGATCCCCACCTGCGGCAGCCCGGCGTCGAGCTCGCCGCGCTGTCTGGCGAGCTCCGAGCCGGCCAGGGAGGGTGCGAAAGGCCCGACCAGGAGCAGTCGGTCGCCGTCCCGCGGCGCGATCCCCGGCGGGCGAGCCGGGTCGGGGAGCTCGCCGACCATGCCGATGACCGGCGTCGGGTAGATCGGGCCGTGCTCGGTCTCGTTGTAGAGCGAGACGTTGCCGCCCACAACGGGAATCCCCAGGCCCAGACACGCATCCGCCAGGCCGAGCACCGCCCGATCGAGCTGCCAGGCGACGTTGGGCTTCTCGGGATTGCCGAAATTGAGGCAGTTGGTGAGGCCGAGCGGCTCCGCCCCGGTGCAGGCGAGGTTCTGCGCGCACTCCATCACGGCCTCGACGGCCCCGGCGTACGGATCGCAGGCGACCCGCCGGCCGTTACCGTCGATCGCCACGGCGATCGCCCGATCGGACTCGGGCAGCATCAGCACCGCCGCGTCCGCCTCCTCCGGCCGTCGCGCTGTCCGGGAGCCCACCACCGAGTCGTACTGCTCGAAGGCCCATCGTTTCGACGCGATATTTGAGGAGGCGAGCAGCGCGCAGAGGATCGCCGAGGGATCACCCGGGTCGGCCGAGCGGCCGACGCTGAGAGCCACGAGCTCGCCGAGCGTGTCCGCGTTCCCATACATCCACCCCCCGGGCTCCTCGGGCTCGAGGTCGTAGAGCGGGCACTCGTCGACGAGGGCGGAGACCGGCACCTCTCCCACCTCGACGCCGTCGTCGAGGACCCGCAGGCGCCCCGTGTCCGTCACCTCGCCGATCGCAGCGGAGCCGGTCTGCCAGCGCTCGCAGGTCGCCACGACCTCGTCGAGCTTCGCCGGATCGACCACGGCCAGCATCCGCTCCTGCGACTCCGAGACCATCACCTCGAAGGGCTCGAGGTCGGGCTCGCGCAATGGGACGCGGGAGACGTCGATGTCGATTCCAACGCCCCCCTTCGACGCCATCTCCCCCGCCGACGACGTCAGCCCGGCCGCTCCAAGATCCTGCAGCGAGAGGAGCAGATCGCGCTCGAGCAGCTCCAGGCAGCACTCCAGCAACTTGGACTCCTCGAACGGATCGCCGATCTGGACGCTCGGCCGCTTGGAGTCATCGCCGGCCTCCAGCTCCGCCGAGGCGAGCACAGACGCGCCGCCAATGCCGTCACGTCCGGTCGACGCGCCCATGATCACGAGCAGATTGCCGGGCCCGGCGGCCGCCGAGCGGATCATCTCGTCGGTCCGCGCCAGACCCACGCACATCGCGTTGACCAGGCAGTTGTGCTCGTAGGGCGGCTCGAAGTAGACCTCGCCGCCGACAGTGGGAACGCCGATCGAGTTGCCGTAGTGACCGATTCCGGCCACCGCGCCCTCGAACAGGTATCGCGACCGTTCCGAGGAGAGCTCGCCGAAACGCAGCGAGTCGAGTACGGCGATCGGCCGCGCGCCGATCGCGAAGACGTCCCTGAGGATTCCGCCGACGCCGGTCGCCGCTCCCTGGAAGGGCTCGACGGCGCTGGGATGGTTGTGGGACTCCACCTTGAAGGCGACGGCGTGGCCGTTCCCCACGTCGACTGCCCCCGCGTTCTCGCCGGGCCCCATGACCACCCGGTCCCCCTCGGTGGGCAGGCGCCCGAGCAGCCTGCGCGAGTGCTTGTAGGAGCAGTGCTCCGACCAGAGCAGGGAGAACATCGCCAGCTCCACCTGGTTCGGCGGCCGTCCGATCAACCCGACGATGCGTTCGTACTCGGCCTCCGTGAGGCCGAGCTCCACGGCCTGCTCGACGGTCGGCAGCTCGGCGGTCGACGTCACGCGGCGGAGACGCGAGGGCGCGCGTCAGCGCGACCCGTAATGTGATGGGCGCTGACCAGGGCCCGAAAGAGGGCGAGCCCGTCATCGGATCCGGTCAGGGGATCGACGGCATGCTCGGGGTGAGGCATGAGGCCCAGCACGTTGCCCGCGTCGTTGAGGACGCCGGCGACGTCCCGGACGCTCCCGTTCGGGTTCTCGCCGGGCGCGTACCGGAAGGCGATCCGACCCTCGGCCTCCAGGCGGTCGAGCTGATCGTCCGGAGCGAAATAGCGGCCGCTCATGTGCTTGATGGGAATCGAGAGCCTCTCGCCCGCCTCGAGCTCGGCCCCGAAGGGGCCTGAGAAGTCCTCGGCCACCAATCCGACCTGTCGGCAGATGAAGCGCAGACCCTCGTTGGGAAGGAGCGCGCCCGGGAGGAGGCCGGCCTCGCAGAGCACCTGGAAGCCGTTGCAGATCCCGAGCACCGGACCGCCCTGACCGGCGAACCGCGCCACCGCCCCCATCGCCGGCGAGAAGCGTGCGATCGCTCCCGCCCGCAGGTAGTCGCCGTAGGAGAATCCACCCGGGATGACGACGCCGTCAAGGTCGGAGAGATCGGTCTCCTCGTGCCAGACCAGGCGGCCGTCCCCGACCCGCTGAACCGCGTCCAGCGCGTCCCGCTCATCGCATGAGCCCGGAAACTGGATGACGCCGATCACGCCGGGTCCCCGCCGTTGGCGGCCGCGTTGTCGTCGAGCACGATCTCGTAGTCCTCGATCAGGGGGTTGGCGAGCAGCTTCTCGCTGAGCGAGTCGAGCTTGGCGGGGTCATCGACCTCGAGCTCCACCAGCCGGCCCACCCGCACGTCGTGGATGCCCTCGAAGCCCAGCGCCGGCAGCGCCCGCTCGACGGCCTTGCCCTGCGGGTCGAGGATGCCCTGCTTGGGCCTGATCAGGACCTTCGCCTTCACCGGACCAGCCTAGCTGCGAGAGCGGAGCCGATCCGGCTCGTTAGTCCAGTTTCCGGCCGGTGATCCGCTCGTACGCTTCGACGTACTTGGCGCGCGTGTTCCGGACCACCTCGTCCGGCAGCTCCGGGCCCGGCGGGCTGTGGTCCCATCCGATTGAGTCCGCGTAGTCGCGCACGTACTGCTTGTCGAACGAGGCCTGGGAGCTCCCCGGCTCGTACTCGTCCGAGGGCCAGAAGCGCGAGGAGTCGGGCGTCAGCACCTCGTCGGCCAGCACGATCTCGGCCCCGGGGGAGCGGCCGAACTCGAACTTCGTGTCGGCGACGATGATCCCGCGCTCGGCCGCGTGGTCGGCGGCGCGCTGGTAGATCTCGATCGAGATCCGGCGCAGCTCCTCCATCAGGTGGAGGTCGCCGATGATCTCGACCGCCCGGTCGAAGTCGATGTTCTCGTCGTGCTCGCCGAGCTCGGCCTTGGTGGCCGGGGTGAAGATCGGCTCGCGGAGCTTCTCCGACTCCCGCAGGCCGGAGGGAAGCTCGATGCCGCAGACCGCGCCGGTCTGCTGGTACTCCTTCCAGCCCGAGCCGGACAGGTATCCCCGGACGACGCACTCGATCGGGTACATGTCGAGCTTCTGCACCCGCATCCCGCGGCCGGCCGCCTCGGGCGGGACGTCCTCGGAGATGAAGTGGTTCGGGACGATCTCCTCGGTCAACTCGAACCAGAAGAGCGACATCTGGGTCAGGACCTTGCCCTTGTCCGGGATCTCGGTCGGCAGGACCACGTCGTAGACGGAGATCCGGTCGGACGCGACCATGATCAGCTCGTCGCCGTCCTCGTAGATCTCACGGACCTTGCCGGAGCCGTGGAGCTTCAGATCGGAGAGGGTGGTCGCCATCCGCGGCGCGATGCTAACAACGGCTCGCCACCGAGCCATCGCGAGATCCCGCATGATGGGAAGAGTCGGAGCGCCGCGGCGGCCAGCCGCAGCCGACCTCCGGCTGGGACGCTGGGTGCGCCCGCGCGCAGTCGACGATCGTGCCCGAGCCGACCATGTGCCTGCCCTCGTCGAGGGCGAGCACCGGAACATTGCGCGGCCGCAGGGATGCCCGACGGAGCCGAGGGCCTTCTTCTGGCCGCACGTGTAGGGGATCAGGGGGCAAGCCTATCCAGGCGCCTCATCACCTCCGGGACGTGCTCGAGGTAGGCGCCGTAGTCGAAGACCTCGTCCAGGTCCAGTTGGGGCGCCTTCTCCGCGATCAGCTCGCGGAAGCTCGTTCCCTCGTCCCACGCCCGCTGCGCCGATTCCTGGACCAGGCGGTAGGCGTCGTCGCGGCTCATGCCGACCTCGACCAGCGCGGTGAGCGCACGCTGGCTGAAGAGCGCGCCGTGCGTGAGCTCGAGGTTCTCGCGCATGCGGTCGGTGTGGACGGTCATTCCTTCGACGATCCGGGTGGCGATGTGCTGCATGTAGTCGAGGGCGATCGTCGCGTCGGGGATCACCACCCGCTCGGCGCCGGAGTGGGAGATGTCCCGCTCATGCCAGAGCGCGATGTTCTCGATACCGACCTGCGAGTAGCCGCGCAGCACCCGTGCCAGGCCCGAGAGCCGCTCGGCGAGGATCGGGTTCCGCTTGTGCGGCATGGCCGAGGAGCCCTTCTGGCCCGCCCCGAACGGCTCCTCCACCTCACGGACCTCGGTGCGCTGGAGGTTGCGGATCTCGGTCGCGAAGCGCTCGAGTCCAGCCCCCGCGATCGCGATCCGGGCGAGGACGACCGCGTGCCGGTCGCGCGGCACCACCTGGGTGGAGACGTCCTCCGGCCGGAGACCGAGCGACTCCATGACCCGCGCCTCGACCGACGGCGGAACCGAGGCGTAGGTCCCGACCGCCCCCGACAGCTTCCCGACGGCCGTCTGCTCGAACGCATTCTCGAGCCTCTGCAGGTTCCGATCGGCCTCGAAGCCGAAGCTGGCGAGCCGCAGTCCGAAGGTGGTCGGCTCGGCGTGGACTCCGTGAGTCCGGCCCACGCAGAGCGTCTCGGCGAACTCCTGGGCTCGTGCGAGGAGCGCGTCGCGATAGGCCCTCGCGCCCCGCACGATGAGCTCCCCGGCGTCCCTGAGCTGAAGAGCGAGCGCCGTGTCGAGGACGTCGGATGAGGTCAGGCCGTAGTGCAGCCAGCGACCCTCGTCGCCGATCGAGGCGGAGACGACGTCGACGAAGGCCGCCACGTCGTGGCCGGTGGTCCGCTCCCGCTCCTCGACGGCCTCGACCGTGAACGAGGCCCGCTCACGGCAGGCCCTGGCGGCCTCTTCCGGGACGACGCCCTCCGCCGCCCAGGCATCGGTGGCGGCCAGCTCGACCGCGAGCCAGGTCTCCATCCGGCGCTGCTGGGTCCAGACGGCGCCGATCTCCTCGCGTGTGTAGCGGGGGATCACGTACTAAGTCAACTCCATGGAATGTGTTGCTCCTCGGCTTCGCCTGCGGAGCACCCTCGTATCTAGGTGTTGATGATCCTGGCGGCCAGGATGCCGGCGTTCTTCGCGCCGTCGATCGCGACGCAGCCAACCGGGACCCCGGGCGGCATCTGCACGGCGGACAGCAACGCGTCCAGCCCGCCGAGGTTCTTCCCCGAGATCGGGACGCCGATCACCGGCAGGTCGGTGTGGGCGGCGGCGAAGCCCGGCAAGGCGGCCGACATGCCCGCCCCGGCGATGATCACCTTGAGGCCCCGCATCCGGGCGTTCACGCAGTAGTCGCGCGTCTCGTCCGGAGTGCGGTGGGCGCTGAGGACACGAACCTCGTAGCGGATGCCCTGGTCCTGGAGTGCCTCGCCGGCGGGCTGGAGCTTGGGCTTGTCGTTCTTCGAGCCCATGATGATTCCCACCAGCGGCGCATCGACTTCGATCTCCTCGAACGCCTGCTCGACCTCGGGCATGGTCTCGACGGCTTCGCCCTCGGGCATCAGGTCCTCCAATCGTTTGTCGTTACCCGGCCCCCCATCAATCAGCCGCGCTACGCGCAGGATCCGCGGGTCTGTCAGCGGCTGACGTCGCGCGGGCTGCGATGTCGGTTCGCATCTGCTTCCCGTCGAAGCCGATCAGCTCGGCCGCATCGTATGCGCGCTGCCGAGCGTCCGCGGCTGTCGCCCCGAGCCCGGTGACGTTGAGGACCCGGCCGCCGGCGGTGACGATCTCGCCGTCTCGGCGGGCCGTGCCGGCGTGCGTGATCTCGACGCCGTCGATGGCGGCCGCCTCGTCCAGGCCGCTGATCACGTCGCCCTTCGAGGAGGACTCCGGGTAGCCGGCGGACGCCAGCACGACGGTGACGGCCCACTCGTCGGCGAACTTCGCCTCCAGTCCTGAGAGACCGCCTTCGGTGCGGGTTGCCAGGCAGATGCCGATCAGGTCCGAGCGGAGGCGAGGCAGTACCGCCTGGGTTTCCGGATCGCCGAAGCGGCAGTTGAACTCGAGCACCTTCGGCCCGGACTCGGTCAGCATCAGGCCCGCGTAAAGGACACCGCGATAGGGAATCCCCCGTCGCCGCATCGCCTCGACCACGGGGCGGTGAGCGAGATCGACGATCCGCTCCGCCTCGGCGGAGTCGATTCCGGGTACCGGGGAGTAGCTCCCCATGCCGCCGGTGTTCGGCCCCTCGTCGCCGTCATAGATCCGCTTGTAGTCCTGTGCCGGAGCCAGAGGCAGGACGTTCTCCCCGTCACACAGCGCGAGCAGCGACAGCTCCTCGCCCTCGAGGAACTCCTCGATGACGACCCGCGTCTCGCCGAAGCGGCGCTCCGTGAAGAAGACGTCCGCGGCCTCCCGGGCCTCGCCTTCGGTCGGCGCGATGATCACGCCCTTGCCGGCGGCCAGGCCATCCGCCTTGAGCACGGTGGGGTACGAGGCGCAGGCGAGCTGCTCGAGCGCCTCCTGCTTGGAGCGGAGCACGGTGTGCGCCGCGGTGGGCACCCCCGCCTCCTTCATCAGGTTCTTCGCGAACAGCTTCGACCCTTCGATCTGCGCGCCGGCGCCGGTCGGCCCGAACGCCGCGATGCCGGCGTCCTCAAGCGCGTCGACGAGCCCGGCCACCAGAGGCGCCTCCGGGCCGACCACCACGAGGTCGATGCCCTTCTCGCGCGCGACTCCAAGGAGGCCATCGACGTCCTCCCCTCCGACATGGACGATCTCGGCGTCATCGGCGATCCCGGCATTGCCGGGTGCGCAGAACAACTCGGGCTCGCTGGGCGAGCGCGAGAGCGCGCGGATGAGCGCGTGCTCGCGCCCCCCGCCGCCGACGACGAGAACCTTCATGCCGGGGGGATCCTGGGGGTCAAAGGGCCTTCGAGAACTCCTCTGCCGGAATGGCGGCCAGCGTCTGGCTGCTCATCGTGCCACGTGAGCCCAGCTCGATCGAGACCTTGGCCATCGTCTGCGCGTCGGGCGCCTCGACGATGGTGATGAAGTCGTACGGGCCGAGCGTCGCCCACTGCTCCTTGACCGTAACCCCGAGCTGCTCGACCTCCTTGTTGACCTCCTGGATGCGGCTCGGGTTGTTCTTCAGCGTCTGCACGCCCTCGGAGGTCAGGTTGGTGAGCATCACGAACGTCGCCATCTCTTCTCCTCTCCTGATGAGTGCCCCGGTGACCCGGTGTTCTTTCAGTTTCGCGCGCCGCATGCAATCCGGTGCACCGGAGATCATGCGACTGTGCCCGACCACCCGCTGTTCGCGCGCTTCTACGATCGGCTCACCGCCGGGACCGAGCAGGCCGGGCTGGGCGAGATGCGCCGCCGACTGCTCAGCTCGGCCTCCGGCCGCGTTCTCGAGCTCGGAGCCGGGACCGGCCACAACCTCGAGCACTACACGGACGCGGTCACCGAGCTCGTTCTCGCGGAGCCCGACCCGAACATGGCGAAGATCCTGCGTGAGCGGCTGCAGAGGGACGGGACCGCGGCTGGGAACCCGTCTGTCATCGAGGCCCCGGCTGAGGAGCTCCCCTTCGACGACGGCAGCTTCGACGTGGCCGTGGCGACGCTGGTTCTCTGCACCGTCGAGAACCCGGTCCGCGCCGTGGCGGAGGTTCGCCGGGTGCTGGTCGAGGGGGGCCGGTTCCTCTATCTGGAGCACGTGCGCAGCGCCAGACGGGGGCTCGCCCGCTGGCAGGACTGGCTGGAGAGGCCGTGGGGCTGGGTGGCGGGCGGCTGCCACCCGAACCGCGCCACCGACCAGCTGCTCGCCGGCGCGGGCTTCTGGATCGACAGCCTGGAGCGCGACAAGCTGCCGAAGGCCCCACCGCTGGTCCGTCCCCTGATCCGGGGGGTGGCGGTCAGGCCCGGCGGGGTCGACGGCGACTGAGCCGGGCGCGGGCTCGGTCAGTCCGCTTCCGCCCGATCGCCCTCGCCGACGGCGGTGCCGTCCTGCCAGGGCTCGAGCGACTCGGCGGTGATCCAGGGGGATCGGCCCTCGGCCTCGACCTGCCGGGTCATGGCGGCCATCTTCATCTTCGAGGACTCGGTCGCGGAGGAGACCATGAACCACTTGCGCTCCTTCCCCAGGCCGCGGTGCAGCGGCAGCGAGCCACCCTCGTAGACCGCACGCTTCAGGGAGCGGATCGCCTCCGGCGAGCGGCGCGCGAGCCTCTCTCCCATCCGGACCGCGGCCTCCTCGACCTGCTCCGGCGGAACGACCGCCTGCACGAGCCCGTAGTCGAGCGCCTCGCGCGGGCTGAGCGTCCTGCCCTCCAGCATCATCGCCATCGCGCGACCCACCCCGACCAGCCTCGGCAGCCGCTGGGTCCCCCCGGCGCCCGGGTTGAAGTCGATCGTCATCTCCGGAAGACCGATCGCGATGTCCGCGTCGGCCATGATCCGCACGTCGCAGGCGATCGAGGTCTCACAGCCACCCCCCGTCGCCGGGCCGTTGATGGCCGCGATGAAGACCTTGTCCGACCGGTTCATCGAGAGGAACAGGTCGTGAATCCGGTAGAGCTCGAACACGGCCGCCAACGGCGTTCGCTCGGCCAGGTCGCGCAGTCCCGGCACCCTCCGCACAGCGGCAGCGATGCGCAGCACGATCGAGGTGAGCCAGGGCGGCGCCGCAATGCCCGCCCGCTCCACGCTCGCCAGGATCTCGCCGACGTCGTAATGGGTGATGTAGAGGCCCTCGGGCTTGCCGGTGATCACCACCGCTCCGAGGGAGCGGTCGCCGTCAAGCGAGTTGAAGAGCTTCTCCAGCTCCCGGACCATCTCGGCGGTCATGAAGTTGTGTGGGGGGTGGTCGATGCGGACCACCAGCACGCCGCCGCGGCGCTCCGTCTCGAACAGGCTCGGCACAGGCCGAAGCCTATGCGTCGCTACGCGTCGAACCCCACGTGGATGTGGTCGCAGTGGTCGGCCTGCGCGAACCCGTTCGGGTTTGCGGGACCGTCCGGATCCCAGCAGTAGATCAGCTCGGTGGGCTCCTGCCCGGGCGGCAGGGCGCCGAGCTGGCGGGCGAGGGTCCCGCAGGGCCCGTCCGGCGAGACGTTGGTGCACGACACGCCGTCGATCGCGGCGATGTCCATGGCGCGGCCGTAATAGTGGTTCGAGACGTTGCCGCTCGAGGTGGACTTCGAGTGGTCGGAGCGCAGCGCCGAGATCGTGATCGTGTGCTGCTGGCTGATGGCGCCGATCAGATTGATGATCCGGGGGTCGATCGCGCCGGACTGGATGTCGACCATCTCGAGCTGGTTCGAGAGCTCGACGTTCCGCCAGTTGATGGGAGCGTTCGTCGGCCCGGGTAGCGCCACCGAGTAGGCGACCGTCTTCACTTGGCAGCTTCCCTTGATCGCCTCGGCGTCCGCCATCACGGCCTCGACGTACCACTCGGCGTGGTTGTGCTGGAAGAGGCCGGCCCTCAGGTCGCCCGCGGCCCAGATGATCCGGGCGAGCGTGGCGGCGGAGTCGGCCGGGCTCGAATGCCTGACCTTGCCGTCGCCGTCGCCGTCGACCGCGTAGCGCTCCCAGCTGTCGTCGGTGATCCCGAGCGGGCCACGGGAGTCGAGGTCCCCAGCGGTCATTCCCTTGCCGAAGTTCGATTCGACTCTCGCCACGGCGGCCAGCGCCCAAACGCCGCCCTGTCCCAGCTCGTAGCGGCCCGCCGCGTCCTCGAAGGCACGCATGTACTCATCCGGAATCTGCACGTGCGAGTCGTCAGCCGGCGCGCAGACCATCTCCTGCCGCTTCGGGATCAGCGAGAGGCCGCCGACCGCGCCGTTGCCGATTCCGCTGAAGCAGGCGGCGCGCGCCATCACCTCGGCGACGTACCAGTCCGCGTGGTTGTAGGCGAAGACCGCGCCCTCCGGGTCCTCCGGCATACCGGCGGCGCGCAGGTAGCGGGCCGCGGCGAAGATCGCGTCGTGCGGCTCGTTCGGGTCCTTGTCGCCGTCGCCGTCCCCATCGACCCCGTAGGTGGCCCAGGTGGAGGGCATGAACTGCATCCACCCCACCGCTCCGGCCGAGGAGGGCCCGAGGTTCTGCCCGAAGCCGCTCTCGATCTCATTGATGGCGGCCAGGATCGAGGGCCCGGCAGGCCCAAGGTCGTAGGCCTGTGAGGCCGCCTGGTAGATCGCCGGCAGGAACGCCGGCACGGCGACCGGGCCGCAGGCGGTCGGGAGCGGAGTCGTGGGCGGAGGCATGGTGCTGCCGCCGTTCTCGGCGGCGCCCTGCTCGTTGCCCTCCCGGTTGGGCTTCGCCGGGTTCGGATTCTTCGTGGGCGACTGCGGCTTGGGCTTGGGCGGCTTCGGCTTCGGAGGAAGCTTCGGGGCGAGCTGGCCGACCGGTACCTGCGGGAGCGTGGGCGGCGGGTCCGGGGTCGCGGTGGTCGTCGTCGGCTGCGTCTCCGTCGTGGTCGTCTGTGCGACGGCGGTCGGCGCGGCGATCGCGACGACGACGACGATCGCCGCTATGGCGGTTCTGACCCGTCCCATCAGCCGAGCACCTGGGCGACGCGCCACTCGCGGTTGGTGCGAGTCAGGGTGAGACGCAGCTCACTGACCGCGCGCAGCCGGACCAGCGACACGCTGGCGGTCAGCTGTGTCTTGCTCGCAGTGCCGAGGACGACGTTGAGGACCCGGGCCCTGGGCACCTTGCCGCTGGCGGGCAGCCGCGGAGGATCGGCCTTGAGGGCCTTCGCGAGCTGCTTGGTCGCGGTCGAGGCGAAGGCCGCCTCGGTCTCCTTGTCGGAGCCGCCGACCTCGTAGGTGACGAACGCCTGCGAGAAGTCCCAGGCCACCTGAGCCGGCTTCTCGGTCGGCTTCGCCGCCGGGGCGGGCGGCACCGGCGCGGCGTGGCCGGGCTGGAACTGCGGCGTCACGCCCTGGAGCACGAGAGCGTCGGAGGCCCGCGGTGTCACGGCGATGGGCGCCAGGCGCGCCGCGGCGACCTCGTGCGGCGAGGAGACCTGGTCCGGGGCCACGATCGCTCCGGCGGTCCCCGCGGCGACCGCGAGTGCGACCGTCGAGGCGGCAAGCCCGGCACGCGTCTTGCGGCCTCGCGCGCGGTAGGCGTCGGCGAGCGGCCAGGTGAGCCTCGTCTGGATCAGCCGCTGCAGCGGCTCCGTCGCCCGGTCGGCGCGATCGAGCGCGTCGCGCGCTGCGTCGCTTCCGCGCCACAGGACGCGCTCCTCGAAGCCCCAAGCGGCCTCACGGATCGACCACCCGGCTTGGTCGGCCGAGACACGAAGATTCATGCGTAATTAGTCGTCTCGGCAAGGCCGCAGCCCGATACTGAGAACTGGGTCGATTCGTCTTATGCGAGGCGTGCTGCGCAGATACCGGGGGCGCCGCGAGGCGCCACCCGATCAGTGGGACAGGAGCAACCCGTTATACGGCGAAGCCGTGCCTAGGCAGCCGCTTTTTGCGCCTCGGCAGGCTTGGCCGCCCCGGCCCTGGCGAAGGTGAGCTCGCCGTCGGCGGCATCCACCTTGACGGTGTCGCCCTCGGCGAACTCGCCCTCGAGCAGGCGCAGCGCCAGCTTGTCGACCAGCTGCTTTTGGATCACACGCTTGAGCGGGCGGGCGCCGTAGGTCGGGTCGAAGCCGAGGTTGCCGAGCAGCTCCCTCGCCCTGTCCGTCAGCTCGATCTCCATCCCCCGCTCGCTGACGCGCCTGGCGAGCTGGGCGACCTGGATCTCGACGATCTTGCCGAGGTCGGCCTTGGTGAGGCGATGGAAGATGACCACGTCGTCGATCCGGTTGAGGAACTCCGGCGGGAAGGTCTGAGTCAATGCCTCCTCGACCTGCTCCCGCGCCACCTCCTCGACCTTTTCCTGAGCGATGAACTGGCTGCCGACGTTCGAGGTCATGATCAGGACGGTGTTCTTGAAGTCCACGGTGCGGCCCTGGCCGTCGGTGAGCCGGCCGTCGTCCATGATCTGCAGCAGGACGTTGAAGACGTCCGGGTGGGCCTTCTCGATCTCGTCGAGCAGGATCACCGAGTAGGGGCGGCGGCGGACCGCCTCGGTGAGCTGGCCGCCCTCCTCGTAGCCCACGTAGCCCGGCGGCGCTCCGATCAGCCGCGCCACCGCGTGCTTCTCCATGTACTCGGACATGTCGATGCGGACCATGGCCTGCTCGGAGTCGAACATGAACTCGGCGAGCGCCCGCGCCAGCTCGGTCTTGCCGACGCCGGTCGGTCCGAGGAAGAGGAAGCTGCCGATCGGCCGGTCCGGATCGGAGAGTCCCGCCCGCGAGCGGCGCAGGGCCCCGGAGACGGCCTCGACCGCCTCGTCCTGGCCGATCACCCGCTCGTGCAGGCGCTCCTCCATGTGGATCAGCTTCTCGACCTCACCCTCCATCAGGCGGGAGACCGGAATGCCGGTCCACTTGGAGACGACCTCCGCGACATCCTCCTCGGTGACCTCCTCGGTCAGCATCGAGCCGCCGTCGCGATGGAGCTCGGCGAGCTTCGCCTCGCCGTCGGCGATCCTCTTCTCGAGCTCTGGGATGCGCCCGTAGCGCAGCTCGGCGGCCCGCTCCAGGTCGGCGTCGCGCTCGGCGCGCTCCGCTTCCCGCTGGACCTCCTCGAGCTCCGCCTTGGCCGCCTTGATCTCGTCGATCGCGCCCTTCTCGTTCTGCCAGCGCGCCTTCATCTCCGAGGAGCGCTCGCGCAGGTCCGCGAGCTCGGCCTCGATGGCCTCACGGCGCTCCTTCGAGGTCTCGTCCTTCTCCTTCTTGAGCGCCTCGCGCTCGATCTCGAGCTGCTGGATGCGGCGCTCGACCTCGTCGATCTCCGTGGGCATCGAGTCGATCTCGATCTTCAGTCGCGAGGCGGCCTCGTCGATCAGGTCGATCGCCTTGTCGGGCAGGAAGCGGTCGGCGATGTAACGGTCGGAGAGCGTCGCGGCCGCGACGATCGCGGCGTCGGTGATGCGGACCCCGTGATGGACCTCGTAGCGCTCCTTGAGGCCGCGCAGGATCGCGATCGTGTCGGCGGCATCGGGCTCGCCGACGAAGACGGGCTGGAAGCGCCGCTCGAGCGCGGCGTCCTTCTCGATGTGCTTGCGGTACTCGTCGAGCGTGGTCGCGCCGACCGCCCGCAGCTCGCCGCGCGCGAGCATCGGCTTCAGGAGGTTGGAGGCATCGACCGCGCCCTCGGCGGCGCCGGCGCCGACGATGGTGTGGAGCTCGTCCATGAAGAGGACGATCTGGCCCTCGGCGGCCTGGATCTCCTTGAGGACGGCCTTGAGCCGCTCCTCGAACTCGCCGCGGTACTTCGAGCCGGCGAGCAGTGCGCCGATGTCGAGCGCGATCACGCGACGGTCGCGCAGCGACTCCGGGATGTCGCCGGAGACGATGCGCTGAGCAAGGCCCTCGACGATGGCGGTCTTGCCGACCCCTGGATCGCCGATCAGCACCGGGTTGTTCTTGGTGCGGCGCGAGAGGACCTGGATGACGCGGCGGATCTCCTCATCGCGGCCGATGACCGGGTCGAGCTTGCCGCTCTCCGCCTCGGCGGTCAGGTCGCGTCCGTACTTCTCGAGCGCGCCGAAGGTGTCCTCCGGATTTGGTGAGGTGACGCGATGGGGCCCGCGCACCTCGGAGATCGCCTGCACGAGGTCCTGGCGCGGCGGGAGGAGGTCGGAGACGCCGGAGCGGGACTCCGTCAGGGCCAGCAGGATGTGCTCGGTCGAGATGTACTCGTCGCCGAGTCCCGTGGACTCCTTCTCGGCCTGCTGCAGGACCCAGACGAACTCGCTGGAGGGACGGACGTCCGGGACGGTGTTGCCGCTCTGTCTGGGCAGCTTCTCGATCGCCTCCCGGGCTCGGCCGCGGGCATCCTCGGCGTCGACGCCGAGTCGCTGCAGGACCGGCACGACGACGCCCTCCTCCTGCTCGAGCAGGGCGAGGAGCAGGTGGGGCGGGGCAACCTCGGGATTCGAGTTCTCCGAGGCGAGCCGCTGCGCGGCCGCCACCGCCTCCTGGGACTTGATCGTGAATCGGTCTGGCTGCATCCGGGCCTATGGTAGCCGCTTCAGTCTGGAAAATAAAGAAATCTATGTGACTGAGACTGAGATTTATCCCGGCATCGGAATCGTCCGGAGAGCGCGAAGATCCGCCAAATGTAGGGTGGACTACGAGCGGTGACCCGGCGTAGGATGGTGCGACGGATCGGTCAAGGACGGCAATGGAGAGCAACGTCGAGATCTGCAGGCGGGTGCTGGAGGCCTTCAACGACGAGGGCATCGAAGGTGTGCTCCCGTACTACCACGACGACTGCGAGGTCTACGACCCGGATCTGCCCAGCGATCGGACCTATCGCGGCAAGGAGGCCCTGCGGAGCCTGCTCAACCTCATGTTGATGGGGTCCGAGCAGACGGAGATCCGCGATTACGAGCTGTTGCCCGCCGGCGATCGTGTCGTGGCGCTCATCCGGACCTATTTCCGGGGGCACGGGGGAGGCCCGGAGGTCGAGGTGCGCGACGCCCACACGATGACCTTCCGCGACGGCAAGATCACCTATTGGCGCCTCTACATCGACCGGACCGAAGCACTGACCGACGCGGGCCTCGACCCGGAGCTGGCCCGCCCGGCGAGCGCCTAGCCGCAAACCCGCGCCTACGCTTCGCCCACGATGAGCTCTGGATGGAGTCGGCCAGCCCGCGCCGCGGTGGTCGGCCTGGCCGCCCTGTCGCTGCTGGCCGTCGGCAGTCCGGCCCTGGCCGAGCCTGATGAGCATGGCGACCGAAGCCCGCAGGGGGTCTGGCCGAGCACCGTCTATCCCCGGCCCGCGGCCGTGCGGAGCGCGCAGCGCTTCGCGGCCTCGCGGGGCGACGTCTCCTTCGCCGTCGTCGACCGCTCAATCGGCCTTCGCGGTTACGACTCCGACCGCCAGTTCAGCTCGGCGAGCGTCAGCAAGGCGCTTCTGCTGGCGGCCGAGCTGCAGCGGCTCCGGCGCGAGGGCCTGCCGCTGGACGGCGGGACGCGGGCGCTGCTGGAGCCGATGGTCACCTACTCGGACAACCGCGCCGCGGACGCGATCTACGAACGGGTCGGAGACGAGGGGCTGGAGGAGGTTGCCGAGCGGGCCGGGATGCGCAGCTTCGAGCCGGTTCCCGGGTACTGGGGGGGCGACCGGATCACCGCCGCCGACATGGCTCGCTTCTTCTACCGGCTCGAGGCGAATCTTCCCGGGCCTCACCGCCCGTATGCGATGGCTCTCCTGTCGCGGATCACGCCGGTCGAGAGCTGGGGCATCCCGCAGGCGGTCGGCCATGGCTGGTCGCTCTGGTTCAAGGGCGGCTGGCGGCCGCCGGGAGAGAAGGAGAACAGCGGCCCGGTCACTCACCAGGCGGCGTTGCTCGAGCACCGTCGCGGGGAGCGAGTAGCGCTCGCCGTCCTGACGAACCAGCCGCCCGGCGGATCCAGCTTCGCGACCATCGAGGGGATCGCGGCCCGGCTGCTCTCCTCGCCGCCGCCCTGCCGGGGCGGCTGGACCGCGCCCTAGTCGGTCGCTCGGCGAATCGGGATACGGGTCGAGCCCTGCGCCGGCCGCATCCTCTCCGGCTCGTAGGCACCGTAGGGGACGAGCTCGCCGCCGAGCGACCTGCGCAGCCGCGCGAGCTCCTCGGCCATCTTCGTCTCCATCTCGGCGGCGCGCTTCCGCATTCGCGCCATCTCGGCGCGCAGGCGCTCGAGGCGCCGCTCGAGCTCGAGCACGGTCTCGACGCCGGCCAGGTTGAGCCCTTCCTCGCTCGTCATCTGCTGGATGCGACGCAGCCTCTCGACGTCGGCCTGCGAGTAGAGCCTGGTGTTCTTGGGCGAGCGCTTCGGGGTGATCAGGCCACGCGCCTCGTACATCCGCAGCGTCTGCGGGTGCATCTCGGCCAGCTCGGCCGCTACGGAGATCATGAATACGCCGCGCTCCTGATCGATCCGCTCGCCCTGTTCCTGGCGTCTGGGGCGCGAGCTGTCAGCCATCAGTCGTCAACTCTCCCTCCTGCGCCGGATGATCCGCCCGGGGCGTCTGTGGTGGCCGTCGATGCCCTTCCGAACAGCGACGCCCGCGGGTTGCGGCCGTTCAGCGACTCGGCGAGCTTCTCGACCGCCTCCCGCTGCTCGTCGGTGAGGTCCTTGGGTACGTCGACGCGGATCCGGTAGTAGATGTCGCCGCGTCCCGAGCCCCTGGTCTTGGGCGGGCCCTCGCCCCGGAGGCGCTGGACGGTACCGTGCTGGGTGCCCGGCGCGATCTTGATCGTCTTCACCCCATTGAGCGTCGGCACCTCGATGTTGCCGCCCTGGATCGCCTCGGCGACGCTGACGGGCAGATCGACCTCGAGGTTGCCGTCGGGGCGCTGCTTGAAGACCGGCGAGGGCGCGACGCGCGTCGTCACGTAGAGGTCACCGCGAGGCCCGCCGCGGTATCCGGCCTCCCCCTTCCCCGCCAACCTGATCCGGCTGCCGTCGTGGACGCCGGCCGGGATGTTCACCCGGTAGCGCTTGGTCTCCTGCGTCACACCGCTGCCGGAGCAGGTCGGGCAGGGGTCGTCGATGATCGACCCATGGCCGCCGCACTCCGGGCACGGCTGGGAGATCGAGAAGAGGCCCTGGCTCTGGGCGTCGATGCCGGTCCCCTCGCAGCGGGGGCAGGTGCGCGGCGACGTGCCCGGCTTCGCCCCGCTGCCGTGGCAGGTGGGGCACTCCCCGGTCGTCGGGACCGAGACCGCGATCTGGGTGCCGTGCATGGCCTGGTCGAAGCTGAGGCGGACCTCCGTTTCGAGGTCGCGCCCACGCTGCTCGCGCGGATCCTGCTGGCCGCGACCGCGGAAGAACGAGGAGAAGATGTCACCGAGGTCCGACGCGAAACCTCCGCCTGGGAACCCTCCCCCGCCGGGAAAGCCGCCTGCGCCGCCGAACCCGGCGAAGCGGCCGCCGGCGTCGTACTGCTTCCGCTTCTCCGGATCCGACAGCGTGTCGTAGGCCTGCTGGATCTCCTTGAAGCGCTCCTCCGCCTGCTTGTCATCCGGGTTGCGATCCGGATGCCACTTGCGGGCCAGCTCCCGGTAGGCCTTCTTCATCTCGTCCTGCGAGGCGGACTTCGTCACCCCCAGGACCTCGTAGAGGTCGCGCGGCTCCGCCATTACTGGCTCACCACCACCTTCGCCGCGCGCAGGACCTGGCCGTCCAGGCGGTAGCCCTTCTCCACGGTCTCCAGCACCACGCCCGACTCCGTGCCCTCGCTGGGCATGGTCGAGAGGGCCTCGTGCAGCTGCGGGTCGAACCTCTCACCGGTGGGATCGAACGGCTCGACGCCGGCGCTCTGGAGCCGGCTGTGCAGCTCGTCGCGGACCATAGCGACGCCCTTCACGAGGGCGTCATGCGTCGATGCATCCGCTCCGGCGGCCAGCGCCCGCTCGAGGTTGTCAAGCGCGGGCAGCAGCTGCCGGGCGAGGTCGGCCTTGCCGCGAGCCAGGGCCTCGGTGGTCTCCCGGGCCACCCGCTTGCGGTAGTTCTCGAAGTCCGCCTTGGTTCGCTGCGCGAGCTGCAGGTACTCGTCGCGCTCGCGCTTGGCCGCCGCGAGCTCGTCGAGGTCCCGCTCAACCCGCTCCTCGGCCTCGCGCTCCTCGCGCTGGGCCTCGGTCTCGTTCCGCTCTGCCGGGCTGGAGGCAGCCGAGGCGGGCGGGCTGTCGCCCGCCCGCTCGGGACGCTCCGCCTGCTCCTGATCGGGCATCGGCGGGCCTCCTTACGAGGTCTTCTCGTCGTCGACGACCTCGGCGTCCACGACCTCCTCCTCGCCGGCGCCGTTCTGCGAGGCGCCGTCGGTGGAGGTCGCGGCCTGCTCCTCCGCGGCCTGCGCATAGATCTGCTCGGAGACCTTCTGGAAGGCGGTCTGCAGGGCATCGGACTTGGCGCCGATCTCGGCCGCGTCGTCAGACGTGAGCGAGTCGCGCACGTCCTTGATCGCCGCCTCGATCTCCTCCTTGGAGCTCGCCTCGACCTTGTCGCCCAGCTCGCCGAGCTGCTTCTCCGCCTGGTAGGCGGCGTTCTCGGCGACGTTGCGCGCCTCGGCGAGCTCGCGCTGGCGGCGGTCCTCGTCGGCGTGCGACTCGGCGTCCTTGATCATCTGCTCGACCTCGGACTCGTCGAGCCCCGAGCCGCCCTTGATCTCGATCTTCTGCTCCTTGCCGGTGCCGAGATCCTTCGCCGAGACGTTGAGGATGCCGTTCGCATCGATGTCGAACGTCACCTCGATCTGCGGCATGCCTCGGGGCGCCGGGGGGATGCCGGTGAGCTGGAACTTGCCCAGGCTCTTGTTGCCCGAGGCCATCTCGCGCTCACCCTGGAGCACGTGAACCTCGACCGAGGGCTGGTTGTCCTCAGCCGTCGAGAAGATCTCCGACTTCTTCGTCGGGATCGTGGTGTTGCGCTCGATCAGCTTCGTCATCACGCCGCCCTTGGTCTCGATGCCGAGGGTGAGCGGGGTGACGTCGAGCAGCAGGACGTCCTTGACGTCGCCGGCCAGCACGCCCGCCTGAATGGCGGCGCCGATCGCGACGACCTCATCCGGGTTGACCCCCTT
>DATIDP010000185.1:0-10563 GCA_035456265.1 Solirubrobacterales bacterium | reverse complement strand
GGACTGCTGCACGGCCTGGCGCAGGCTCTTGGTCCCGGGGGCGTTGAGCGCAACCGCTCCGAACAGCCAGGCGATCCCGAGGGCGAGAGCGACCAGCAGGAGCGCCCCGCCCGTCGACTCCGCGACTGCGGCCGCCCGGTGTCTGCCGGCCGATCCGAGCAGGCGCCGCCGCGCCGCGATCGCCACCCCCTCCATCGACACCGCGACGATCCCGCCGACCAGGAGCGCCCCCGCGAGCGCGGTCGCGGGGGCGTATGGGGAGTGCGATCCCTCGGGCAGCAGCGCCAGGCCGAGGCGGCTGCCGAGAAAGGCCCCGATGGCGAAGCCCGCCAGGCTCAGCACCCCTACGATCAATCCCTGCTGATAGCCCCAGAAGGCCATGGCCAGGGCAAAGGCAACGATCAGCCAGTCGAGGCCGGTCACGGTTTCCCGAATACAAGCGTACGAGCGACTACCTTTGCCCGCGTGAATCCTCCCGTGACACGGTCACGGCAACGAGGTAGGGAGACTCCACCGCCGCGGCGGCCCTCCCGGGCACCGCGCGCGCAGCGCGGACCCCACAGCGAGCGCCAGCGCAGGCTGCGCCAGCGCGCCCTCCCGCTGGCGGTCGTCGCCATCATCGCCTTCATCTTCGGCGTGATCAGCGCGGCCGGCAACCCCGAGCAGGACATGGCCAAGCGCTTCGCCGACGACTGGGCCCAGCAGGACTTCAAGTCGATGCGCGACGAGCTCTCGGACTCGGCCCAGGCGCGGTACTCCGCCGCCGAGCTCGCCAGCGCCTACCGCGCCGCCCAGGAGGTGGCCACGGCGACGGCGATCGACCCCGGCGACGCGGACGGGCCGAAGAGCGTCGATGGGACCGACGTCGTCGACGTCAAGGTCGCGGTTCGGACGAGGCTCTTCGGCAAGGTCGATGGGGTCCTGCGGCTGCCGCTCGACGGGGGCAAGGTGGCCTGGGCCCCGCATCTCACCTTCCCGAGCCTGCTGCCGGGCGAGCAGGTCGGCCGCCGCCTTGATCTCGGCAGGCGTGCGCCGATCATGGCCAAGCACCACGTCCCGCTCGCCACCGGGTCGGTCGACAACCGCACCTCCCCGCTGGGCTCGGATGCGATCGACGTTGCAGGCGAGACGGGCGCAGCGGACTCGGATCAGCAGGCCAAGCTGCAGAGCGCCGGCTACCCGACGAATCAGAGCACCGGGATCAGCGGCCTGGAGCTCGCCTTCAATCCGCGGCTATCGGGAACTCCGAGCGGGGAGCTGTTGGCCGTGAAGGCGAGCAGCCCGCAGCTCGACCTGCCTCGATCCAAGCAGGGCCGCGTGCTCGCCACCGCTCGGGGAACACCCGGGCAGCCGGTCCGGACGACGATCGATCCCCGGCTGCAGACGATCACCGTGAACGCGCTCGGCGGCCAGTCCGGGGGCGCCGTGGTGCTGAACGCCAAGAACGGGGACGTCCTGGCGCTGGCGGGGTCGGCCTACTCCGCCCCCCAGCCCCCGGGCTCTACCTTCAAGGTGATCACGACGACGGCGGCGCTCGAGGGTCATGACGTGAAGCTCTCGGACAGCTTCCCGGTCCTGACCGAGATCAATCCGGACCCCCAGAACGGCGCCAGGGTCGTCCACAACGCGCATGACGAGGCATGCGGCGGCACCTTCGTGCAGGCCTTCGCCAAGTCGTGCAACACGGTCTTCGCACCGCTCGGGGTGAAGGTCGGCGCCGAGCGCCTCGTCCAGACCGCCGAGGACTACGGCTGGAACGAGAAGCCGAGCCTCTACAACGCCGCGGCAACGGCGCGGTCGGACCCGAACGGCATGACTATGCCCACCGACTTCAGCGACGACACGAGCCATACGGACCTCTCGGTCACCGCCTTCGGCCAGGGCGAGGTGCTCGCCACCCCGCTCGGCATGGCCTCGGTCGCCCAGACGGTCGCCAACGACGGGGTGCGCAGCCCCACCTCAATCGTCAAGGACCCCGGGCTGAAGAGCGACGCAAAGCCGGTCCCGGTGACCTCAAAGGAGAACGCCAAGGTGCTGACGGGCCTGATGCGCGCCGTGGTCACCTCCGGCACCGGCGTCGCGGCGAACATCCCGGGCATCCAGGTAGCGGGCAAGACGGGCACCGCGGAGCTCGGCCCGAAGCCCGGTCAGCCGCCCGCCCCGCCCGGACAGGAGAACACGGTCGAGCAGATCGTCGACGGCTGGTTCATCTGCTTCGCCCCTGCCCGGAAGCCCAAGCTCGCGGTCGCCGTGATGCTGATCGACGCTTCGGGTGACGGCGGCACCACCGCGGCGCCGATCGCCCGGAACATCATCGAGGCGGGCCTGAAGTAAGCCCGGTCGGGCTCACCCGCTCGGGTAGCCGAACGCGACACCGACGATCGCCATCCCCCCGCCGATCGCGGTGAGCAGCCCGCCGGGAGCCTCGAGCAGCAATCCGAGCGGCACGCCGACCAGCGCCAGCGCGGTTCCGCCCGCGAGCAGCGCCCACCAGTTGAGCCCGCGCGCCCCCGGCTCGGGGGCAGCCGGCGCCGTGAGGATCGTCGAGAAGGCCATCAGCCCCACGCCGACCAGGCCGCCCGCGATCCCGAGGAGCTGGATCAGCGCGAGGGCCGCTCCGATGGCTCCGATGACGAGCAGCGCCTGGAGCTGGGTCTTGGCCACCCCGCCTAGATATCGAGCGTGATGTCGCCGGTCTCGCCGTCGTGCTCGATCTCGAGCTTGAGCGGCCGGTTCTCGCTGACGCCCTGGTCCACCAGGAAGAGGACGATCGCGCCCTGGGTCGGCCCGCTGTCCGCCGGGGAATCGGGCACCGGGATCACGCCGTGTCCCGCGAGCGCTGTGCCCAGCGGAGCCGCGAATGGTGTGTTGCTCGGGATCGCCTCGTATCCGGCGCCGGTGGTGTCGACGATGGTCATCTGTGCTGTGGAGGGCACGCGGGTCGCCTGATCGCTGTGGTTCTTCATCGTCAGGAAGACCCCCAGGTACGACTTCCCGGCGGGAGTCGGGATGGTCTGGCCCACCAGATAGTTCTTGTCCTCGTGGTCGGTCGGGTTCAGGAATCGCGTCAGCTGAACGTTGATCTCGAGGTCCCCCAGCTGGATCGGCTCTCCCTCATCCCCCTCCTTGCCGGGCGAGTTGCCGCAGCCGGCAACGCCCACCAGCGCGAGGGCGAGCATGAACGCGATGGCCAGGGCTCCCTTGTGGCCGGGGCGCATGAGGGCGCGCAGTCTATCCGGCGATGCTCGGGACACGGTCGCCCCCGGCGATCTCGACCCGAGGTACGGAGGCTCCCGATTCAATCAGCTCACGCATGCGCGACAGCGCCTTGGACCAGCGCCGCCGCCACCACCGTTCGCGCCCGATCTCGCGAATCCGATGGAACATCGACGGCGATGAAGTCCAGAACGTGAGCTTGACGGTGGTGATGGGTCCCGCCTCAAGCTCCCAGACCAGGCGCATCGCGATCCGGTCGAGGCGGCCCCCCCGCGCGTGCTCGACGATCTCGTGCGGACGATCCGTCTCCGCGATCACCGTCTCCATGTACTGCACCCCGGCGGGTGCGTCGACGCGGAACCGTGCCGCGGCGCCGCGGCCCGAGGCCGGAATGCGGGCGAGGTGGTAGTCGCTCGCGAAGTGGTCGATCCAGCTCGGGCGGGTCGAGAGGTCGCAGATGAAGTCGAAGATGCGCTCCCGCGAGGCATCGATGGATGTGGTGACGGTGAACGGCCCCACGGCCGCGCGATTGTAGTCGGGTCCGCCAGCGGCCCCTTCGGTCAGCTTGCTGACACCTCCACGCAGCAGATCATGGCTGGAAAACCTGGACTTTCCGTACTACTGCACAAAATTGACTAGCCATTACGCAGTACTGGGGGTAATATCGGCCGACCCCCGGGATGGCCCTGATCGGACAGAGCGCGGACGACGTTCACCACGCGGGAGAGACCGCGGGGGGCGTCGGTTCCTTCATCTGCCAGGGATGCTCCTTTCCGGTCTCCTTCGAGCCGGCCGAGTCGATTCCCCGCTGCCCCAACTGCGGCGGCACGGATTTTCGCCGCTCCTCGCTGTTCGAGCAGCCCACGGTGAAGAGCATCGCGATCACGCGGCCGACCGCCAAGCCGGCCGACTGGCTCGAGGGCGTGCGGGAATCGATCACCGAGCCGGGCAAGTACCTGGCCATGTTCGCCGACGGCCGAACCCGGGTCATCGAGCTCTCAGCCGGCTGGTCGCGAATCGGCCGCAGCCGCACGGCGGATATCCGGCTCGACGACCCGACGGTCTCCCGGCGGCATGCGGTGGTCGTGCAGACGCCCGAGGGGGATCTGCGCGTGCTGGACGACCGCTCGATGAACGGCATACGCGTCAACGACGAGCCCGTCGACTGGAGCCCCCTCCAGGACGGCGACGAGCTTCAGATCGGCCGCTACACGCTGAGCGTCATCGAGAGCTCGGATAACCCCGAGTACAGCGGGTGACCGCCTAGTCCGAGCCGTTGGACCCGCCCGCGGCGTCCACCGCGCGGAGCGCGTCATCGAGCGCCGGATCGATCGCCACGGACCGCTCCATCGATACGGCGGCCAGCACCTCACCGACGAAAGAGCGCGGCGTGACCACCAGCCGCAGCTCCTGGCGGCGATTCCGCAACCGCGCGGCGGCGTCGAAGATCAGGCTGATGCCGGAGCTGTCGATGTAGCTGGTCTCGCGCAGGTCCAGCACCAGAGCCCGCGCCTGGTTGGAGACGGCGTCGAGCAGGCGCTCGCTGAGCTCGTCGACGTTCGAGGCGTCCACCTCGCCGGCGACACGGGCGAGCTCGACGTCTCCCTGGCTCTCCACCGAGAGCCGGGCGAGCTCGGGTCTCACTTCCCCTCCCGCAGCCGCCGCGTCAGGCGAACGGTGGTTCCCTGTTCCGACGGCTCGACCGACACCTCATCCATGAACTCGCGCATGATCGGGATGCCCCTGCCGCGGTTTCCGCCGCGCGGCTCCCGCCACTTGCCGTGATCGCTGATCGTGACGGTCGCGTCCCCGTTCACCAGCGAAGCGCGGACATCGATCGTCTCGTCCTTCGGGCCGTAGGCGTGCTCGATCGAGTTCGCGCAGGCCTCGGACACGGCGATGGCGAAGGCTGCGCAGTCGTCGTCCGAGCCGTTGTTGGCCTCCACCCAGCGGCGGATCAGGTGCCGTGACGTCATCAGCTGCGCCGGCGAGGCGGGCATCTTCACCTCCAGGAGATCGTGAAGGCCCACTGTCTGCACCGCCAGGATCGCGATGTCGTCCGCGATCGTCGCGTCCTTGGTGAGCGCGGAGATGATCGCCTGGCATTTGAGCTCGGGCTCGTCGGGCGCCGAAATCGCGACCTCGGTGAGCGCCGCCTCCCCGTCGGAGAGCTGCTGCCCTCGTCGCTCGATCAGCCCGTCGGTGTAGAGCAGGAGCGTCTCCCCGGGGTCGAGCGTGAGGGCCTGCTCGTCATAACTCTGTCCCCCGACCGTGCCGATTGGTGGACCGCCGGCGTCGGAGAGAAACTCGGCGCTTCCATCCGAACGGATCAACAGCGGGTAGGGATGGCCGGCACGGGCGATGCGCGCCTCCCAGGTGGTCAGGTTGAGGGTGGCGTAGATCACCGTCGCCATCCGTGAGTGCATGCGCTCCGAGAACTCGGCCAGTTTGGTGATCACCTCGCCGGGGCCCTCCGTATCCAGGGCGTAGGCGCGGATCGCGCTTCGCAGCTGACCCATGTAGGTCGCCGCCGCCATCCCATGGCCCGCCACGTCACCGATCATGAACCCGAGGCTCTGGCCGCCGAGGTCGATCACGTCGTACCAGTCGCCGCCGACCGCCGATTCGTCCGCGGCGGGGAGATAGCGCGCCGCCATCCTCAGTCCCGGCACCTGGGGCAGCTGTCGCGGCAGGAGGCTACGCTGCAGCGTCGCCGCGATTCGGCCCTGGACCATGAGCCTGGATCGCTCGATCGAGAGGGCGACGCGGTTGGCAACGAGCTGGAGGAGCTCGATGTCCCTCTCGTTGAACTCCCTCCGGACGAGCGAGCCGACGTGGAGAACGCCGATCACCTCCCCCTCCACCAGCAGCGGAACGCCGAGCAGCGACTGCACTCCCTTCTCTCGGAAGAGGGGGTTCACCGGCTGCACCGGCGAGTCGCCCAGGTCGGCGATGACCACCGGCTCTCGCGTGAAGGCGACACGGCCGGCGAAGCCGCGGCCGACCGGCAGGCGGAAGCCACGCTCCACCTCTTCCTCGAGCCCCTTCGCCGCGCGGGCTGCCAGCGTCCGGCCGCCTTCCTCGACCAGGAGCACCGCCGCGGTGTCCGCGTCGAGCATGTCTGTGACCCGGTCGAGCAGCTCCTCGAGCAGATCGTCGAGGTCGAGGTACGCAAGAGCGGATTCGGTGACCCGCTGGACGTCCTCGAGGCGGATCACCTCATCGGCCGCCATCGGCGCCCTCTGCTCATGGCTGGTTCCCTCTGGCGTCATCTCCCGTACCCGACGCGAAGGTTCGCAGGTCGTCGCGTCGGGAAGCGCACGCCCGCCGCGAGCGGCAACGGGTCTCCTGCAATTACTCCGTCGAGATCGACGGGTCGGCCTGGACCCTCTCCGGGATGATCATCAGGAAGTTCGATTTCGCGTCGCCGACGAGCCCCATGACGCGGTCCGCCTCGTCCGCCTGGTCCGTAGCGCGGAGCTCGCTGGCGTAGTGGCCGAGCAGATCCTCGAGGTCGAGCTGGCCCTCGGCGTCGAGTTCCTCGAGCTTCACCTTGGCGCCCTCGCCGAGCCGGCGCTGGATCGCATCGCGGCCGAGATTGAGCTCGTCGTTCGTCCGCACGTAGACCCGGCCGCCGGTCATGCCGGCGCAGGCCCAGGGGCCGATGTCGCCGAGGACCACGGCGCGTCCCGAGGTCATGTACTCGAAGGCGAAGCCCTTCGCGTTCGCCCGATCGACCACGCAGCCCTGTGAGTCATCCACGGGCTGCTCCGGTTCGCCGGCGAGCACCACGTCGGCGCCGGAGAGCCGGATGCAGAACCGGGAGTCGGCGGAGCCCTGGACGAAGAGGCGTCCCCTCTGGGCTCCGTAGGCGAATGACTTGCCCACCGAGCCGTTGACGCGCGTGCCGTCCGTGCTCTTGCCTTTCATGATCGAGACGGTCCCGCCGAGCATCGTCTTGCCGACGCCGTCCTGGGCGCCGCCCTCGACGCGGCAGGTCACGCCCCACTCGTTGAAGGCGCCGAAGCCCTGGCCGGCGACGGAACCGCCGTTGAAGACCAGCTCGGCGAGCGCGTCGTTCTCGGTCCCCTCGGGCGCGCCGTCGTAGATCCGCGCGCGGGCGATCGCGCCGGAGAGCTCCGTGCCCAGAACGCGGTCGTGCGCGTCGGTGCGGCGAGGGAACTCGACGCTGACGCAGGAGCCGTCGAAGACCCGCTCGGCCACCTGTGCGATCTCGGCGGAGGCCTGCTTGGGCTCCATCCGCAGCGGCTTGGCGCGGACCAGGCCGGCCTCCGCGCGGGCCTCGACCAGCGCCTCCTCCTCGACGGGCAGGTCGATCGGCTCCAGGTCGAGGAACTCCTCGAGGGGCGTGATCACTGGGGCGAGGTCGATCTTCTCCAGGTGAGAGATCTGCTCGAGCAGGTCGTAGCGGCCGACGAGGTCCTGGGCGCGCTCGTAACCGAGCGAGCCGACCACCTCCTTGACCTCCTCGCCCATCGCCTGGAAGAAACGGGCGCAGCTCTCGGCCGCCGAGTCCACAGCCTGCGGCGTGAACTTCTTGAGACCGTGCTCCTGAGCCTGCTCGACGGTCTCGATCTGGGTGGCGATGCCGACGTGACAGGTGTCCAGCTGGCAGCCGCGGCAGATCGTGCAGCCGAGGGAGACCATCGCCAGGGTCCCGAAGGCGACCCGGTTGGCCCCCATGCAGTGGAGCTTCACGATGTCCTGGGCGTGGCGGTAGCCGCCATCGGCCCAGATCTCGACCCTGTTGCGGATCCCGGCCTCCATCAGTGCCCGGTGGACGGCCCGCGTCCCGATGTCCGACGGCAGGCCGACGTGGCGGAGCGCATGCTGACGGGCCGCCCCGGTGCCGCCCTCGAAGCCCGACAGGGTGATGATGTCCGCGCCGGCCTTGGCGATGCCCAGGCCGATCGTGCCGATATTCGGCACGACCGGGACCTTGACCGAGACGCGCAGGTCGGGGTTGACGGTCTTGAGCTCGTCGATCAGCTCGGCGAGGTCCTCGATCGAGTAGAGGTCGTGGTTGTTCGACGGCGAGATCAGGTCGGTGCCCGGTGAGGCGTTCCGCGCGGCGGCGACCTTCTCGGAGACCTTCTTACCGGGCAGGTGGCCGCCCTCGCCGGGCTTTGCGCCCTGGCCGATCTTGATCTCGGCAACGTAGGAGGAGTTCAGCATCTCGGCCGAGACGCCGAAGCGGCCCGACGCGACCTGCTGGCCGCGCCACTTCCGGTAGCGGCCGTACATGTCCTGGATCTCGCCGCCCTCCCCGTTGATGCAGAGGATGTTGATCGCCTTCGCAGCCTCGGCGTAGGCGCGGAAGGCCGGCTCGGACTGCGAGCCGAAGCTCATCGAGCTGATCACCACCGGGTAGTCGTGATGGCCGACCGAGGCGTCGACCTGAGCGGGGTCCACCGCGTCGCGGTCCGGCTCCTTCTTGAGGCCCATGATGTGGCGCATCGAGATCGGGCTGTCCTTCTCGAGGTCGCGGACCTTCTGCGAGTACTCGGCGAAGTCGGCCGTCCCGTTGGCCGTTGCGATCGCCGCCTTGTAGACCTTCGGGTAGAAACGGAAGGTCTTTGCCGGCTTGGACTCCTCGTCCCCGGAGAGGATCTTCTGTCGCGCGTCGGTGTCCGCGTCCAGCTGCGCGAAGCCGGTGCCGCCCTTCTGGGTGGCGGCGAAGGCCTCGGTGTGGAAGATCTCGGCGAGCTCGGGCTTGATCCCGATCGAGGAGAACTGGCGCGCGTAGCCCCGCACCTCGTGGATGCCGATCGTCGAGATCACCTTCTCGATCCCCTTGCGGAGCGCCGAGCAGAGGTTGGCGACGTCGTTCTCGTAGTCGTCGACGCAGATCACCTCGACCATCACGTACGGGCAGACGCCGTTGGCGCCGAGGCCGAGGGCGATCATCACGTCGTGGACGTTCCGGATGGCCGCCGAGCGGACCACGATGGAGCAGCGGCGGCGGAGGTTCTCGCCGTCCGAAACCTTGTACTGCTTGAGCGCCTGGTCGATCGCGGAGGCAGCGAGGTGAGGGTCGATGTAGCGGCGGTCGCCGTCGTAGACCGTCCGGTCGGTGAGGACGAGGAGCTCGCAGCCCTCGCTGACCGACTTGACGGCTTCCTGACGCAGCCGCTCGATTGCGCCCTGGGTGGTCTCCGACTCGAGCAGGGCGATGTCGATCGCCTTCGCCCGGTCGCCGAAGGCGTCCCAGAGGTCCTCGAGCAGATAGGTGCCCTGCTCGCTCGCGATCCGGCGGTAGGCGCTGTGCGGCAGGGGCGCGAGATCGTGATGCCCGCCGAGGATCACGGGGAAGTCCGTCTCGATCATGTCGCTATCGAAGGACGGGTCGCTCAACGGCGGTCGGCGCCCGAAGACGGCGCGGGTCGAGAAGTGCTCGATCTCGCGCTCCCGGTCGATCGCGGGGTTGGTGACGACCGCGACCGTCTCCTTGAAGTAGTCGGCGAGGTTCTGGCGCTCGGGCGAGAGCGCGGCGAGCGGGCCGTCGTACCCAAGCGAGCCGATCGGCTCGGCGCCGTTGTCGGCCATCTGCTGAACGAGCTTGACGTCATCGCGCTGCCAGCCGAAGCCGGCGAGGACGCGGTCCTCGACCTTGACCGGCTCCTCCGGACCGGCGTCGGTGTAGCCCGGGATCTCGGGGCCCTCGAGCGGGCCTCCGGTCTCGAGGGAGCGGTCATAGCCGGCGACGCCCTCGGCTCCGGATCGCTGCAGCCAGCGCTTGCGGACCTGCACCAGCATCTCGGCGTGCGGGTGAAGCGTCGAGCGTTTGCGGTCGCGGTCGATCATCACCATGTACTTCTGACCCGGGGCCATCGGCTGCGGCTCGGAGACCATGTCGGCCACCGAGACGACTCCCGGCTCGGAGCTGAAGACGAAGTCCTGGGGGGTCTCGAGCTTCCAGAGCGGGCGGAGGCCCATCGCGTCGGCGGAGAAGACGCACTCGTCCAGGTGCCGCGCGATCAGCGCGACCGGTCCCTGGGCGAACGGGCCCATCGTCTGCCGCAGGTACATGTAGAAGGAGTGGAGCTCCTCGGGGAGCGCGGCGATCTCGTCGACGATCGGCGGCACGACCATCTCCATCGCCTCCGCCAGCGAGAGCCCGTGGCGCCGGGTCAGCGTCTCGATCGTGCGGTTCAGATCCTGTGAGTCGGAGTTGCCCTCGCCGATCGGGACACCGAGCATGCGCGCCTCCTGGCGGAGCTGCTCGATCGTGTTGATCTCGCCGTTGTGGCCGAGCACGCCGAACGGCTGGACGCGCGTGAACGACGGCCAGGTGTTGGTCGAGTAACGGTTGTGGCCGAAGGCGCC
>DATIDP010000184.1:0-2236 GCA_035456265.1 Solirubrobacterales bacterium | reverse complement strand
GCGAGGGACCTCCCGACAACCCGCGTGCCTGGCTGGTGACGACCGCCCGCAACCGGGCGATAGACCGCATCCGACGCAATCGCACCCTCGCCGAGAAGACCAAGTTGCTCGAGGTGCCCGAGTGGACCGAGAATGAGATGGAGGACAGAGCGATCCCGGATGAGCGCCTCGAGCTGATCTTCACCTGCTGCCACCCCGCCCTCGCCCTCGAGGCCCAAGTGGCGCTCACTCTGCGCACGCTCGGCGGGCTGACGACCGAGGAGATCGCCAGGGCGTTCCTCGTTCCCCGCGAGACCATGGCCAAGCGCCTCGTCCGTGCGAAGCGGAAGATCGAGGAGGCGGGCATTCCCTTCCGCGTCCCTCCGCCGCACCTGCTGCCCGACAGGCTCGCCGCGGTGCTCGGCGTCGTCTACCTGATCTTCAACGAGGGCTACGGCGGACGAGGCGACCTCGCCGATGAGGCGATCCACCTCGGAGGTGCGCTGGCGGAATTGATGCCGGACGAGCCGGAGGTCCACGGCCTGCTGGGGCTGATGGTCGTGAACGACGCGCGGCGCGACGCGAGGTTCGAGGACGGGGAGATGGTCCTGCTCCGCGACCAGGACCGTTCGCTCTGGGACACGAAGCGGATCGAGGCGGCGAGGGCGGAGGTCGACCGTGCGGTCGCGCTCGGCGGCCGTGGCCCATACGTGCTCCAGGCGGCGATCGCGGCGCTCCACACCGACGACCCGCCGGACTGGGCGGAGATCGCGGCGCTCTACGGCGAGCTCGGCCGGCTCACCTCCTCGCCCGTGGTGGACCTCAACCGGGCGGCCGCGATCGCCGAGGCGGGAGACGCCGAGGCGGCCCTGGAGCTGGTGGACGGGCTCGACCTGGACGGCTATCGGTATCTGCACTCGACGCGGGCCGAGCTGCTTCGACGGCTCGATCGGCCGGAGGAGGCCCGAGCGGAATACGGCCGGGCTCTCGAGCTGGTGCGATCGGACGCAGAAAGGCGGTTCCTGGAGCGCCGGCTCGGGGAGCTGGCCGGCGGCTGAACCGCGTCAGACCGGCAGCGAGACAGCGGCCTCCGGCGCCGCGACCCGGAAGCTGAAGCTCTCCTCCAGATAGAGCTGGACCGAGTCGGCGTCGTGGTTCTCGTAGCCGATCGAGAGGTCCTGCCCCGACTCGAACAGGAAGTCACCGCCCCTCAGGCTGACGACGACGCCGCCGTTGACGCCGGGCGCCCAGACGATCGGTCCCCCGAGGATCTCGTGGAGATGCTGCATCAGGGGGTAGCCGCCGTGCTCGGCCGTCTCGAGCACGTGGGTGTGGCCCTCGGGGCCGAGCGCCAGCCCGTAGGGGCCGTCGATCCCGGCGTCCCGCAGTGTGTCGACCGACTTGGCCACGTGGCGCGGATACACCTCGCAGTCCTCCCCGAGGTTGATCTGGTCGTGGGCGGTGGCCTCGGCGATGCCCTGGATCCCGGCCGAGCCCAGGCCGTGGAAGACCGCGGCGTTCTCGGCGATCGCGATCCTGCGCGCGGCGGCGTCGAGTGTGTCGAGATCGACGTCGGCCGCGCCGCGCTCGGCGTCGTCAAGCTGGGCGCGGCTGATCGCGAAGTGCGCCCGCAGCTCGATCAGCCCGAGGACCCTTCGCTGGCTCGCTGCGACACCGTCGCCCGGCGCCTCGGCGACATCCTCGACGCGCCCCAGGTTGGTCGCGGAGTAGCCCCAGCCGTGGGGCCCCGAGAAGTCGACGAGCTTGCGCGCCGCCAGGGCGGGTGTGAGCCGTTCACGGGCCTCATCGTCGAGCAGCTTCCAGCCGGTCTCGGTGATCGGTGCGTGCTCGCGGAGGAGGTGACTCAACGCGGGCCACCCCGGAGGCTCCCGATGCCGAGGGACTCGCTGCCGACCAGAGGCGCGCCCTTGGCGGCCTCCTCCTCGGTCGCCTCCTCCTCGGCCTCCTCGCCGTGCTCGACGATGTCGCCCTCGGTGAAGAGGATCCCCTGCGCGATCTCCCGCCACAGCGGGGTGCGGCGGAGCAGAAACTCGAGGTCCATGGCGAAGTGCTTGAACTCCTCGCCCTGAGCGTCGCGCATGACGGCCCTGGCCTCCTCGTCGGGCTCGATCGCGAGGCGCTGCTGATACCAGCCGATCGCCTCCGCCTCCTCCTGGAGCGACGTGCAGAGGCGCGCGAAGGTCCGGGTCTCTGCCGGCAGCTCCTCCGGCGGCTCGTGGTACTGGTCGGTCGGCAC
>DATIDP010000183.1:0-6572 GCA_035456265.1 Solirubrobacterales bacterium | reverse complement strand
TGGTGTCGTCACGCTCGTCTTCTCGGTCACCTTCCTGACGCTCTTCGGGCTTGTCGACGAGCCGCGCGTTCGGGACGCCATCGGGAGCCTGCTCTATCGAGACAACCGCGAGCGCTACGAGCGCCTGATGGACCGGATCATCAAGACGACGTCCCGCTACATGCTCGGCAACCTCGCGATCTCGGTGATCTGCGGGACCGTCTACGGCATCACCGCCGTGATCCTCGGGCTTCCCCACGCGTTCGCTCTCGCCGTGATCGCCGGAATCCTCGATCTGATTCCGAACATCGGCGCCCTACTCGCCGGGATCATCATCGGAATCGTCGCCCTGTCGGTAAGCCTCGGGGCGCTGATCGCCTTCGTGATCGTGATCGTCGTCTATCAGCAGATCGAGAACTACGTCCTGCAACCGACGATCATCGGCAGGGCGGCGAGCGTATCCGGATTCACCGTGATCGTCAGCGTCCTGGTGTTCGGGTCACTCTTCGGCGTGATCGGCGCGATCATCGGCGTGCCGATCGCCGCCGGGATCCAGATCGTCTTGGAGGAGACCACCGCCGGGAGAAGGGCTCAGATCGCCGCCGCCGACGCTGGTCAGCAGCGACCTGCCTGACCGGACCGGCCCGAAGATTTCGTTCCCTCTGAACGGCTCGCCGCTCTGGCCTGGCTTCAGCAGTCAACAACGCCGAGAGCGCGATGTTGATCGCTGCGGGAGTTGCGGCGACGGGTCGCGTGATCGCCTGGGTCACGATCCGCTGGCGCGATCCGCGGGCTGCTGCGCGGCATCCCAGCCCGGACCAGGCCTGGACCGCGTGTCTTGTGGACGGCGAGCGCGAAGGGTTCTCAGGGGCATAGGAACCGCATCGCAGGCCGATGCCGCCGCCCTGGCAATGGCCTTGGTGGCTCGTGCCGCACGCATCCGCTCCTCTGGACCCAGCCGGGACTACTCCTGCTTGACCGCGGAGATGTCGAGCGACATGTTCACCTTGTCGCCGACGAGCACGTTGCCGCTGCCAAGCGCTTGATTGAACTTCATGTCGAACTCACTGCGCTTGAGAACTCCGATGACCTCGACTCCGGTCCGCTCCTTGCCCGAGGGGTCGACATCGGTGCCCTGCACCACGGCCTTGAGCTTCACCTCTTTGGTGACACCGTGCATGGTCAGGTTGCCGACGACGCTCGTGGACTCGTCGTCGATCGCCTCGACCAGGGTCGACTCAAACCTGATCTCGGGGAACTCCTCCACGTTGAAGAAGTCGGCCGAGCGCAGGTGCTCGTCGCGCTGAGACTCCTCGGTGGTGATGGACGCGACCTTCACGATTCCTCTTGCCGAGGAGCTCGCGAGATCCTCGCCGACCTCCAAGGTGCCCTCGAATTCCGTGAACCTGCCGCGCACGTTGGCGATGCCCATGTGCTTGACGGCGAACCCGACGGCGGAGTGGGCGGCATCGACCGTCCATGTACCCGTCGGGATGAGGCTTGTCGTGCGATCGGCCATGGCGGACCTCCAGACGCAGTTGCGATTTGCCTGGACCGATCGTATTAGGGCAGGTCCGACCGGGGTTGGAGTGCCGCGGCGCACTCAGGAGTCTCGCTGTCCCCTCCGAAGACGACGAGCGCGAGCGCTGCATTCCGCATTCCCATGCGATGGCGAGGCCAGAGTCGAACTGGCGACACCACGATTTTCAGTGGGTTCGCCGATAGCGGGGACTCCGTGTCGGCCGCAGTGCCGGGTTTCATCGAGGAGCAGCGCCTGCGGCCATTGCGGGGACTCCGAGATGCCCCAACCACGCGGAGGGAGTCACCGCCGACCAAGTGCTGCTCGCTCCTCCTCCACTTCGGAAAGGGCCGTGTGAACTGCGGCTGGCGATCGTCGCAGCGGGGAGCAGAGGCGGAGCGGAGACCGGGCGGCTTTCTTGGTCCTTGACAGGCCGCCATGGCCGCGGATATGTTCGCCTACATGGGGAAGGGGAGATCCCCACGCGGATACCTGGTGGTCGTGGCCGCCGCCCTGTTCGGCTTGCTCGTCTCGCAGGTCGCCGCGGCGGGGGGAGAGGGCGAATCCGAAGGCCCCAAGGCGAGAGCGAGCGCGGTCAGCGCCTCGAAGTTCAAGAAGCTGAAGAAGCAAGTGCAGGCGCTTCAGCGGCAGGTGGACGCGCTCGCAAGTCAGCCCGGCCCACAGGGCCCGCCAGGCGCCCAGGGGCCGGCCGGAACGGCCCCTGTCTGCCAGGGCAATGGGTCCGGCGACACGATGGTCGCGGCAGGCGCCGTCTGCGTCGACAAGTACGAGGTGAGCGTCTGGTCGTCGCCCACGGGCGGAACCCAGTACGGGGCGAGCTCGGACAACTACCCCGCCGCCTGCACCGACACCGGCCAGGGCTGCGAGGCGGGCAGCGCGGGGGAGATCTACGCCCGCTCGGTCCCCGGCGTCACCCCCTCGCGCTTCATTACCTACTTCCAGGCCCAGGCCGCGCTCGCCAACGTCGGCAAGCACCTGCCCTCAGACGCCCAGTGGCAGCAGGCGGTCGCCGGGACGCCGGACTCGACCGCCTGCAACGTCTCCACCGGGTCGGTGGCCGCCACCGGCACCAACGCAGACTGCGTCTCCAACTTCGGCGCCTTCGACATGGTCGGCAATCTCTACGAGTGGGTTCGCGACTGGGTTCCCAGGTCGACCGCCTGCCCCGGCTGGGGCACCGTCGTCACGTTCGCCAGCGACGACCTGATGTGCCTCTCGGGCGCCTCGACCACCGCCGCCGCCCCCGGCGCCCTGCTCCGTAGCGGCAGCTTCAACGACGACACGTCTGCCGGTCCGTTCACGGTCGATGGCAGATTCCTACCGTCAGGCTCGTTCTTCGACACCGGGTTCCGCGGCGCCCGCTAGGCCGTCCTCGGCCATTCGGGGAGCTGCGCTTGGTCTTCGGGCGGGCGGCGGCTGCTCCAGCCGCTCCGCTCATCCGGCGCGCGCGATTTCGTGCACCTGCCCACCATGGATGGCAACGAACCGCGGGCAAGCCACAGTTCTTGTGGAAGAGGAGCATTGGGGCTAACGCTCGCGGTAGTGCATCCTGCGCGAAACTCAGCACCGAGCCGCCGTCCGCCTCGCGAGCCTCAACACCCAGCTGCTGGTGATGGCCGAGACCGACCAGCGCGATCTGCTGCCCCGAATCGCGGTCCCGACCCTGCTGATCTGGGGCGAGCTCGACGCGCGTTCGCCGCTCAGCGTCGCCCGGCAGTTCGAAAAAGCGATTCCGGATGCGAAGCTCGTCGTCATTCCCGGCGCCGCTCAATATCAGCAACCTCGAGCGGCCCGAGGAGCTCAACGAGGCGGTGCGCACGTTCTGCCGCGGCCACCCGCGGTAGCTCGATCAATTCGGATCAGCTTCACGCCTCCTCGCGCGAGGAGGAGACGCATCTGTGCGAGCCCGGCTTGGATCGGACGGTTGGGCTGGCCGGGGTCCTCAGGGCCTGCGAGGGCGTCCAACTGCCTGCTCGGCGCTGCCCACAGGCCCACCGAACCGGGAAGACCACGATCCCGGGGAATGGTCTCCCAGATCGAGGAAGCGCTCGGAAGCACCCCGATTAGTCGGTGGTCATCGATGGCGAGGGCCAGAATCGAACTGGCGACACCACGATTTTCAGTCAAGGAACTCGAGGCCATGACTTGGCCGTGGTTGCAGGGGCTTTCCTGATTGGGCGACTCGCGAGTTGCCGTTGGTTTCCGGCGGTTTCGGCTGGATTTGGGTCATGAGGGGCCAGTGGTGACCAAACGCTGCGCCGTTCCGCCGCCGCGGAAGTGGCGGCGCCTTCATCTCACGTGCGACGCAGGCGGTAGAAGCGCTCCTCGAAGCTGAACAGCCGCGCAAGGGCGTCCGGCTCTGTGTCGGCAACCTCGACGTCGGTTACCTCCCAGCCCGGGAACGCTCCCTCGACCTCCTCCTGGCTTGCGCCCCGCGGCAGCGGCCCGCGGCGGCGGGGCGCAAAGCAGTCGAGGATGAGGGTGGCATCGGGCGCAGCGATTGCGCTCACCTCGCGACCCATCGCCTCGCGCTGGTCATCGCTGAGGCCGTGGAAGGTGCCCGTGTCGAGGACAAGCCGAAAGCCCGAGCCGACGCCCGCCTCGGATAACGCAGTCACGTCGCCCTGAACTAGGCGCATCTCGACGCCGGCCTCTTCCGCTCGTTCGCGGGCGCGGCGCAGGGCCTTCTCAACGATGTCGATACCCGTCACGTCCCAGCCCCGCTGCGCGACCCTCACGGCCCAGAGGGCGCTGCCAGTGCCGAGATCGAGCGCAGGGCCGTAGGGCGGCTCGCGGCCATCCTCCTCGCGAGCCACGAGCCCGAGCAGCTTAATCGCGAAGGGCGGATGCTCGGCAAGGTCCTCCCACGGGTGAAATCCGATCGCGTAGGCGAGTTTGTAGTTCATTGAACCGCCTCCGTCTCACTCGCACCTGCCGTCAGCTCCTCTCCGAGCGCGTCTGCGAGCGCAACGACGAAACCCTCCGGTTGCTCGATGTGCGGCACGTGGGCTGCGTCGTCGACGACGTGCAACGGCCAGCCCAGCCGCGCGCTTGCCACCTCGGCGACGGGCAGCGGAGTCATCCGATCGTGGCGACCCCAGAGCAGCGCCGCCGGGACCTCGATCCGTCCGAGCTGAGCGTCGGGGACGCGCTTCGTCCCTGATTTGATCAGCCCGCCCATCGTCCGCTTGACGTGCCGAACCTGCGCGCGCGAGAGCGCGTACGCGCTGAACGAGTCGAACCAGACGGGATCGCGCCGGCGCGTCCGCTCGCGGTCGAGGAGCGCAAAGCGCTCGAAGCGTTCCTCGTTTCTCTCGGTCGGCCGCAGCGCGAAGCGAATCGCGACGATCCTCAGCCCGAGCGGCATCCGGTAGGTCCCGACGCCGGGCGCGGCGTAGATGATCAGCCGAGCAAGGGAATCGGTGTGCGCGGCGGCGAAGCGAGCGGCGAGGGTGCCGAGGAGGGAGTGAGCTACCAGCGTCGGTCTCTCATCGCAGGTGAGGCGAATCAGCTCCCGAAGCCAGCGCGCGAACGTCTCCGCATCGAGTCGGGCGACAGGATCAGACTCGCCGAGGCCCGGCGCGTCGGGAACGATCAGGCGATATCCCTGCGCAAGGCGGGAGATCACGGGCGCCCAGTACGCGCCGCCGCACTCGATTCCGCCGTGCAGGACGATGAGCGGGCGCCCACCGCCGCCCTCGAGGACCGCGGTAGACGTGTCGGCCACCTGCAATCGCCGCCCCGCGACGGGGAGCCCGGCCAGCATCCGCTCCCGAGCGCTGCCGCCTGCGAGCGATTGCTTGCCTCGCTCCAGGCCGAGCTTCGTGTTCAATTGCCGCCTCACGGCTCCCGGGCGAGCGACGGTCCTCGGAACGTATGGTCCTCGACCACCCCGTAGAGGCCATCGGCGCCGACCGACTCGACGAACGGGGCGATCGCTTCGAGCTGCTGGGCGTAGGCTTGCTCGGCGGCCGTCCGGCGCAGCTCGTCGACGTCGCCGTCGAAGAACCCGAAGCAGATCACCTCGTCCGGGTTTTCCGCGTTCCGGACCATGTTGAAGCGCACGTAACCAGGCGGGGGATCTTCGAGGTTCTCGTGACGCATGAACGCCTCGCGGAATTGCTCGAACGTGCCGGGCTTCAGCTTGCGGACAGTGAGCGCGCAGAGCATCAGCGAGCCTCCGACGCGAGCTGCCTGCCGGGCTCGACGATGTAGTTGTGAACCCGCCACACCTGGGGCTCCGGGGGGGTCGACACCCCGACGGCCTCGAAGGCCGGCACGCAACGCTCCTCGAAGAACCGCCGCCCGTCCTCCTGCGAGTCCCAGACCTCGATCACGCGCCAGCCCCCGCCAGGGGCCGGGCCGGCGAGGTGAAGGACGCCGCCCGCGGGCCGATCGGGCCCGATCAGCTCGCGGATGCGCTCGTAGATCTCCTGCGTCCCCTCGGGATTTTCGGTCATCATCGCCACCGCCATCGCTTTCCTCCTTCGATCCGTGGACAGCCTTGGAGGCCACGCTAGGACGAGCGGGCTGGCCCCGCATCGGCCAAACCACCCAACCTGCCCCCACCGCTGTGGGTGATCTCACCCAGCGACGCTCAGACGAGCCGGTGCTCGTGCGCGTAGGCGGTGGCGGCCGCGCGCGAGGAGACGCCGAGCTTGGCGAAGACGTTGCTCACGTGCCGGTCGACCGTCCTCACGCTGAGGACGAGCTCTGCAGCGATCGCCTTGTTGGTCTCGCCTGCGGCGAGGTGGCGCAGCACCTCCAGCTCGCGCTCCGTGAGGCCATGGGCATCCTTCGCCGCTGCAGCGGTTCCGAGCGCATCCAGCCGGGCCAGGTCGGCCGCGGCGCCAAGCTTCTCGTAGGTGAGTCGGGCAGCCTCGAGCTCCAGCGCGGCGCCCTCCTCGTCTCCGAGCGCGCGGCAGGCGACCCAGCGAGCTCGCGAGCCCGCGCCACCTCGTAAGGCGCATCGAGTCCCTGCCAGGTTCGCACGGCACGCCGAAGGGTCGGCAGGGCCGCGCCCGGATCGTCGCGGGCGAGCTCGACCGCGCCC
>DATIDP010000182.1:0-6777 GCA_035456265.1 Solirubrobacterales bacterium | reverse complement strand
GCCCATCGCCAGCGCCAGCCCGCGGCCGCCAGGGAAGGCGCGACCGACCCTGGCGCTGAGCAGGATGTACGCGGCCCAGAACGCGCCGGCGAGGAGGGCGAACCCGATGCCCGCCGCGCTCGCCGACCCCGAGGGGCGCGTCAGCAGCAACACCCCCACCGCAGCGCAGGCCACCCAGACCAGGTCGAGGGGCCGCCTCGAGCCCAAGAGTCCGACCAGCAGCGGACCGACGAACTCGAAGGTCACGGCGATGCCCAGATCGATCCGGTCCAGGGCCTCGTAGAAGCAGAGGTTCATCCCGGCGAGGGCCACGCCGAAGGCGATCGCCAGCACGAGCCCGTCGCGGCCGCCCTCCATCGGGCGGGGCCGCCAGATGGCGAGCAGCAGGATCGCGGCGAAGAGCAGCCGGTAGAGGACGGCCCCCGCCGGCCCGACCTGGTCGAACAACGTGGTCGCGGCCGCCGCCCCGCACTGGACCGAGACCACGGCGGCGATGACCATGGCGGGCGCGGCCACCGACCGGCCCTCCGCCATCGCAGCCTCCCTCAACGGGTTGCGCCCCGCTTCGCCGCGCACCCTCGCATCAATCGCCCATCACCTTGATCACGAGCCGCTTCGAGCGGCGCCCGTCGAACTCGCAGTAGAAGACCGCCTGCCATGGGCCGAGGTCCAGCCGTCCCTCGGTGACCGGCAGGACCACCTGGTGGTGCACCAGCAGGTTCTTCAGGTGCGCGTCGCCGTTGTCCTCACCGCCGCGGTGGTGGCGGTAGTCGCCCGGGTCGGGCAGGAGCTGTCGCGCGACGTCGTTCGCCGGCTCCTTCCAGCTCGGCGGCGCGACCTTGTCGAGCCACTCGAGAGTGTCCTGCTGCAGCCCGGGCTCGTCGTCGTTGACCCAGACGGCGGCGGTGATGTGCATGGCCGACACCAGCACCATCCCCTCGGCCACGCCCGAGGCATCGACCGCGCTCTGCACGTTCTCGGTGATGCGGACGAACTCGCGCCGCTCCTCGGTGTTGAACGTCATGTACTCGGTGTGTGACTTCACGTCCCTCCTCTCGCCGAGCCGTCTCCGGAGGAGCCGGCGTCCTGATGATCGGAGATGATCTTCGCAATGGCCGGCCTCCTCTCCCTCGAGCGACGCGAGGAAGTCGCGGTCGTGACCCTGCAGCGGCCAGAGAAGCGGAACGCGCTCTCGATCGACCTGCGAATTGAGCTCGCCGACGCCTTCGAGGCTCTGGGCGAGGACCCCGAGGTCGGCGCAATCGTCCTGACCGGCGCGCCGCCGGCGTTCTGCTCCGGAATGGACACCAGCGAGTTCGGGGGCGACCTCGAGCACCGGGAGCGTCTCGTCAAGACCAGCATCGGCAGCTTCCGCGCCGTGGGCGGCTGCCTCAAGCCGGTGGTCGCGGCGGTGAACGGCCCGGCCCTCGCCGGCGGCTTCGCGCTGGCGCTGCTCTGCGACCTGCGGCTGGCGGCCGAGGAGGCGAGCTTCGGATTCCCTGAGCTCCCGCGCGGCATCCCGCCGAGCTACGCGGCCGCCCGGGCGGCCCTCCCGGCGCCGGTTGCGGCGGAGCTCACCCTGACCGGCCGCCTGCTGGATGCGGACGGCGCAGAGCGCATCGGCATCGTCGGGCGCGTCTACCCCCCAGACGAGCTGATGCCGCGCGCGGTCGAGCTGGCCGGCCGCATCGCCTCGGCGCCCCGCGAGGCGACCACCCAGACCAAGCGGCGGATCCTGCTCGACCGCGACCGCACCATCGGCCACCTCTTCGACGAGGAGGAGCGCCTGCTCCGCGAGGCCCTGCTGGGCGACGATCCGGACGAAGCGGCCTAGCTTTCGGGCGACGCCCGGCGACCGTCAGACTTGATCGGGTGGAGCGACTCCGCCTGATCCGCCATTCATTCCCCGACCAGCCCGAGCTGAGCACCGAGATCTCGCGGACGATCCTGCGACGGGTCGCCGCGGGCGAGCTGCCGCCCACGATCCGCATCCACCGGCCCGGCAACGAGGTCGCATTCGGGCGCCAGGACATCTCGAGCCCGGCTTATCAGGCGGCTGCCGCGGCCGCCCGCGAGGCCGGATTCGCGGCTGTCGAGCGACTGGCCGGCGGACGCGCCGCGGTCTTCCACACGGGCACGATCGCCATCGCCCGCGCCTACGCCGATCCCCAGCCGCCGAAGCGCACCTATGCCCGCTTCGAGGAGATGGCTGAGCTGATCGCCGATTCCCTCAGGGGGCTCGGCGTCGACGCCGGGGTCGGTGAGGTCCCGGGCGAGTACTGCCCCGGCGCCTACAGCGTCAACGCGCGCGGCGCGACCAAGCTCGCGGGCATCGGCCAGCGGATGATTCGCGGCGGCGCCCACCTGGGCGGCGTCGTGGTCGGGTCGGAAGGCGGCGAGGTCGCGCGGGTGCTCGAGCCGGTCTACGACGCCCTCGAGCTCGACTTCGACCCCGCGACCTCGGGCAGCGTCTCCGAGGAGCTCGGCCGCGAGGTCGATCCAGGCGAGCTCGAGGAGGCCCTGATCGACGAGCTCGGCAAGCGCTACGAGCTGATCGACGCAGAGCTCGACGAGGCCACGCTGCAAATCGCCACCCGCAGTTTGGAGGAGGTGCGAGCGGGGAGATAAGGCCGGTATGGAAGCCAGTGGAGCCACGGCAGGGAAGCCGGCGGCGGCCGAGACCATCAGGACCCGGATTCCGGCCCGCATCGACCGACTTCCGTGGTCGCGCTGGCATTGGCTCGTTCTGATCGGCCTGGGCACGGTCTGGGTGCTCGACGGGCTCGAGGTGACGATCGTCGGCGCGATCGGCGCCAGGTTGCAGGAGCCCGGTGCGCTCGGGCTGTCGGCGTCCCAGCTCGGCGAGGCCGGGACCGCCTATGTCCTCGGGGCCTGCTGCGGAGCGATCTTCTTCGGCTATCTGACCGACCGGCTGGGCCGAAAACGGCTCTTCCTCGTCACGCTGCTCGTCTACCTGCTCGCTACGGTCGGGACGGCGTTCGCCGGCAGCTTCGCCTGGTTCGCGATCTTCCGCTTCCTGACCGGGTTCGGAATCGGGGGCGAATACGCGGCGATCAACTCGGCGATCGACGAGCTCATCCCGGCTCGGGTACGCGGCTGGGTGGATCTCGCCGTCAACGGGAGCTTCTGGCTCGGCGCGGCCTTCGGAGCCGCACTGACGGGCGTCCTGCTCGACACCTCGATCTTCAGCACGGATCTGGGCTGGCGCCTCGGCTTCGCACTCGGGGCGCTGCTGGCCTTCGGGATCATGCTGGTCCGGCGCTACGTGCCCGAGAGCCCCCGCTGGCTGATGGTCCACGGGCGCCAAGAGGAGGCCGAGAGGCTGGTCGCCGAGATCGAGGAGACGGTCAAGGAGGAGACCGGCAAGCGTGACCTCCCGGAGGCGGATCTGGAGCTCGAGATCCATCCGAGGGAGAGCACGGGCTTCATCGACATCGGGCGGACGCTCTTCAAGAAGTACCCGAGGCGCTTCATCCTCGGCTTCGCCTTGATGGGCACCCAGGCATTCCTCTACAACGCCGTGCTCTTCAACTTCTCAGGGCTGCTCACGGGCTTCTTCTCGGTGAGCGACAGCGTCGCGGGCCTCTACCTGATCCCGTTCGGTATCGCCAACTTCCTGGGCGCCCTGCTGCTGGGACGGCTCTTCGACACCATCGGCCGCCGGGAGATGATCACGCTCACCTACTTCCTGGGCGGGATCGGGATGATCATCAACGGCTACCTCATCGCGAACACCGGCGCCTCGGCCTGGGTCTTCATCGCCGTGATCTGCGCCACATTCTTCTTCGCCTCAGCCGCGGCCTCAGCCGCGTACCTGACGGTCAGCGAGGTCTTCCCGCTGGAGACCAGGGCGATGGCGATCGCGCTCTTCTACGCGATCGCGACGGGCATCGGCGGCGCGATCGGGCCGCTCTACTACGGCAGGGTCGTCGACGGAGGCAACCCAGACGCGGTGTTCCTGGCCTTCGGTATCACGGCGGTCCTGATGTGCATCGCCGCGGTGGTGGAATGGTTCCTGGGCGTGCGGGCCGAGCAGCGGCATCTGGAGGAAGTTGCCGAGCCGCTTTCGGCAGAGGCGGTTGAGAGCACGTGAGCGGCAGGAAGTTCTCGCGGCGTCGGCAACCGGACCCCGAGGCGCGGCCCCGGGGGCGTCGCTCGGCGTGGGCGCCGTTCTCGGTGGCCTCCGCCGAGACCGAGGACCGCGACATCGAGCCTGAGGTCACCGAGCTGGTCGCTGTCCTTCGCGAGCAGGGGCCAATGAACCGCAGGGAACTCCGCCGCGCGGTCGAGGGCCGCTTCTGGGGACCGGGCCGCTTCGGCGATGCGCTCTGGCTCGCCCGGCGCCGGGGACTGGTCCGGCGCGATGGCAACCGGCTCACGGCCGCTGACGGCGGTCAGGGCGGCGGCCGGACCGACCCCGGCCGGCCCTCCTAGCTCCGCAGCGGCGTCTCCACCAAACTCCGGCGCAGCTCCTCGACCGAGGTGAAGACCTCGCGCGCCCCGGCCTCGCTGAGCTCCTGCTCGGAGAAGCCGCCCGTCCGGACGGCGAGCGTCTCGACTCCGGCGCGGTGAGCGGCCTTGACGTCCCAGACGGTGTCGCCGATCAACAGCGCGTCCTCGGGCTTCCCATCGACCTTGTCGAGGGCCGCGTGCACCAGGTCGGGCTCCGGTTTCGTCTGCTCGACGTCTGCCGAGGTGGTCCAGTCGTCGACGATCTCCTTGGCGTCGAGCAGCTCGAGGTAGTGCTCGACCTCCCAGTCCTTGGCCGAGCTCGCGAGCACCACCGCGTTGCCGGCCTCCTTCAGGTCCTCGATCAGCTGCCTGGAGCCCTCCATCGCCTGCACCTCGCCGATCAGCTCCTTGTAGAGCTCGCCCTCGGCCTCGCGGATGCTGTCGCCGAGCCGCTCCTCCACCTCGTCGCCGGCGAGCGCGGCGACCAGCTGGTCTCCGCCCATGCCGATGTGGCGGTGGATCCGCCAGACCTGCAGTGTCAGGAAGTGCCGGCGGAACGCCCTGAACCAGGCGATCGCGTGGTGGTAATTCGTGTCGACGAGCGTCCCGTCGACGTCCAGGATGGCGACTTGAGGCATGCGGGTATCACTTACCCGTGGGCGAGAAATATCCACCTATCGCAGACTACGGGCTGATCGGCGACGGCCAATCGGCCGCCCTTGTCTCGCGCCGGGGCTCGATCGACTGGTGCTGCCTGCCCCGCTACGACTCGGGCAGCTGCTTCGGCCGTCTGCTCGACGCCGAGCGCGGCGGCCACTTCTCCATCGCGCCGGTCGAGGACGCCCGGGAGGCGAGCATTCATCGCAGCTATCGCGGCGACACGATGGTGCTGGAGACACGCTTCCGCGTCGAGGGTGGCGAGGCCGTGGTCATCGACTGCATGGCCATGACCCGCAACGGGCCGAGCGGAACCGGGCCGCAGATCCTGCGGGTCATCGAAGGCGTTCGCGGCTCCGTCGAGTTCGAGGTCGAGATCGTTCCCCGCTACGACTACGGCGAGATCGACGCCTGGATCCGCAAGTACGGCCCCAACGTCTACTCGGCGATCGGCGGCGACGACGGCCTCGTGATCTCGGGAGACCTCGAGTTCGAGGCGGGTGACCATGACCTGCGGGGCCGCTTCAGCGTCCGCAGCTCGGAGCGCGTTCGCGTCGCGGCCGCCTATGCGGATCCGGCAACCATCGAGGACGTCGAGCCCGGTTCACCCGGGGCCGAGGATCTCGATCGAGCGCTCGACGACACGATCGCCTTCTGGGAGGCCTGGGCCTCGGGGCTGACGGTGTCGAGCGATGACCAGGTGGAGACCGTCCGGTCCGCGCTCACGCTGAAGGCGCTGATCTACGACCGGACCGGGGCGATGGTGGCCGCTCCGACGACCTCGCTCCCGGAGGTGGAGGGCGGGGAGCGCAATTACGACTACCGCTACAGCTGGATCCGGGACTCGACCCTTGCCACCTCGTCCCTCGCGGACCTCGGCGCGGACACCGAGGCCGACGCCTTCCGCCGGTTCATCGAGCGGAGCGCCGCGGGCAATGCCGACGACCTCCAGATCATGTACGGGGTCGGCGGCGAGCGGCGTCACGAGGAGCTCGATCTGGATCTGGACGGCTACGCGGGCGCGCGGCCGGTCCGCGTCGGCAACGAGGCCTCGAAGCAGACGCAGCTCGACGTCCTCGGCCAGCTCGTCGAGCAGAGCTGGCGCTGGTACGAGCGCGGCCACGAGCCCGACGACGACTACTGGCGCTTCATCGTCGACATCGTCAACACGGCGGCCGAGCGCTGGAGCGAGCCCGACCGCGGCATCTGGGAGTGGCGCGGAGGGCGCAAGCACTTCACCCACTCCAAGGTCCTCTGCTGGGCGGCGCTCGACCGGGCGCTGGCCCTGGCGAAGGCCTGCATGCGAAAGGCGCCCGAGCAGCGCTGGCGCGACGCCAGGGACGAGCTCCGCGATGCGATCGAGCGCCGCGGCTACGACGAGCGCCGTGGCGTGTTCGTTCAGGTCTTCGACGAGAAGGGCCTCGACGCAGCGCTGCTCCGCCTCCCGTTCGTCGGCTTCGTCGACTACGACGACGAGCGGATGGTCAGGACGGCGGACGCGATCCGGGATGAGCTGGATGCCGACGGGCTGCTCTACCGCTACCGCAGGAAGGACGGCATGAAGGGCGACGAGGGCGCCTTCCTCTCGGCTTCATTCTGGCTCGCCGAGGTGCTGGCCCACCAGGGACGCCTCGACGAGGGCCAGGA
>DATIDP010000181.1:0-6401 GCA_035456265.1 Solirubrobacterales bacterium | reverse complement strand
GCCCCGCTCGATGCCGACCTCGCGGCCCGCGCGGAGGAGCGGATCGGCGTGCCGATCCGCCAGGGCTACGGCATGACCGAGCTCAGCCCGGTGAGTCACAAGAGCCGGCTCGCCCGAGTGGAGGAGACCCCGCCCGGCAGCGTCGGCGCGCTGATCCCGAACACCGAGGCCCGGCTCGTCGATCCCGAGACCGGCGAGGACGTGCCCGAGGGCGGGGAGGGCGAGATCTGGGTGCGCGGGCCGCAGGTGATGAGGGGCTATCTGAACGACGACGAGGCGACCGCCGAGACCCTCCTCGAGGACGGGTGGCTGCGCACCGGGGATATCGGCCGAGTCGACGAGAACGGCTTCTTCTACGTGGTCGACCGCCTCAAGGAGCTGATCAAGTACAAGGGCTACCAGGTGCCGCCGGCCGAGCTCGAGGCCGTGCTCGTCTCGCACCCGAAGGTGAAGGACGCCGGCGTGATCGGCGTCCGGAACGCCGAAGGGGAGGAGGTCCCGAAGGCGTGCGTGGTCGCCGAGGACGGGCTCGAGGGCGAGGAGCTGATCGCCTACGTCTCGGAGCGGGTCGCGCCCTACAAGCGCATCCGCGAGGTCGAGTTCGTCGATGAGGTGCCGAAGTCGGCCTCCGGCAAGATCCTCCGCCGCCTCCTGCGCGAGCAGCACGGCGCCGCAAAGGCAGCGAGCTAGCCGTCTGGATCCGATCGGCCCGCAGCGGGTCAGGCTGCGGCGGCCGTCGAGGCTCCGAGCGTCTCCCAGGCGTCCAGATCGGCGAGTTGGCCGTCGAGCTTCTCGCGGATCGCCTCGATCGCCTCCCCACCGAGAGCGAGGCGCAGCGGAGGCTCGGGCGAATCGACCGCCGCGATGATGGCCGTGGCTACGCGCGCCGGATCGTTGGGTTGGTTGCCCGCCAGATCCGCGAACCATTCCAGGGCCTTGCCGACGCTTTCGGCGTAGTCCGGGTCCCGAGGCTCCGTCACCACCGCGCCGTCGGCGAACTCCGTCCTGATCGGTCCCGGCTCCACGATCGTCACGCCGATGCCGAGATGGGCGACCTCTCTGGCCAGTGCCTCGTGGATTCCCTCGACGGCGAACTTCGTTCCCGAGTAGGCAGTCTCGCCGGCGAGGGCCGGCGCGACGCCCTCGAGCGAGGAGATCTGGACGATGTGGCCCGCGCGCTGTCCGCGCATCACCGGGAGCACCGCGCGAACGACGTTGACGGCGCCGAAGACGTTCGTCTCGAACTCGCGCCGCAGATCCGCGTCGGGGATCTCCTCCAGTGGCCCGAACACGCCGTAGCCGGCGTTGTTGACCAGCACGTCGATGCGGCCGAACCCCTCCGTCGCGGCGCGGACCGCGTCCCGGGCCTGCTGGGGCTCCCTCACATCGAGCCTCGCCGCGAGCGTACGACCACGGTGCTCCTCCTCGAAGTCTCCAAGCGAGGCGTCGTCGCGCGCCGTCACCACGACGCGATCTCCCCAGTACAGGGCGGTATCAGCCAAATGCCGACCCAGCCCGGTGGAGGCACCGGTGATGAACCACACCCTTTCCTGCCCCGCGGAGTCCATCTGCCTTCCTTCCGTTGCCTGGGCAAGTGCTCTCCTTGCGCATACCACGGAGACGCTCGGCGGACACCTGCCCGGTGGGGGCCGCTGCCGGTGCGGTCGCTCAGCCGTTCGGCGTCGAGGGCGGCGCGCCCTTCTTGAGAAGGGTCGCGAGGTAGATCACGATCTTCGAATCGCCCTTGTTGGCGGCCCGGTGGACGGTCGAGGGCTGCTCGACGATCCACTGCCCGGCGCGGATCTTGCCCGTCTGCCCGGCGCTGATCTTCCGCACTGCGGTCGCGTTGTCCGCCGGCCCGCGGTAGACCGTCACCCCGCCGGACTTGACCGTATAGGTGAGTTCGCCCGACTGGACGTAGGAGACCTGCGTCCCCTGGTGATGGTGCAGCGGGATCGAACCTCCGACCGGGATCGTCACCCGCGAGAGCCCGAGGGTCCGCCCCGAGACGCCGCGCACCTTGTTGCTCTGTGCCAGGGCGGTCCGGGTCACGCTCGAGCCTCCGGACTGCGCGATCACCTGTCCGACCGCGACACCGATGGCGAGCAGGGCGAGGGCCGAGAGGGCCAAAGTGATGCGAATGCGCCGCATCCGACCTTGAAAGTACCGGCGGCGTCGGCCGTCCTTCCAGGGGCCCGCCGGTGCTGATCGCGCAGAATGGGGGCCGTGAACGACCTGCAGATCTTCCTGGCGGCCCTCTTCGTCTCGGCCGCGATCCTGAACTCGATCGCCAACTGGCTGAAGGTGCCCTATCCGATCCCGCTGGTGCTCGGCGGCCTGGTGCTCGGGCTGATCCCAGGGATGCCGCAGATCGAGCTCGACCCGGATCTGGTGCTGCTGGTGTTCCTGCCGCCCCTCCTCTACCAGTCCGCCTTCTTCTATGACCTGCGCGCTCTGCGCGACGACGCCCGCGTCATCGCCCTCAACTCGATCGGCCTGACCCTCGCGACGGCCGCGGTGGTCGGCGTCGTCGCGCACGAGGTCATCGACCTGCCGTGGGCCGTCTCGTTCGCGCTCGGGGCGATCGTCTCGCCGACCGACCCGGCGGCCGCGACCGCGATCATGCGGCGAGTCGGCGCTCCGCGGCGGATAGTCAACATCCTCGAGGGAGAGAGCCTGATCAACGACGCCGCGGCGCTCGTCACCTTCAAGGTGGCGGTCGCGGCGGCGATCGGGGAGGGGGTCTCGGCCTCTCACACGGTCCTGCAGTTCTTCGGCGACGCGGCAGGAGGCATCGCGATTGGCTTCGTGGTCGGCTGGGCGATCGCGGAGATCCGCAAGCGCGTCAACGACGTCAACACCGAGCTGACGATCTCGCTGTTCAGTGCCTACGGCGCCTTCGTCCCGGCCGACCAGCTCGGTTTCTCGGGTGTACTCGCGGTGGTGACGTGCGGGCTCGTCCTCGGATTCCGCGCTCCGGAGATCGCCTCCCCGGAGAGCCGCATGCAGGGCTTCGCGCTCTGGTCGATCCTCACCTTCCTCCTCAACGCCACGCTCTTCATCCTGATCGGCCTGCAGCTGCCCTCGATCGTGGATGGGCTGAGCGGCGAGCCCGCCGGCCAGGTGATCGGCTACGCCGCGCTGATCATCGGCGTCGTGATCGCGATGCGGTTCATCTGGACGAACCTGATGACGGTGGTCATCCGGACGCTCGACCGCCGCCCCTCGCAGATCGCCCGCCGGGGGTCCTGGCAGCTGCGCGTTGTCGGATCCTGGTCGGGCATGAGGGGGGCAGTCTCGCTGGCGGCCGCCCTGGCCCTGCCGCTCACGACCAACTCCGGCGAGCCGTTCCCGGGCCGCGACCTGATCCAGTTCATCACCTTCTCGCTGATCCTGGTGACCGTCGTCGGGCAGGGCCTCACCCTGCCGTGGCTGATCCGCCGACTCGGCTTGATCGAGGACGGCGCCGACGAGGAGAACGAGGAGCTCAAGGCGCGGCTGGTGATCGCCCGCGCGGCGCTGGAAAGGGTGGAGGAGCTCGAGAGCGAGGAGTGGACGCGCGACGAGACGATCGAGCGCGTGCGCGCGCTCTACAACTTCCGCCAGCGCCGCTTCAGGGCACGCGCGGGCAAGCTCGACGACGCGGACGCCGACGGGATCGAGGACCGCTCGCTCGCCTACCAGCGGCTGATGCACGAGATCTACGCCTCCCAGCGGATCGCGCTCGTCGAGCTGCGCAACCAGCGGCGGATCAGCGCCGACGTGATGCGCCGTGTCGAGCGCGAGCTCGACCTGGAGGAGGAGCGGCTCGAGGTCTAGGCAGCCTCGCCGTCCTCGCCTAGGGGGGAGTTGCAAGCGCCGCTTTGCGTGGAAAAGCAACGATTGAAGAGTTGGGGTCGCTCTGGCAACCCCAATCGTTCAATCGTGCTTATCGCGGTCGATGACGCCTAGCTAACACCGGCTACGCCCAGGGCCCGGCTCACTCGCCGGGCGAGAGCACGTGTCCGACGGCGGGGTCGGACTTGCCGTCGAGCACCTCGCGGTAGATCCGCTCGAGGTCCTCGGGCCCGGAGCCGTGCTCGACCCGCAGCCAGCCGCGCAGCCACTCGACGTACGGGCGCCAGGAGTCGGCGAGCCGCTGGTTGACGCCCCCGGCGCCCCAGTCATCGTTGCGCTTCTGCAGCCGCGTCGGGGCGAAGAAGAAGACTGGCTGCGGGCCGGCGAGATCCGTGCCGCCGCCGAGATCCTCGTGGTGGGTGATCCCGACCATCGCGTCGTGCTTGAGCTCGTCGCCGAAGTGGCCGTGAACGGCGCTGCGGACCTTGGCGTCGCCTGACATGTCGACGTAGACGGTCGGCTCGCGCTCCAGCGAGTCGAGGTCCTCGTAGGGGACGACCCTGTCGTAGACACCGAGCGACTCGGTGAACTCGACGTTCTGCGGGGAGGTCAGACCGATCACCTCGATTCCCTCGCGCTGGTGGAGCAGGTAGCCGAGCGCCGAGGAGGTGCGGCTCGAGGCGCTCGAGAGGATCGCCGACCTGGCTCCGAACATCTTCTCGTCGTCCAGGAAATCGTCGATCAGGAAGGAGGTGAAGTAGAGCGGCCAGAGCAGGATCTCGTAGTCCTCGTTCTCCTCGTCGTACATCTCGTTGCCGTCGGTGCGCAGGTAGCGGTTGTAGGCGGCCGGCAGATCCTGGCGGTGCGGTGTCGCGTCGACGAAGTCGGTCTGGCTCGGGCGGTCCGGCCTCACGACCAGGTGGCTGGCGGACGGGAAGTAGCCGTAGACGCGGGTCCCCTCCGGGACGCCCTCCGCCTCGCTCGCGACCACGTCCGCGAAGCCCCAGACCGGCATGTGCCCCCAGGGCTCCTCCGCGGGGAAGAACTTCCAGTAGTTCATCGCCTCGCCCATCACCAGATAGGTGATGTTGTTGGCGGTGACGCCGAAGAGGTCCACGCCGAGCAGCGCCTGGCCCGGCTCGAGCTCCGGAGCCTCGGCGTCGACGAAGCGGGTCTCGTGCAGGTCGTCTTTGCGGACCTGGAAGTCGATGCGCGCAGCTTATTTGGCCGCGGGCGCTCGCAGCGCGCGCTTCGCCGTCAGCAGGGCGCGATCGGCGGCATCGTGGAGACTGAGCGCATCGCCGATCGTCGAGGCCACGCCGTAGGAGGCGGTCACCGTGCCGTCCCCGAGCCGGGCCTCGGCGAGCGCCACGGTCAGCCGCTTGGCGGCGACCTTGCCGCCGTCGAGCGTGGTCTGGGGCATCAGCACGGCGAACTCGTCGCCGCCGATGCGGAAGGCGTCGTCGGTGAGTCGCGATGAGTCGATCACGCTCGCGACCCCCTGGAGGACCTCGTCGCCGGCGGGGTGGCCGTGGCGGTCGTTGACGATCTTGAAGCCGTCGAGGTCGAAGAGGCAGAGCGCGAGCGGATGGCCGTAGCGGGCGCTGCGGGCCGCCTCGACGACGCGGCGCTCCTCGTAGGCACGCCGGTTGAACAGGCCCGTGAGCGCGTCGGTCCTGCCCTCCTTGGCCGCGACCTCGAAGAGGGAGGCGTGGGCGAGGTGAGCGGACATCGCATCGCTCAGCAGGTGGAGGGTTTCGACGTCCGCCTCCCCGAACTGCCTCGGGTTCGGCGAATAGACCTTGAGCACACCGACGGCCTTGCCCTGGTGCTTGAGCGGGACGCAGATCATCGAGCGGAGGTTGACCCGCCGCGATGCCCGGCGGTCGACGCGGGGGTCGATCTCGGTGTCCTCGCAATAGAGGACCTGGTCCCGATCCAGGGCGAGGCCGGAGAGGGTGCTGCGGCGGCCCATGCGAATGCCCAGGTAGGGGGTGGCCTCGCCGGAGGTCACGGCGTAGACCATCTCGTCGCCCTCGGGCAGCTCGATCACGGCGGAGGTCGCGCCGGTGATCTCCTGGGCGCGCCTGGCCACCAGGTGCATCACCTGGTCGGTGTCGAGATCCGAGGCGGCGATCTCGCTTTGAGTCTTGATGATCGCCATGAGGCGATCGCGGTTTGCCTCCATGCACCTCATTTATCGGGAAGCCGCGGTACCGACTATTAGCCCGCTGGACGCAGTTGGACGGGCGTTGGACGGAAGTCCATCGCGAAAACTGCGTGGCGGGTCCTCGAAAGTGAGTAGAGCCCACGGAGATCGGCGCAAATAGCGGCATTTCGATGCCTGCGCGGTGCGGATTGAGCCCCGTTGAGGCGCGGGGCGAGGTGCTCTGGAGCTGCGGCGCCGCGACCCGATGCTGCAGTTCGGCTACTCCGAACCGCACCTTCTCCGCGGCGAACGCCGGCAGCGCGCTTGCTGCCCGACGATCGCGGGCTGACTATTCCGTGCACCCGGCGGCTTCGAGGGCCGTCCCAAGGTCCTGCCCCCACTCGAAGCGAGCGAT
>DATIDP010000180.1:0-7691 GCA_035456265.1 Solirubrobacterales bacterium | reverse complement strand
AGGGTCTGGCTCGACGTCGACGCGCCGGCCGCGGCCCTGCTCGTCGACGACGTCTGGACGACAGGCGCGACGCTCTCCGCCTGCGCCTCCGTTCTGCGCTCGGGTGGCTGCCGCCGCGTCGTCGCGCTGACGCTCGCCCGGGCACTGTGATCGAGTAGGGTCGCCCGCGTGGCACGGAGGCTCGCTCTCGTCGCATCGATCGCGGCACTCGGAGTGCTCGCCACCGGCGGGTCGGCGGCCGCCGCGAGCGGCCCGCGCCTGACGGTGCCGCAGAGCGACCTCGAGGCCGCCTTCCACTGCCCGATCGACCCGACCAACGCGTCGGTCACGCCGATCATGTTCGTCACCGGCACCGGCGCCACCGGTGATCAGGGCTACCTGATCGGCAAGGGCGCCTTCGAGGCCTACGGGCACCCTGTCTGCTACGTCAACTTCCCCGACTTCACGACGGCGGACATCCAGGTGTCCGTCCAGTACCTCGTCTACGGGCTCCGGAAGGAATTCGCACTCGCTCACCGCAAGGTCGCGGCGGTCGGCATCAGCCAGGGCGGCCTGCTGCCGCGCTTCGCGCTCACCTACTGGCCGGACCTGCGCAGGAAGGTCAGCGACGTGGTCGCAGCGGCCGGCACCCAGCACGGCACCAACATCGGGCGCGGATGCTCGGCCAGCACGCCATGCGCACCCGCGAACTGGCAGCAGATCGCCGGCTCCCACCTGCTGCGGGCGATCAACTCGCAGCCGGACGAGACTCCGGGGAACGTCTCGTATACGACGGTCCGCTCGCTGACCGACGGGACCGTCCAGCCGCAGGGCGGCAAGCATCCGACGTCGGCCCTCGATGGAGCCAGCAACATCCTGATCCAGGGAGTCTGTCCGGGCCGCACCACGACCCATATCGGCACCGCCGTCGACTCGGTCACCTTCGCGGCGTTCGTCGATGCGGTTGCCCACGGTGGCAAAGGGAGGCGCGGCGCCGCCAGGGCCTCGCGCTTCCCACCCGACGTCTGCTCGCACCCGTATGCGGCGGGGCTGAACGAGGCGCAGACGACCCTCTTCCTGAACGCCGCCGGTGGGATCATCGGCGGCAATCAGTCGATGGTGCCCAAGGTGCCGGCGGAGCCCCGGGTGAGGAAGGTCTTCAGGCGGCTGCCCCACAAGAAGAACGGGGGAACGCACCAGAAGCGGCGTTGATCGCCGCGCTTGCCGTGGGCGGGCGGCCCGCGTAGCATCCGGGCGCCACCCCGACGGAAGGAGGCCGACGTGAGGATCGAGGTCCGAGGGAAGAACGTGGAGGTGACCGAAGAGCTTCGCGAGGCGGTGGTGCAGAGGTTTCAGCGGGTGGGGAAACAGGTCTCCGAGCTCGCCACGCTCGACGTGGAGCTCTGCGAGGAGAAGAACCCGCGGATCTCGGACCGGATGGTCGCCGAGGGGACACTGGCCCTGAAGGGGGTCACCCTCCGTGCCAAGGAGGCCTCTCCGGACATGCTCCATTCGATCCATGAGATGGCGGAGGACATCCGCAGGCAGGTCAAGAAGCATCGCGAGAAGCGCCGCAAGCGCCAGCGGACGCGCAAGCTGATGCAGCGGTTCCGGGGTCGCCCGGCGTAAGCGGCCACTGGGCCGCTTCGTAAGGGCGAAACCGGGCCACTAGCTAACCTCTCATCCGTGGCCAGAGGACTGATCGACCGCGCCCTGCGCATGGGCGAGTCGAAGCAATTCAAGGAATATCAGGGGCGGGTCGAGTCGATCAATCGAGTCGAGCCCGAGATGGAGCTGCTCGAGGACTCCGAGCTCCGCAGCGAAGCGGATGCCCTCAGGGAGCGAGCCCGCAACGGTGAGGCGCTCGACGACCTCCTGCCCGAGGCGTTCGGCCTCACGCGCGAGGCGGCGCGACGGAGCATCGGCCAGAGGCACTTCGACGTCCAGCTGATCGGCGGCATGGTGCTCCACTCGGGCGCGATCGCCGAGATGAAGACCGGCGAGGGCAAGACCCTGACCGCGACGCTGCCCGTGTTCCTCAACACGCTCGCGGGGGACGCCGTGCATGTCGTCACGGTCAACGACTACCTGGCCCGCCGCGACGCCGAATGGATGCGCCCGATCTACGCGGCGCTCGGCGTCAGCGTCGCGGCAATCCAGGAGGACGACGACCCGCCCGATCGACGCGAGAAGTACGCCTGCGACGTCGTCTACGGGACCAACTCCGAGTTCGGCTTCGACTACCTGCGCGACAACATGGCCGGCTCACTCGAGGAGTGCGTGCAGCGCGGCCACGACTTCGCGATCGTCGACGAGGTCGACAACATCCTGATCGACGAGGCGCGGACCCCGCTGATCATCTCGGGCCGTCCCGAGCAGGCGGCCGACCTCTACTACACGTTCGCCCGGCTCGCCAAGCAGATGAAGGGCGAGCCCCACAAGGAGAAGCTCAAGTCGCTCGGCGAGTCCAAGGACACGCGCGAGGCCGACTACGACTACGAATACGACGAGAAGCACAAGACCGTCGCGCCGACGGAGCGGGGGATCGCCAAGGCCGAGGAGTTCCTGGGCGTCGAGAACCTCTACCTCGGCGAGCACGGGACGCTCGTCAACCACCTGATCCAGGCGCTGAAGGCGGAGTCCCTCTACAAGCGCGGCGTCGAGTACGAGCTCGTCGAGGGCCAGGTGATGATCATCGACGAGTTCACCGGCAGGATCCTCGAGGGCCGGCGGTGGTCGGAGGGCCTCCACCAGGCAATCGAGGCGAAGGAGGGCGTCCAGATCAAGGAGGAGAACCAGACGCTCGCCACGATCACCCTCCAGAACTACTTCCGCCTCTACGACAAGCTCTCGGGCATGACCGGCACAGCCCTGACCGAGGCCAACGAGTTCATGAAGATCTACAAGGTGCCGACGGTCGAGATCCCGACCAACGTGCCGATGGTGCGGGCCGACCACAACGACCAGATCTACAAGACCAAGGACGGGAAGTGGGGCGCCGTCCTCAACGAGATCGAGGCTCGCCACCAGGCCGGCCAGCCGATTCTGGTCGGCACGATCTCGGTCGAGGTCTCGGAGATGATCTCCGACGAGCTCAAGCGGCGCGGCGTCGAGCACGTCGTCCTCAACGCCAAGCCCGAGCACGCCCAGCGCGAGGGCGAGACGATCGCCCAGGCCGGACGCAGGGGCGCGGTGACGATCGCGACCAACATGGCGGGGCGCGGCGTCGACATCAAGCTCGGCGGCAGCCCCGAGGGGATGGCGGTCTCGGAGCTCCGCAAGCTCGGCCTCTCCCCCGGCGACGAGAGCTACGAGGAGGAGGAGCGGGCGATGATCGAGCGCCTGCGGGAGAGCTGCGACGCCGAGGCCGAGGAGGTGCGCCAGCTCGGGGGCCTCTTCATCTGCGGGACCGAGCGCCATGAGTCCCGGCGCATCGACAACCAGCTTCGCGGCCGGTCGGGCCGCCAGGGCGACCCCGGCGAGTCACGCTTCTTCCTCTCCGCCGAGGACCAGCTGATCCGCCTCTTCGCCGGCGAGCGCATCTACAAGATCCTCGACCGGCTCGGTCCGGTGAACGAGCAGGGTGAGGAGGAGCCGCTCGAGGCCAAGATGCTGACCCGGACGATCGAGAACGCGCAGAAGAAGGTCGAGGAGCAGAACTTCCTGATCCGCAAGCGGGTGCTCGAGTACGACGACGTGATGAACGAGCAGCGCCGCGTGATCTACAAGTACCGGCGCGAGATCCTCGAGGGCAAGGACATGTCGGACTCCGCGCGCGAGGGCGTCGGCGAGGTGGTCAGCCGCCTGGTCGACGACTACACGCCAGGCGACGTCATCGAGGACTGGGACCTCGCCGAGCTGCAGACCCAGGTCCAGCAGCTCTGGCCCTCGACCGTCGACATCTCCTCGATGCTGCCCGAGCAGACGGACCGCGAGGATCTGCGTGAGCAGCTGCTGGCGGATGCGCTCGCCGCCTATGACCAGCGCGAGAGTGACTTCGGCGATGAGATCATGCGCCAGCTCGAGCGGGCGATCCTGCTGCAGATCATCGACAACCGCTGGCGGGAGCATCTCTACGAGATGGACTACCTGCGCGAGGGCATCCACCTCCGCGGCTTCGCCCAGATCGACCCGCTCGTCGCGTACAAGAACGAGGGCTTCTCCATGTTCGAGTCGCTCATGCACTCGATCTGGGAGGAGTTCGCGCGGCTGATCTTTCACGTCGAGGTCGAGGTCGCGCCGCAGGCGCAGGAGCAGTTCGCGCCACAGGGGCGGGCGGGCGGCTTCGACTACTCCGGCGGCACCGCCGAGCAGCCCTCGGCGCTCGGCCAGGCCGCCCTGGCGACCGCCGCCGGTCCCGATGCCGCCGCCGAACGCGCCATCGAGGGCAATGCCCCGCCCGGCAACGGCGGCCCGATCCCCGAGCAGGAGACCGTCGTCAAGGACGAGAAGGACAAGATCGGGCGCAATGACCCGTGCTGGTGCGGCTCGGGCAAGAAGTACAAGAAGTGTCACGGGGCGTAGTGCCTCACGCCGGTCAGCGGATAGGGAGTCCCGCCGGGATGACGCTGCGCTTCGTGCGGACGGGCGTGGAGACGGACGGTGAGCTGCTGGAGATGGAGGCCACCTACAGCGGCGACGGCGGGATGCCCCCCATGCACCTGCATCCGAGCCAGGCGGAGAGCTTCGAGGTGCTCGAGGGATCGATGCGGGCGATCGTCGGCGGGAAGGAGCGGGTCTACGAGCAGGGCGAGAGCTTCGAGGTGTCGGCGGGCACGCCCCATCAGATGGGCGCCCAGGGACCGACCCGGATGCGCTGGGAGGTGAGGCCCGCGATGCGCACCGCGGAGTTCTTCGAGCGCCTCTACGGCGAGGGCCCGGACAGCGCTCAGCGGATGGGTGAGGCCTTCTGGGCCGAGTTCGAGGCCGAGTTCAGGCTCGCGTAGGGACGATTGTGAGCGATTTGCCCCCATCCACGGGGGCAAATCGCTCGAAATCGACCGGCGATTCGCAGGCCCCTCTTCAGTGCCGGTTTTGCGTCAGGCGCCGCGGTTGGCGGTCTCGAGCCTGTTGCCGCGCGGCAGGCTGGCGAACACCCGGAAGCCCCCGTCCTGCATCGGGCCGGCCGAGAAGCGGCCTCCGAAGAGCTCCACCCGCTCGCGCATGCCGATCAGCCCCTTGCGCGTTCCGATGGCGACGCCGCCGGTCTGGCCCGGGCCGTCGTCGGTCACCTCGACCTCGACGCTCTCCGGATCGAATGCGAGCCGCACCGTCGCGGCGGAACCCGGCCCGGCGTGCTTCAGCACGTTCGTCAGCGCCTCCTGGGTGATCCGATATGCGGCCTGGTCGAGGATCGGTGGAAGGGTCGCGTCGTCGCCGGTCCGGTTGACGGTCACGGACAGCCCTGCGGCGCGGCACTCCGAGACCATCTGGTCCAGGTGCGAGAGGCTGACCCGGGCATGATCGACCTCGGCGTCGCTCGGACGAAGCAGCCCGAGCAGCTTTCGCATGTCCTCCATCGTCGAGCGGGCGGTCCGCTTGATCTCGTCGAACACGCGTCGCGCTTCCCCGACGTCGCGGTCGTCGTCGAGCGCCCGCAGCCCCGCTGCCGCCTGCAGCGAGATCGCGGTGACGCCATGGCCGGCAGCGTCGTGGAGATCCCTGGCGATTCGCATCCGCTCGGCCACCACCGCCAGTCGGGCCGTCTCCTCACGCTCACGGTCGAGCGACCGGCGCAGCCAGGACATCAGCAGTCCCGTGACCAGCAGCGTTGCGACGGTGACGACCCAGCGCGTGATCCCCGCGGAGAGCGACGGCCCGTCGTCGATCAGCAGGATCGCGTCCGCCACCCCGATCAGGCCGAGCTGGAGGAGGGCGTGGCGGAGGTCGAAGAACCAGAACGCGAAGAGCGAGACCCAGAGGAAGAGCACCTCGTTGTCCTCCGCGCCGACGCCCTGGCCGGCCTCCAGCGTGGCGAGGGTGATCACCGCCGTGCCGAGCGCGGCGGCCAGCCCGAGAACGGGCTCGCTCACCCGGCGCCTGCTCAGCATGAGGGCGCCGGCTAGTCCCGCCACCGCGCCGTAGCCGAGGATCAGCAGGTCGGAGCCCTCCGCGGACGGAGGCAGCACGACGGTGACGGCGATCAGCATGGCGCCCCCTACGAGCAGGAGGCCCGCCACCCGGGTCGCGAGCGCATGGCCCCCGATGGTCGGCAGCGGAGGCAGCCCGTGGGAGAGTTTCCGCAGTAGCCAGTTCAAGCTCGGCACACCGTAGAGGACGCCCAATACCCTGTAAGAGTCATGGCGGAGACACTTCCACAGGAGGGAATCTCAGCGCGCCTCGCCGAGATCCGGGGGCAGCTCAAGCTGCTCTCGGATTACCTTTGACCCGGATGCGCTGAGCCGGGAGGTCGATCGCCTCGAGGCGCAGATGCAGCGCCCCGGCTTCTGGGACGACCAGGCGGCCGCGGCGGACATCTCCGCGCAGCATTCCCGCGCGCAGCAGCGGCTCAAGGGCTTTCGCGAGCTGACCAGGGATGTCGACGATCTCGGCGAGCTTGCCGAGCTCGCGGTCGAGGACGAGGAGATGGCGAGCGAGCTGCAGGCGCAGCTGGTCTCCGTTGAGCAGCGGCTCGCCGAGCTCGAGGAGGAGCGGCTCTTCTCCGGGCGCTTCGACGCCGGCGATGCGGTCGCCACGATCAATGCGGGCGCCGGCGGCACCGACTCCCAGGACTGGGCCGAGATCCTGCTCCGCATGTATCTGCGCTGGGCTGACCGCCGCGGCTTCAGGGTCGAGATGAAGGAGGCGTCCCCCGGGGAGGAGGCTGGCCTCAAGTCGGCAACCTTCGTGGTTCGCGGGGAGAACGCCTACGGGCTCTTCGCCGCCGAGCGAGGCGTCCACCGGCTGATCCGGATCTCTCCATTCGACGCCTCCGCGCGCCGCCACACGAGCTTCGCCCAGGTCGACGTCGCGCCGCTGGTCGAGGGCGATGTCGATGTGGAGATCGACGACGCCGACATCCGGGTCGATACCTACCGCGCCTCGGGTGCCGGTGGCCAGCACGTCAACAAGACCGATTCGGCGGTCCGCATCACCCACGTCCCGACCGGGATCGTCGCCCAGTCCCAGAACGAGCGCTCGCAGGCCCAGAACAAGGCGACCGCGATGCAGATCCTGCGCTCGCGGCTCCTGGAGAGGAAGGAGCTCGAGCGCGCCGAGGAGCTGGCCAGGGAGCGGGGCGAGCAGAAGTCCGCGGAGTGGGGGTCCCAGATCCGCAGCTACTTCCTCCATCCCGACCAGCGGGTGAAGGACCACCGCACGGGCTTCGAGGTCGGCGACGCACAACGTGTGCTCGACGGTGATATCGACGGGTTCGTCCGGGAGTACCTGAACCAGGCGGCCGCAGGGGCGGGATCCGGGAACTCCGGCTGATGGCGCTGGCCGAGCCGAGCACTGTCCAGGTCTCGGTCGGAGCGTCGGAGAGCTTCGACACGGTCGACGCCGCCGCGGAGGCGGCCGACCGGGCGCGGGCCGAACTGGATGGGCCCTGCGACCTCGCCTGCGTGTTCGCCTCCGGCCAGCACCTCGGCATGGCCAAGTGGCTGCTCTCCGAGGTCCACGAGCGGCTCGAGCCGCGGGCGCTGATCGGCTGCGGCGCCGGGGGGACCGTTTCCGGCGGCCGGGAGCTCGAGGACACGCCGGCGGTCGTCGTC
>DATIDP010000179.1:0-5096 GCA_035456265.1 Solirubrobacterales bacterium | reverse complement strand
CCGCGAGGCGGTGCTCTCCGTACCACGGGCCGCCGCCTGGGCGAGTGGGGCGATGCGGCCGCTCAGCCGGATCGCCCGCGAGGGCTATGTGCCGAGTGTCGAGGAGCAGCGGCGCCTGGCATTGCTCGGGAGCGGTGGGATCGCGGCCCTCGTGGTCCTGCTCGTCGGTGTCGGGCCGTTGGCGATCGCCGCGGCTGCCGGCCCGTGGCTCGCCGGGACGATCATCGCTCGGCGGAAGGAGGGCTACCGAAGTGCGGTCGAGCGTTCCGTTCCAGACGTCGCCTCGGCGATAGCGGACGCGATCTCCGGCGGCCGCTCCGTGCGGGGGGCGCTCGCAGCCGCATCGCAGTCGCTCGAGGGCCCGCCGGCGGCGGAGCTTGCCCGCTTGGCGGCGGACCTGGAGCTCGGTGCGCCGACCGCGGACGCCCTGAGCGGAATGTGCGAACGACTGCGTTCGGAGCGAATCGACTCGCTGTCGACGGCTTTGCTCAGCCAGCAGATCGCCGGAGGGGATGTGGCCGCTCTGATGCGCCGACTCGCCGCGGCCGCGGCCGAGCGGGACCGCGTCGACGACGAGGCTCGCGCCGCCACGACACAGGCCCGGTTCACCGGCCTGCTCGTGGTGGCGCTGCCCGCAGGGGCGGCCCTGTTCGCCGAGCTGCTCCAGCCCGGCTTCATCTCCCGCGTCCTGGCGGAGCCGGCCTCTGCCGCGATGCTGATCGCCGCCGCGGGCCTGCAGATCCTGGGGTTCGCCGTGATCCGGCGCCTCGGTAGGCCGTCGGAATGACGACCGGAGTCATCCTCGCATCGGCCGCCGTCCTGCTCGGGATCGCCGGCGTCGCCCAGGTGTTGCCGGAGCGCGCGCCGTCGCGACGCCGGTCCGTCGGAAGCGACCCCTCGCGGGTGGTCGTCGACTCGCTCGCCCGCTGGTCAATGCTGGCAGCGACCGACGAGCGGCTGGGACTGTCGGCTCGGCTTGCCAGGGCCGGGCTCGCGGATCGTGTCTCGGTCGCGTCTCTGCTCGGCGCGAAGACCGGGGGCGCCCTGGCCGGCGGCCTGTGGGCGCTGGTGATCGCGCCGGCGGCGCCCAGCCGACTCGGCTGGATCGTCGCCGCGGCCCTGCCGGCCACCGGGTTTCTCGGGCCCGACGCGTGGCTCGAGCGCCGGGCGCGCCGTCGCCTCAGAGCCCTGCGCTCGATGCTGCCGGACGCGCTCGACCTCCTCGCCGTGGGAACGGCCGCGGGGCGCAGCCCGCTCGCCGGCCTCACGGAGCTCGGGGCGGGGCAGGGCGCCCTGGCCCGAGAGCTGGCGATGCTCTCCGCCGAGACCTCGTGCGGCCTCGCGCAGAGTGAGGCCCTCGACTCCCTGCGGCGCCGCGCCCCGGTGCGCGAGGTGGCCGCGATGTGCGGGGTGATCGAGCGCTCGCGGCGCTATGGCTCTCCGCTCTCGGATCAGCTGCGCGAGCAGGCCACGGCTCTGCGGGGCGTACAGCGCCGCCGCATCGAGGAGCGGGCGGCCCGGGCCGCCCCGAAGATCCAGCTCGCGGTGGCGCTGCTGCTGGTGCCCTCGGTCCTCCTGATGATTGCCGCGGGGCTGCTGGCGAACGTCGACCGTTTCATGAGCGGGTTCTAGGCCGGCATGAAACGGGTGACACCTCAGGCAGGGCGGCAGTAGATGCCCGCCGGGGTCACGGCGGCGAAGAAATCGCCGACAAAGCGCTCGTCCCTCGTCTCCATCGCTCGATCCCGCTGCTCGAAATCCACGTGGCGCCCTCCTCGTTCGTGCGAACTGGGAGTCAAACGGCCCTGGTCCCGTGCGTGTGAGATTCCGCAGTGGGGTCAATCCCCGGCGCGACGTGGTTCGTATTGCGATCAGCGGGCCGATACCGGCCCGTTCACGAAAGGTGCTCAGATGAGGAGACTCCTGATTGCAGCGATCGCATGCCTCGTCCTCGCAGCATTCGCGGCCAGTGGGGCGGCCGCGGCTCCCAACCCGAGTGGCACCGGCCAACCGGGCGCCGAGTGTGGCGATCCGAATGCCTCCCTGGAGCCTGCGGGCTTCCACACAAGCGGGTTCGCCAACGCTGAGGAGCACTATGCCGGCAGCGATGGGACGCCATCCGCGGCCCATGGCAGCTCGCATGCAGTGTCGCAGTACGACGTGGCCTGCTTCCAGGTCACGAGCAGCCACTAGTCACGCGTGGGCCGCGCCGCATCGCGCGGCGCGGCCCACTCGCGGGTTCGGGGAGAATTCGCCGCTGCCGTTCAGTGACTCGGAGGAGTCGGGTGTGTTCAGGCCCGGGTGGAGTCTCATACCTGCGGATTCCTGCCCCCGATCCGAAGCGGGCGGCCGCCTTCTATGAGGCGGTCTTCGGCTGGAGGATCGATACCGATCGCGAGGACCCGAGCTTCGAGGATGGGACCGGCCACGTGATCGGTCATATCCACGCGGACATGGAGGTGGCGGGAGGGGCGGGGATTCGACCCTACGTGTACGTCGACAGCGTCGAGCAAACCCTCGACCGCGTGGCCTCGAATCGTGGCGAGATCGTCACGGCTCCATATTCGGAGGGCGATCTCTCGGTGGCGGTCTTCCGAGATCCCGCGGGCAACCTCATGGGCGTCTGGCAGCGGACCTAGCTGCCGGGGCGAATCGGCTCGAACTCGTCGCCGCAGTGACGACAGGTCGTCAGGCCGAAGGTCTTGGTGTTGAGGATCACGCGGTCATGGGGGCGTAGGAGGTTCGTGCCCGATCCTCCTTGATGCAACCGGAATTGCAGGGAGCGACTCCTTCGCGACTCGATTCGCGAGCTCCACTCGGCGTCGCAAACCGCATGGGAATGCGATTTTCAGGCCTTTTGGGATCCGGGGTAGCAATTCCGTCCGACGGATCGAGTCGAATTCCCGCGCCACGATGTGTTGCAAAGTGGGACAGAGTGGGTTAGTGTGGCGACCAAGAGTTGGTCATAGGGCCGGGGTGATGAGGTTCCTCCCACCTCACCACCCCGGCCCGCTCCGAACCAACCGACACGAAACGGGTTGCTCCTGGCGGAGCACCCTCGCATCACAGGAAGCCCACCTTGTCGTTTCTCGGTCAGTACGAGCACAACCTCGATGCGAAGGACCGCCTCACGGTCCCGTCGAGGTTCCGCGCGGCGCTGGCCGATGGAGTCGTTCTCGCCAAGGGACTCGAACCCTCCGTGTGGGTGTTCGCGCCCGCCGGCTATGAGCGCTTCACCCAGCAGTTCCTCGGCAAGACCAATCCGCTCGGCCGGCAGGGTCGCATGATGCGACGCCACTTTCACGGCGGCGCCTTCGACGACAGCCTCGACTCGGCGGGGCGCATCCGGCTGCCGAAGAAGCTGATCGAGCACGCCGGCCTGGGGGAGGGCCCCTGCGTGATCGTCGGTTCCGACGACTGGTTCGAGATCTGGAACGCCGAGCGTTGGGCCGGCTACGAGAAGGAGATGGCGGAGGAGGTCTCGGATGTCGCGGAGAACCTCTCCGAGGACGAGCGAGGAGGCTGAGATGGGCACCGCAACACATCGAGTGGTGGGATCGGAGGCCGCGTCCGCGAATCTTTCATATGTGCCCAAGGACCACGAACCCGTCCTCGCCGAGGAGCTCATCGACCTGCTGGACCCACGTCCGGGGGAGACCTTCGTCGACTGCACCTTCGGGGGCGGCGGCCACGCCAGCCTGATCGCCGAGCGGCTCGGCTCCGAAGGGGAGCTGATCGCCGTCGACCGCGATCCGGCCGCCGAGGAGCGCTGGCGGGGGTTCTCGGCCGAGGCGCCGTCCCGGGCCCGCTTCCTGCGCGCGGACTTCGTCGCCGCCCTCGAGAGCCTGCGCGGCGAGGGTGTGCGGCCCGACGGGATCGTCTTCGACCTCGGCATGTCCTCGATGCAGGTCGACGCCTGGGAGCGCGGGTTCTCCTACTCCTACGACGCACCGCTCGACATGCGGATGGACCCGACGCAGAGCCTCTCGGCGGCGACGGTCGTGAACGAGTGGCCCCAGGACCGCCTGGCGCTCGCGATCCGCGAGCTCGGCGAGGAGCGCCGTGCCGGCTCGATCGCTCGCGAGATCGTCAGGCGGCGCCCGATCGAGACGACCGCAGAGCTGGTCGCAGGGATCAAGGCGGCGATCCCGCCGTCGGAGCGCTTCGGGCGCGGGCATCCGGCCAAGCGGACCTTCCAGGCGATTCGCATCGCCGTCAACGGCGAGCTCGACGCGCTCGACCGTGCCCTGCCGCTGGCATGGGGGCTCCTGAGGGTCGGCGGACGCCTCGGCGCGATCTCCTTCCACTCGCTCGAGGACCGGCGCGTCAAGCGCTTCCTCGCCGACCGGGCGCGGGGCTGCGTCTGCCCGCCCGAGCTGCCGGTCTGCGTCTGCGGTCGCGAGCCCGAGGCCGAGCTGATCACCAAACGCGCTGTCTCGCCGGGAGCCGAGGAGCTCGAGCGGAACCCGCGCGCCGGCTCCGCGCATCTGCGCGCCGCGCTCAAGATCCGGGAGGCACAGGACTGATGGAGGCGGCAACCGCCCTGCGTAAAACGGGTCGCTCCTCGACTCCCCCTGCAGGGCGCCCTCGCATCAAACCGGCGAGGCCCGCGCCCCGCCGCAAGGCCGCTCCCGCGAAGCGCCGGCCCCGCGCCGCCGCTTCCCGCGCAAGGGCCACGCAGGCCCCGGCCGGCCGTCTGGTGAGGCCGGCGCTGGCAGGTGCCGCCCTCTTCCCGCAGGCCGCGGTGCGCAGCGCCGGCGCGGTCCGCGATCTCTCCGAGTCTGGCCTGATCGTCCGGCTGACCCGCGGCCGGGGCTGGATCGCGGTGCTCTGCGGGCTGCTCGGCGGGATCGTCGCGCTCAACGTGCTCAGCCTCAGCCTCACCGCCGGCTCCGGCCGGACTTCGCTCCAGATCGACGCCCTGAAGACCGACGTCTCGTCCCTCCGCGCCCAGATCGAGGAGAAGCTCGCCGCCTACAAGGTCGAGGCGGAGGCGGCGCGGCTCGGGCTCGCGAACCCCGACCCCAAGGCGATCACCTTCCTGAGCGCCAACGACGCGAACGCCCGCAGGGTCGCCCGCCTGCTCGCCACCGACG
>DATIDP010000178.1:0-7624 GCA_035456265.1 Solirubrobacterales bacterium | reverse complement strand
CCCCTCTGAGCGCGACGCCGCTGATCGTCGTCGGTCGCGGACGTCTGGGCCGCTCCCTGGCCGCGGGCGCCGACCGCGCCGAGATCGAGGTCACGCTCGTCTCCCACGAGGACGTCGGCTCGGTCCCCGAGGGTGCCGGAGTGCTGCTCTGCGTCCCCGACGACGCGATCGCCGAAACGGCGGAGCGGTTCGCCGCGGCGGATCCGTCACTGATCGGCCACGTCAGCGGCGCGACCACTCTCGATGCCCTCGCTCCCGCCGGCGCGCGCGGCGCGGGGCGCTTCTCCCTCCATCCGCTCCAGACGTTCGCCGACGGCGAAGCCCCGGTCGACGGAACGCCGGCCGCGGTCGCCGGCTCCACCGACGAGGCCCTGTCATTCGCCCGCGCACTCGCGGAGGCTCTCGGCATGCGCCCCTTCGAGGTGCCCGAGGAGAAGCGGGCGGCCTACCACGCCGCCGCGGCGATGGCATCCAACCTGCTGGTCGCCCTCGAGGAGTCCGCGGCCGAGGTCCTCACCAGGATCGGGATGGAGGACGCGAGGGAACTGCTCGCCCCGCTTGTCCTGCGGACGGCGGCGAACTGGGTGGAGCGCGGCCCAGCCGCCCTCACCGGGCCGATCGCCCGCGGGGACCGCGCGACCGTCCAGAGTCATCGCGTCGCCCTGGCAGAGACCGCACCGGAGCTCGTCCGCCTCTACGACGTCCTGGTGATGCGCGCGGAGGCACTCGCCTGGAAGTCGGTACACGGGGTGCCCTCATGAGGATCGTCCGCACGAAGGCTGAGCTGCGGGAGGCGCTCGACGCTCCGCGCCGGCGCGGGCGGCGGATCGGCCTGGTCCCGACCATGGGCTACTTCCACGAGGGCCATCTCTCCCTGATGCGGCGAGCCCGCGAGGACTGCGAGATCGTGGTCGTCAGCCTCTTCGTCAACCCCAGGCAGTTCGGCGAGGGCGAGGACCTCGGCTCGTATCCGCGCGACGAGGGACGCGACACGAAGCTCGCAGCCCGAGAGGGCGTCGACCTGCTCTGGATCCCCGACGTCGAGCAGATGTATCCCGAGGGCTTCGCGACCGCCGTCGAGGTCTCCGGCGAACTCACCGAGGTGCTCGAGGGTGATCCGGAGCAGCGCGGCCCCTCCCACTTCCGCGGCGTGACGACGGTCGTCGCCAAGCTCTTCAACTCGGTCCATCCGGACGTCGCCTACTTCGGCCGCAAGGACGCCCAGCAGGCGGTGGTGATCAAGCGCATGGTGCGCGACCTGGACTTCCCGGTCCGGATCGAGGTGCTCCCGACGGTCCGCGAGGACGACGGCCTAGCCCTGAGCTCTCGCAACGCCTATCTCGACGCCGACGAGCGCGAGCGCGCTACCGCAATCTCCCGCGGGCTGCGGGCGGCCGAGCGCGCCGCCCGCGAGGGCGAGACGACGACCAGCGCCCTGGTCGAGGTCGCCAGGAACGAGCTTCGCACCGCCGGCATCGAGCCGGAGTACGTGGAGGCGCGCTCCGCGGAGGACCTCTCCCCGATCGCGGAGCTCAACGGGCGTCCCGTGCTGGTCGCGGTCGCCGCGCGGGTCGGCAGGGCCCGCCTGATCGACAACGTCGTGATCGCTGCCCCGACCCAGAACACGGAGGCCTGATGCAGCGTCAGATGCTCAAGTCGAAGATCCATCGCGCGACGATCACGGACTGTGACGTCGACAACGGCGCTCGCCTCGTGACCCATGCGATCGAGGGCGAAGAGGGATCGGGAACCGTCCAGCTGAACGGCGCGGCGACCCGGGTCGACAGCGACCCGACCGTCCTGCTGGCTGGAGTCAGCCCGGAACAGGAGGCACTGCTGTGAGCACGGCACCGATCAACGAGCCCACACCCGACGAACGGCAGCCCGTGACGCTGCCGAGGCTGGCCGAGATGAAGCGCGCCGGGGACCCGATCGTGATGGTCACCGCCTACGACTATCCCTCCGCCCAGATCGTCGACGAGGCCGGTGTCGAGATCGTGCTCGTCGGCGACACCGCGGCGATGGTCGTCCTCGGCTACGACGCGACGACCCCGGTCGGCATGGAGGAGATGCTGATGATGGCGAGCGCGGTCCACCGCGGCCTCTCCCATCCCCTGCTGATCGGCGACTTGCCGTTCGGCTCCTACGAGGGCTCGAACGAGCAGGCGATCGAGAACGCCCAGCGCTTCGTCAAGGAGGCCGGCTGCGCCGCCGTCAAGCTCGAGCGCGGGGGCCCATCGGTCGACCGCGCCAGGGCGATCGTTCGCTCCGGCATCCCGGTGATGGGACACGTCGGCCTGACGCCGCAGACGGCCACCGCGCTCGGCGGCTTCAAGGCCCAGGGCCGCACCGCCGAGGCGGCCGCGAGGCTCACGGAGGAGGCCCTCGCGCTCCAGTCGGTCGGCTGCTTCGCGATCGTCTTCGAGGCGATCCCGGCGGCGGTCACCGAGGCGCTGGTGCCGAAGCTGGAGATCCCCGTGATCGGGATCGGGGCCGGGCCGGCGACGGACGGGCAGGTGCTCGTGCTGCATGACCTGCTCGGCGTCTACGACGGGCACAAGCCGAAGTTCGTGAAGCGCTTTGCGAACGTGCGCGAGGAGGCGCTCAAGGGCGTCCGGACCTACGCCGAGGAGGTTCGCGCGCGCCGGTTCCCGGACGAGAACGAGCACACCTACTCGATCCCGCAGGAGGAGCTCGAGGAGTTTGCCCGCTACCTCGAGGAGGAGGCCCTGGTCGGCAGCGACACTCCCTGGGACTGGTAGCTCACCAGCTCAGCTCTATCTCCAGCTCGCGCTCGTCCGTCTCGAGCTCCAGCTCGACCTTGACCTGGACCTCGTCCGGGACATGAACCTTCATGTGCATGCCGCCGCGCTCGAACTCGATGTCGTTGTTCCGCGCCAGGGTGTCGGCGAACCTCCGCAGTCGCTCAGCCGCCTCCTCCCGGGACATCGTCTCCTTCTGCTCGATCTCCAGGATGTCCATCAACCCTCCTTCGTCGTTGTCGTTCTCCCAGCGGCGATCCTTGCGAGCTCGCGCAGGCCTTCCCACCCGTTCTCCGGAACCGCCGCGGAGGGGGATGCGCCGGGATGCTGCCTTGCGATCCGGACACAGAGGACGCCTGGCCTGATGCGAAACCGCAGCGGCGGCTCGAGGGTGACCGCCTCGCCGTCGATCCCGGCGGCCACCGGATGCTCGGCATCGACCTCGAACTCCCGCGCCGACCACTCACGCCACGGTCGCTGCAGGAGCCGACCCTGTCCGCGGCCGGTCGGCGCGGACGCGACGGTGATCCCCAGCAGGCCGTCGTCGATCCGCGGCCGCGTGCCCGATCCCACGGCCTTGCCGAGCCGATAGCGGTTGTTCGAGACCAGCACTGCGGCACCCGAGCGATGCTCGTGGCCGCCGGGCCCCCGCCAGGAGAGATCGAGCCCGCTTCCCTCCGGGCCCAGCAGCTCGGGGACCGTGTCGAGCAGAGTCCGGAGCTTCGCCTCACGGTAGCCCGGCCTCTGAACCGCGTCGGCGTACAGGCCCAGCGAGACGTTGTTGACGAACACCCGGCCGTTCACCTCGCCGAGGTCGACGCGGTGCTCGCCGCCGTCCACGAAGGCGTCGAGGGCGCCGACGACATCGTCGCGGTCGACCCCGAGATCGAGCGCGAAGTGGTTGCGCGTGCCGGCGGGGATGCAGGCGTAGGGCAGCCCCTGTTCCGACGCGATCTCGGCGACGATCGCCTGCGAGCCGTCCCCACCGGCCATGGCCAGGCCGTCGGCACCGCGAGCCACCGCGCCCCGGACCAGTTCACGAAGGTCGGTTCCCTGCGTCAGCTCGATCGGTTCGATCCCACGAGACCTGGCCTCGGCGTCGAGCGAGAACCTCTCCGCCTTGCCACCCCCCGACTTCGGGTTGTAGAAGAGGACCGGATGCTCGGGACGGTCTGCCGGGGGCAGCGGCACTCGGTGCCGGAACGCCGCGCGGGCGGCGGCCGGTGTCGCGACGATCCCGAGCCCGATCAGCACCGCCTCGACGACGTGGTCGCCATCCAGGATCAGGATCAGCGGGACCGCCGCAAGTGCGAGCAGGGCCACTCCGATCCCGGCAACCCTCGGCGCTCCGCGCCGAAGCAATCCGTACCAGGCCGCCGCGAGCCCGATGGCCACGCAGCCGAGCACGACAAGGCCGCGGGGAAACTGCTCGAGGACGATGTCCAGGGCGAGGAGAAGCGTGAGCGTGCCGACCACAAGAGCCGATACGGCAGCCCCGCGCCGCTGAGTCATCGCCAGGGTCCGGCGCCTCAGGCGTCGGCTCCGCCCCCGAATCGAGAGCGCAGCGAGGCTCCCCAGCGCTCGGTGGCCCCTTCCCACTTCTGGTCAGGGAAGTCCTTGATCGCCTGGCGGCGCAGGAACTCCGTGCCGACAACGACCAGGACCACCAACAGCAGCGCAGTGGGGAGCCGATGGAAGCCGGGGGTCGGTCCCCACCAGAAAAGGAGCACGAGCAGGATGGCCAGGGTCGAGTACGCGACCACGCGGTTCTCGAGGATCGGGGTGATCGCGCGCCTGGCGCTCCGCCCGATACCGGTCGGCCCCGCCAGCCAGGCCCCGAGCACGATGAAGATCCCGTAGAAGATCATGGCACCGCCCTGGTCGTTCAACAGCGAGGTCCCGATGCTCCAGGCATCGTTTGCCGCGGGCTTGACGGCCTCCGTGGACGCCAGCTGGTTGACGACCACGTTGCCGGCGAGGCTGCGTGCGGCCAGCACGAGGATCCCGACCGCGATGAACGCAAAGCCGACCGCGCGGAGCGCCTCACGTCGCCAGCCCTCCGCGAGGAAGATGGCCAGTCCGAAGAGCGCGAGCGCGAGAACGGTCAGCACCCAGGCCAGCGTCTTCAAGAGGTTGAGCAGGTCGTTGACCTTGACGAGGTCTTCGTTCGAGGCGATCTGGATCTGGGCGACCTGCGGGGGGAGCTTGCCCGCGGTGTCGATCCCGAGCTGCTGGCCGAGCTGGTCGACGATCGTGCCGATGTCGAGGGTGACCGGTTCGCTGCCCCCGTTCTCCACCACCTTCAGCAAGGTCTCCTGGGCGGTCCGGTTGGCGTCTTCCCAGAGCTGCTGAACCCGCGGCCGCTGGAGCGCCTGGTTCGCCAGACGCAGGCTCAACTCGCGCAGACCGGCGGAGGCAGGGCCGGCGAGTGGCTGGAGCCGCGGCGGCAGCGCCTGCTGCAGCTGAGCCTGGACGTCGACGTTCGCGTAGAGCGTGTCGACCATCGTGTTCGCCACCTGCGTCCGGATCTCAGGGTCCTCGAGCAGCTTGGTGCTCGTGTTGGTCCAGGTATCGGTCTCGAGCAGTTGGCGGTTCGCCCACACGGCGAACACAGCCAGGAAGGCGAGCACGGAGGCGACGATCGTGAGAGTGATGACGATGCCACGGTGCCGCCTCGGCACGGCGGTCCCGCCGGAGGGGGGGCCCGAGGCACCAGCGGAAGGCCGCGAGCCGCCGGTTTCCATCAGGACCAGCGCTCGCTTGGCTTCGACCGCGTACCGAAACCTCCGGCGAGGAGACTGCCGGCCACGATCGCGTCCAGCACGAGGAGGGCGATCGCGAAACCCAGGTAGTCCTGAGCGAACATGATCGCCGCGACCATATGCCATACGGCGGAGAGCAGTCCAATCCAAATCGCCCACCTTCGGCCCATCCACACGGCGGGGGCGGCACCCATCTGGACCAGCCCGACGGTCACCATCAGCCAGCCCCAGGGGCGAGCATCTCCAACCAGCCAGCTTGCGGTCGTGATGAAGATGTGCGATCCGGCGATCACCGAGATCCCGTAGAAGACATTCAGCCCACCGATCAGCAGCACCCACATGCCGGGCAGTACGAGCGGGAGACCCGACGGCAGGGCGGGGCGCGCCGTGTACTTGAAGTTGTTCGGCTGCGTGGTCCCCGACGCCATGGTCGCGGAAGCGAACCCCACTTGCCGCGCTCGGTCCTCACCCCGATGGGGTGAAATCGACCCGCGCGATGGGCACTAGCGTCCGCGGCGAACGTGAACCGCACCTTCTTCTTCGCCTTCACCGCAGCGCTCAACCCCACCCTGCTTGGGGCCACGACCGTGATGCTCCTGCTCGACCATCCCAAGCGCCTTCTGCTGGGCTACCTGCTCGGCGCGCTGATGACCAGTGTCACGCTTGGCATGGTGATCGTCTTCGCGCTCGACGGATCTTCGTCGGCCACCAGCACCGCGAAGACCACGCTCAGTCCGGCGATGGATCTGGCGCTCGGGACGATCCTGCTGATGGTGGCCCTCGCAATCAGACCGGGGCGCGAACCGCGCGCCGACGGCAGGCTCGCCGAGCGACGGCGGAGGCGAACCGAAGCGAAGAAGGCGAAGGGGGCTCCGCGCTGGCAGCGCGCCCTCAGCGAGGGCACCTCGCGTACGACCTTCGTCGTCGGTGCCCTGCTTACCCTCCCCGGCGCGTCCTACCTGATCGGCCTCAGCCACATCGCCGATGCGGATGCGAGCACCGTCGCGACCGTCGGCATGATCCTCGCCTTCAACGCGATCATGCTGATCCTGCTCGAGGCGCCGCTGGCCGCCTACACGATCGCCCCGGAGTGGACCCCGCAGGCGGTCGACCGTTTCAAGTCCTGGTTCAACGCCAACAGCCGCAAGCTCGGCTTTCGGCTGGCGGCGGGGATCGGCGTGCTCCTGATCGTCAAGGGATTGATCGAGCTGCTCTGACCCGACGCATCTCGCGCCGGGTCAGCAGCGGGCTACTAGTAGGCGCCCCTCGGCGATGCCTGGCCCTTGGGCGGCATCAACGCGCCGATCAGCCAGAACAGCGGGAAGACGATCCCGATGATGAACATGACCCAGTGCCCCTTCCTGATGGACATGATCCCGAGCGTGACCAGCAGGATGAAGTAGAGGATCCCCAGTCCGATCCAGAGCATCTCGATTCCTTTCGTTCGGGGGTAGCTCGGCTAGCCGAGCAGCTTCGCCTTCTGGGCGGCGAACTCTTCGTCCGTGAGGACTCCGCTCGCGTGCAGCTCACCGAGCTCCTTGAGCTGCGCCATCGCGTCCTCTCCACCGGCCGCGGGGGCAGGAGCGGCGGCCTGGGCCGGCTCAGATTCCTGTTGTGCCCAACGCTGCTGCTGGCGATGCTGAACCCGACCGGCCACCCCAGCCGCAGTGCCCGCAACGACGGCGGTACGTGCAACTCCTCTGATCAATCGGGGCATGACTTGACTCCTTTCGTCGTTACGAGGACGCGGCCGCGCCCTCGGCATCCTCCGTCGCATCGAGCGCGGCAAGCAGGGCCTGGACCGGGATACGGCCCGAGGCGACAAGCTGGCCACCCGAACGGCGCACGGCGGAGGCGAACGGCGCCGCCCAGCGGTTCTCGTAGACCAGCAGCGCCGCCGAGGTGCCGGGCTCGAGCGCCTCGCCGGCGTCGGCGGTGTCCTCGTCCGAGAGCAGGCCGGATGAAGCTCCTTCGAACACCTTCATCTCCTCGACCTGATCGGCTATCTCGCTGATCTCGATCCCGGCGACCTTGCCGTCCTCATCCTTGGCGATGAAGGCTAAATCCAGGACGCGGATGATTCCGCGATCGACCAGGTCG
>DATIDP010000177.1:0-19562 GCA_035456265.1 Solirubrobacterales bacterium | reverse complement strand
CGGGGTACCCACGGCGCGAGGCGACGGGTTGACGGGCAACGGGTAGGTAGAGGAGCCAGTGCCGAAAGCAAGCGTCGTTGGACGTATCGCCGCGGTCCTCGCGCTGCTCATCGCTGCGATCGTGGTCGTGCTCCTCGTGCTCGGCGGGGGCTCCTCATACACGGTCACCGCCCAGTTCCAGAGCGCCTCTCAGCTGGTGACGGGCAACAACGTGAACGTCGCCGGCGTCCCCGTCGGCTCGGTCAGGCAGATCTCGCTCTCGGACGACGGCCAGGCGCTGGTCAAGATGGAGATCTCGGACTCGGCCTACACCCCCCTGCCTGACGGCACCCACGCCACCATCCGCTCGGCCTCGCTGTCGGGAATCGCCAACCGGTACGTCGATCTGCAGCTGCCTGGCCAGCGCGACGGGAAGACGATCTCCTCGGGCGGCACGATCAGCCAGGCCGACACCACCTCCGAGGTCGATCTCGACCAGATCTTCAACACCCTCGACAAGCCCACCGTGGATCACCTCAAGCAGGTGATCCACGGCTTCGCCGCCTCCTATCAGGGGGTGGGTGCGAAGGCCAACAGGGGCTTCTACTACCTGAACCCGTTCCTCTCCACCTCGCGGCGGGTCTTCGGCGAGCTCAACTCGGACCAGGCCAACCTCGAGGGGCTCGTCGTCGATGCCGCCGGACTCACCTCGACGCTCGACGCGAAGTCGCCGGAGATCTCCTCTCTGGTCGCGAACCTGAACGGGATGCTGGGCACGATCGGCGCCCAGCAGCAGTCCCTCGCCTCGGCGGTCGGGCAGCTGCCCGACTTCATGCGGCAGTTCAACACGACCGCGGTCAACCTCCGCGCCGCTCTCGACGACGTCCAGCCGCTGATCAACGCCACCCGCCCGGTGGCCCCCAAGCTGCAGCCCTTCGCCAAGCGGCTGCGGGGGTTCGCCCGCGACTCCGTTCCGACCGTCAAGGGCCTCAGCGGGATCATCAAGGCGCCGGGGGCCGCCAACGACCTGGTCGAGCTCACCCGCCTGCAGGACCCGCTTGCCCGGATCGGAGTCGGCCCCGTGGACCGAAACGGCGCCTCCCGCCCCGGCGCCCTGCCGGCCTCGGCGGATTCCCTGAGGAACTCGCTCGATCAGATCTCGATGCTGCGCGCCTACGGGCCCGAGCTGACGGGGTGGTTCGACGACTTCGGGCACTCCGGCTTCCCGGATGCGTTCGGCGGGATCGGCCGGATCTCGACCACCCTCAACACCTTCAGCGTCGGGCCTCCCTCCTCCGGCATCCCCTGTAACGAGGTCCTCGGGATCCTCGGCGGGACCTGTCAGGCGCTCGGCGGCAGTGACCTGGCCGATGCCCTTGCCGGCACCGGGATCAAGTACCTGAGGCGCTGCCCCGGCTCCAACGAGCGCGGCCTCGGCGAGGACCAGCTGACCCAGGGCGGCACGGTCGACTGCAACCCGAATCAGGTCCCGGTGGGCCCGTGAGGCGCCTGTTCGTCATCTTCGGCGTTCTCGTTCTCGCGGCGGTGAGCGTCGAGGCCGTCGCCGGCGCGTCCGACACCCGCAGCTACAAGGTCGAGCTCTTCAACGCGTTCGGCCTGGTCAACGGCTCCGAGCTCCGCGTCGCCGGCGCCAAGGCGGGGAGCATCACCGATCTCGAGATCACCCCGCAGAAGACCGCTCTGGTCACTGTCGAGGAGGACTCGAGCTTCCCCGAGTTCAAGGCCGACGCGAGCTGCTCATCGGAGCCGCAGTCCCTGATCGCCGAGTACTTCCTCGACTGCCAGCCGGGCACCTCTTCGCAACCCCTCCAGGGGCCGATCCCGGCCGCGCGCAACAAGACGACGGTCCAGCCCGACCTGGCCCAGAACACGCTGCGCGAGCCGTTCCGGGACCGGCTCCAGCTGCTGATCAACGAGTTCGGAACCGCGCTGGACAGCAACGCCGAGAACCTCAACGCCGCCATCCGGTCCGGCGCGCCCGCTCTCCAGCAGCTCAAGCAGGTGCTCAACATCCTCGGGAACCAGAACCGGACGATCGCCGAGCTCAACACGAACGCGGACGCGATCTTCGCCCAGCTGGCGAACCGGCGAGAGGACGTCGTCCACTTCATCGACAACGCCGGTCGCACCGCGGCGATCTCCGCCGAGCGTTCCAACGACCTCGCTCAGAACTTCCATCTGCTCGACGACTTCCTGGCCGAGCTGCAGCCCACGATGTTCCAGCTCGGGCGCCTCGCCGACGCGCAGACACCGTTGCTGACCGACCTGCACGCGGCCGCGCCCGGTCTCAACAAGCTCGGGAAGAACCTGCCGCCCTTCAACAACGGCGCCCGGCAGTCCCTGACCTCGCTCGGCGGAGCGGCCCGGGTCGGCAAGGTCGCCCTCGGCAACGCCAAGGACGAGATCGCGGCACTCGACCAGTCCAGCACCAGGGCCTATCCGGCCGCGAACGAGGTCGCGAAGTTCCTCGAGAGCATCGACAACCCGGCCAACGCGGTCGAGGAGGACTCCTGCGCCCGCTTCGACCTGCGCCAGCAGCCCGGCGAGGCCGACAGGCGCGTCCAGGCCCTCGACCAGAAGATGGGGGTCACGCTGCACGGCGACCAGACGGCCCAGTGCAAGTGGGCCAACGGCCAGCAGCCGGGCCCCGACCCCAACGGCGGCAACCCCGGTTACACGGGGATGGAGGGCCTCCTCAACTACGCCTACGTCCAGACCAACTCGCTGAACCTGTTCGACGAGCTCGGTCACGCGCTCGGCATCACGCTGGTGAGCGCCCCGGGCGCCAACAACGCCTGCGGCTACCAGACCGGGCCGCAGGTGCCGGACCTGCAGGGCAGCGGCGGCAATACCAATCTCACCAGCGACCCGAAGAACTTCGCCGAGTGCGCCGGCATCCTCGGCGATCGCCAGCCCGGGATCAACTACGGGACCAACCCCTCCGGGCTGTTCGGCAACCTCGGCCGCTATGACCCGAGCGTCTGCCCGCAGGGCTCGGACGCGCCCTCGATCTGCAACCCGGCCGATGCGCCGCACACCACGGCCTCTCTGCAGGCGGCCCAGACGGCGCCCGCTCCCGCGCAGCCGCAGCAGCAGACGCCGCAAGAGCAGCAGAAGGACCTCCAGAAGATCCTGCCGCCGGGGGTCAACCCGAAGAAGCTGCCGGACAAGGCGAAGCAGCAGCTGAAGGACCTGCTGCCCCCGCTCCCGCCCGCGCCCCAGTTGCCCCAGGTGCTCGGCCAGGGCGCGACCGGCTCAAGCAGCTCGCCCACCGACAACCTCCTCAACTTCCTGCTCGGCCAATGAACGGACGCGGAAGAGTCGGTTCGCTGGCGGCGTCGCCCACGATGGTCGGGGCGATCACCACGCTGATCGTCCTGGTCGCCGTCTTCCTGGCGTACAACGCCAACAACGGCCTGCCGTTCGTGCCCACCTACAAGGTCTCGGCCGAGATCTGCGACGCCGCACGGCTCGGCCCCAACAACGAGGTGAGGATCGGCGGAAACCGCGTTGGCGCAGTGGAGTCCATCGACACCGTGGCGGCTCCGCCGAACAGCGGTTGCGTCGCGGCCGACGGCTCCAGCGCCTCGACCGTCGCGAAGCTCAACCTGAAGCTGGACAAAAGCGCGGACCCGATCCCAGCCGACTCGACGATCCGGGTGCGCTACCGCTCCTCCTTCGGCCTCAAGTACCTGGAGATCACCCGCGGCACCAGCGCAACCGGCGTTCCCACCGGCGGGACCATCCCGATCTCCCAGTCACAGCAGCAGGTCGAGTTCGACGATGTCTACAACACCTTCGATACAGCGACCCGCGAGAACAGCCGCCGCGTCCTGCAGGGCTTCGGCGACGCCTTCGCGGCGCGCGGCGCCTCGCTGAACGAGGCGATCGGCGCCCTCAATCCGCTGTTCGGGAACCTGGGCCCCGTCTCCAAGGCGCTCGCGGACCCGACCACGCAGCTGGTCCGCTTCTTCCCCGAGCTGGCCGACGCAGCGCGGATCGTGGCGCCGGTCGCCGTTGACAACGCCGAGCAGTTCACCAACGGCGCGATCGCCTTCGGCGCGATCTCCTCCGATCCCCAGGCCCTCCGGGACACGATCTCGGGAGGCCCGCCGGCGCTCGAGGCCGGGCTCCGCTCGCTGCCGGTCCAGCAGCCGTTCCTGGCCGACTTCGCCGACTTCTCCAGGCTCCTCCAACCCGGGGTCCGCGACCTGCGCGCGGCGCTCCCGGTCCTGAACCAGGCGGTCTCGCTCGGCAAGAAGGTTCTGCCGCGGACCGTGCCGATGAACCACGACCTCCAGGGAGTGATGGAGGAGCTCAACAGCCTGGTCGCGGATCCCTCGACGCTGACCAGCTTCAACCGCCTCGGCGACACCTTCAACCTGGCCCAGGACGCCGGCGCGAAGATCGGCCCGTACCAGGAGGTCTGCAACTACTGGAACTACTGGGTCACGTACCTGACCTCGCACTTCGAGCTGCCGACGCCGTTCGGCTACGCGGAGCGCGTCATCCCGCCCTCGATCGCCGGCAGCACCAGCCCGGGCTCGCTCCCGCGGAACCCGATGGACAACTACTCGGGCGGCCAGGGCGACGGGCGCTTTGCGAGCAGCGTGCTGGTGCAGCCCGCTGACCAGGGCAAGTTCTCGCCCCTCAACGGGCCGCCGAACGGCGGCAGCTTCCCGGGCTACCAGAACAACGGCATTCCGATTCTGCACGGCAACCCGTACGGCCCGGCCGTCTCGGGCGGCCAGCCGAACTGCCAGGCGGGGCAGACCGGCTATGTCCTGGGCGAGGGCCTGATCCCCGGCCAGGCGAAGGACAACCCCACCTTCGGCGTCCAGAACGTGGCCAAGTCGGCGGGCATGCCGCCGCTGGGCAAGACCGATCTCTTCCTCGAGCAGGACGGGACTCGAACCTTCGGACCGGGGGCCGGCTGATGAACCCGAATCACAACCGCCGGATCTCCAACTCCCAGATCGGCCTGATCGCGATCGTCCTGACGATCTTCGCCTTCTATCTGGCGTTCACCAAGTCGATCCCGTTCATCAGCGGCGGTGGGTACGAGCTCAAGGCCGTCTTCGCCGACGCCCAGAACATCCGGGCGAAGAGCCCGGTGCGGATCTCGGGCGTGAACGTCGGCGAGGTCAGCGACGTCCAGCACGTCGTCGACTCGAACGGCCAGGGCCAGAACGCCGCGGTGGTCACCATGGACATCAAGGACAGCGCGCTGCCGATCCGCCAGGACGCCACCCTCCAGCTTCGGCCGCGCCTCTTCCTCGAGGGCAACCTCTTCGTCGACCTCCATCCGGGCAGCCCGAGTGCACCAAAGCTGGACAGCGGCTCGGTCGTCCCGGAGAGCCAGACCTCCCAGTCCGTCCAGTTCGACCAGGTGCTCACCTCGCTGGACGCGCCGGTGCGGCAGGACCTGCAGATCTTCCTGAAGGAGTTCGGTGGCGCCCTCGACAGATACGGCGGGGCGCAGGGCTTCCAGGAGTCGTTCAGGACGTCCCCGGCGGCGTACGAGTACACCTCGCAGGTCAACCAGGCGCTGCTCGGCACCCAGCCGGGCGACCTCGCCGGCTTCGTCTCGAACCTCGACGCCGTCGCCCGTGAGCTGAACGCGAACAGCACCGATCTACAGGGGCTGATCGGGAACCTGAACTCGGTCAGCGGGGCCTTTGCGGCGAACCAGGCGTCGCTCCGCGAGGCGATCATCGAGTTGCCGCAGACCCTGGCGGTCGGGCGCCCGGCGCTGTTCAAGCTCAACCGCGACTTCCCGCCGCTGCGGGCGTTCGCGCGCGAGGCCCTGCCTGGCGTCAAGTCGGCGAACAAGGCGCTCGACTTCGCGAATCCCTGGATCGGTCAGCTCCGCCAGCTCGTCTCCAAGCCCGAGCTTGGCGGCCTGGTCAACGACCTGAGGCCCACGATCCCGGATCTGGCCTCGCTGAGCAGCGCCTCCCTGCCGTTCCTGGAGCAGGCCAGGGCACTGTCCTCCTGCTTCAACAGCGTGGTCATCCCCTGGAGCGACACGCCGATCCCCAACAACGACAGCGACCCGCCGGCCGCCAAGGTCTACCAGGAGACCGCCTACGGCTTCAGCGGCGTCGCTGGCGAGAGCCGCTCGGGCGACGCCAATGGCCAGGAGTTCCGTGTGCTGGGCGGCGGCGGGACCAACACGATCGCGCCGTTCAACACTCCGGACCTGGGCGCCCCGCTGACGGGCGTGAGCCCATTTGGCTTCCTCGGCTCGGAGCCGGCGAAGCAGTCCTCGGCGAAGACCCCGTTCCGTCCCGACGTCCCCTGCGAGACGCAGGATCCGCCGAACCTGAACAGCGAGATCGGCCCGGCCCCCGCCACGAACGAGAGCGGGAAGAGCGCCACGGTGGCGCCGCCGGATCAGCAGGCGCTGATCGATCGCTATGCAGCGCTACTCACCCAGTTCGACAAGGTGAAGAAGCTGCGCGCACAGGGCTCGCTGCCGGCGGCGAAGCAGCTGCTGTCGACGGTGCTGCCCCAGTACGACGCCTGGAGCAAGGACTGGGCCGCCTTCCAGAAGGGGAACGGCATCCAACCGACCGTGCCGGCCCCGCCCACGAAGAAGGCAGGTCGCTGATGCGCAAGGCGATCCGCGACCACCTCCGTGACTTCATCGCCATCCTCGGCCTGCTGGTCGTGGCGCTGCTCGCGACCTACGTCATCGTCCAGAACCAGCGCCTGCGAATCCCGCTGCTCGAGGCCAAGCCCTTCGAGCTGAAGGCGGAGATGACCACGGCGCAGGCGGTCACTCCCGGTCAGGGCCAGACCGTCCGGGTGGCGGGCGTTCGGGTCGGGGACATCTCCTCCGTCGACTACGAGAACGGGCATGCGGTCGTGACCATGGCGATCGATCGCAAGTTCCTGCCGATCTACAAGAACGCCACCATCCTGCTGCGCCCGAAGACGGGTCTGAAGGACATGTTCCTGGAGCTCGATCCGGGGACCAACTACGACCCGAACTCCAACGACGACGAGTTCCAGAACGGCGGCACGATCCCGGTCGCCAACACAGCGCCAGACACCAACGTCGACCAGATCCTGGCGGCGTTGGACGGAGATACCCGCGCGTATCTGCGGCTGCTGCTGGTCGGTGCCGGCCAAGGCCTGAACGGTCGGGGCAAGGACCTCGGCAAGCTGCTCGGCAGTCTCGGGCCGATCAACCGGGGCCTGGCGCGCCTCAACACCCAGGTCGCCAAGCGCAAGGAGAACCTGGCCACCCTGATCCACAACCTGAACCTGCTCTGGGGCCGGGTCGGGGAGGACGGCCAGGGCATCGAGCAGCTGGTCTCCGCGTCGAACCAGGCGCTCGGCGCGATCGCCAGCCAGACGCCCGACGTGGAGCGGACCGTCTCTTTGCTCGGTCCGACGCTGCGGACGACGCGCGTCGCGCTCACCAAAACGGATCAGCTCGCCACGGTGCTCGGGCCGGCGATCACCAGCCTGCGGCCGTTCGCGCGCAGGCTCAAGCCGATCAACGAATCGCTCGCGAGCCTCGCCCAGACCACCTACCAGCCGGTCAAGAACGACATCCGGCCGTTCGTCCGGAACGCCCGCCAGCCGGTGCGCAACCTGCGGCCCGCGGCCAAGAACCTGGTGGCGGCCACGCCGCGCCTGACCACCGTCGGCGAGAAGCTCAACAAGCTCTTCAACATGGCCGCCTACAACCCGAAGGGGGCCGAGGACGCCGGGACGCCCGGTCGCGACGAGGGCTACCTGTACTGGCTCGGCTGGCTCGGCCACGTCGGCAACAGCACCTTCTCCTCGCAGGACGCGCATGGCGTCTATCGCCACGTCTACGTGGTGGCCACCTGCAACACCGTGAAGTCGATCCTCGCCACCAGCCCGCTCGCCCCGGCGCTCACCGGCTTCGGACAGCTCGTGGGGACGGTGTGCCCGCCATGAGCCGGACCAACGGAGAGGTGATCTAGGTGCAGAAGCAGGCACCCTCCATGGGACGAATCCTGGTGGCGGTCGGCTTCACGCTGTCCTGCTTCGCGCTGCTCCTCTTCCTCTGGGTGACGTTCGGCGGCCCGGTCCCGTTCAAGCCGGAGAGCTACCGGTTCACCGCTGACTTCCCGGAGGCGATCACCCTGGCGAAGGAGGCCGACGTTCGCATCGGCGGCGTCTCCGTGGGCAAGGTGAAGGACATCGGCCTGGCCCCCGACAGCGAGTGCCATCAGGACCCCGCGACCTGCAACACCACCCGGGCGACGATCGAGATCGATCCGCAGTACGCCCCGATCTCCTCGGACGCCAGGGCGATCCTGCGCTCGAAGACCCTGCTCGGCGAGACCTACATCGAGCTGACCAGCGGCAGCCAGGTCCAACCCGGCCAGCAGGGCAACACGAACACCACCGCGCAGACGAACGCGATCGACGTGGGCCAGATCTCCGGCGGGGACGCCTCGCAGCCGATCCCCGAGGGCGGCCACCTGGCGCAGACCCAGGTGCAGAATCAGACCCAGATCGACGAGATCTTCCAGGGATTCGATCAGCAGACCCGCGAGGCGTTCCAGTCGTGGATGCAGAACTCCGCGCTCGCGGTCAACGGGCGGGGTCTCGACCTGAACGATGCCTTCGGCAACCTCGGTCCCTTTGCCTCGGACGCGAGCGACGTGCTCGGGACGCTTCGGCGCCAGGAGCAATCCCTGCGCACGCTGGTCCACGACACAGGCGACGTCTTCGCGGCTCTGACCGACCACGACCAGGCGCTCGCCGGGGCGATCGTTGGCGCGAATCGCACCTTCGGCGCGCTCGCCTCCCAGAGCAGGGCCCTGTCGGACACCTTCAAGATCCTCCCGACGTTCGAGAACGAGAGCCGGCTGACGCTCGACCGGCTGAAGCCGTTCGCCGAGGATGCCCGCCCGGTCTTCCACGACCTGAGGCCGGTGGCACGCGACCTGAGCCCCACCCTCCACGACGTGCGCAGGCTGGCCCCCTACGCGCGCAAGCTGTTCAAGAACTTCGCTCCGCTGATCAAGGCCTCGAGCACGGGACTCCCGTCACTGCGCAACTTCGTGCACGAGCTGCGCCCGGTGATGGACGGGCTGGACCCCTTCCTGGCGAACTTCAATCCGCTGCTCCGCTGGGTGGACTACCAGGCGCCGGTGGTGGGCGATTTCCTCTCCAACCCGTCCTCCTCGACGGCGGACTTCCTGCCGTTCCAGGCTGGTCAGAGCGCACCGCTCCATCTCTCCCGCCAGATGACGATCTTCACGGCCGAGTCGGCGTCGATCTACCGGAACCGCCTGGCGACCAACCGCGGCAACGGCTACCTGCAGCCCTTCGCGATCGGCAGCTTCTACCCGACCACCCAGGCGGAGATCTTCCCCAGCCACGACTGCAACAACACCTTCGGCGGGCAGCCGGTGACGCACAGCCCGCCGTCGAGCCCGGCACAGGAGGAGAGCGGCCAGTTCCCGTTCTCGTCGGTGATCAATCCGACGAGCCCGAACCAGGTCGGCCCCAACTTCCCCGGTGGCACGCCCGCGAGCCCCGGCCCGTCGGCATACGCCGCGTGCACGATCGCCCCGAACTTCCCGTCGCTCTTCGGCGGCGGCAAGGTGCCGATCGTCAACCGCGATCCGTAACGGCCAGCCGGCCTCAATAGGATGGGCTCCCCGAGTGTGAGGTGAGCGTTGGGCTACTTCAAGGATGCCCAGGAGGTCTATGACACGATCGGCAAGCTGTTCACCGAGCTCGCCGCGGACGAGGAGCTGGCGCCCAAGTTTCGCCAGGCGAACACGATCGTCCAGTACCAGCACCGTGAGCCAGACTCGACGATCACCGTTCGCCTCAGGCAGGACGAGCCCACGGACGTCGAGTTCGGCGAGACGGAGATGGACCCCGAGGTCGTGATGAGCATGGATGCGGACACCGCTCACCTCTTCTGGCTCGGACGGGTGAACGTGACCACCGCGCTGGCCCGGGGTCAGATCAAGGCCAACGGGCCGGTTGCCAAGATCCTCAAGCTGGTTCCACTCACCAAACCCGCCTTCCCTCGGTACAAGGCCCTGCTCGAGTCCCAGGGTCGCGACGATCTCGTCCGAATCGATTGAGCGCGAAGGCCGAGGCGCAGGAGTGGGCGGCGATCGTCTCCGGCCTGGCGGCGGAGCGTGGTCTTCACTACGAGCCGATCGGAGGCATCAACCCCGTGGGGGCGCCCGTCGCCCTCTGTCCCGGCGGCACCAACCGGATCACCGGCGAGCTCAGCGATGGCTTCTTCGGCGCCTCGTGCGATGCCGACGAGCACGAGGAGGGCGGGTTCATGAGCAAGGCGGTCGTGCCGGGCGCCGTGCTGGTCAAGGCGCACATGCCGGATCTTGCGACCGTGGTGCCGGTCTTCGATGTCGAGTCGCTCGAGCGCACAGCGGGCGACACGGTCGACCGCTTCTCACGCCGACGGGTGGAGTTCGAGAGCATGGACTTCAACAAGCGGTTCATCGCCACGGTCCCGCAGGAGCATGACCCGGTCGCTCTGCGCGAGCTGTTCAGCCCTGGGTTCATCGACTGGATCACCAGGGTTCCGGCCGAGGTCGACTTCGGCATCACCGACCAGCAGCTCTTCTTCCACTGGCGCCTCCGTCAGCGCTCCAAGGAGGAGCTCAAGGAGGCGCTGCGCTCGGCCGGCGGCATCTTCGACCGGCTCCATCGCGAGATGGAGGAGAACAACCTCGACATCTACAGGGCGGGCCCGTGGAACGCCGGGCTCGAGCCGTTCCCGCCGAAGATCGGCTCCTAGGCGAGCTCAGCGCTCAGCTCACCGCTTTCTTCACGAGCGCGGCGATCCTTGCCTCCTCGGCGGCAGTCAACTCCTTGAGCGCGAAGGAGGTCGGCCACATGGCGCCTTCGTCGAGGTTCGCCTTGTCGCTGAAGCCGAACGTCGCATATCTCGCCTTGAACTTCTCCGCGCTCTGAAAGAAGCAGACGACCTTGCCGTCCTTGGCATATGCGGGCATCCCGTACCACGTCCTCGGCGAGAGGCCTGGCGCGCTGGCTTTGACGATCGCATGGAGCCGCTCACCCATGGCGCGATCCGGTTCCGGCATCTCGGCGATCTTCGCGAGCACATCGCGTTCCCCCTCCGCCTTGCCTGCGCGCGGGCTGCGGCGCGCAGCCGACTTCAGCTCTTGCGCCCGCCCCCTCATCGCAGCTCGTTCCTCGTCCGTGAACCCCTTGCCTGCGGGCTGGCGGGGCCTCTTCCGACTGCGACTTGTCTCGTTCTTCTTCTTTTTCTTCTTGGTGGAAGAGGGGGTCATGGTCGCTCCTGAAGTCGTGGTCACGTCACATCCGAGCCGGTTTGCATCACATATCGGCCGAAGCGTTGCAGTCGATCGGCCTGACGCCGGCGCTCTTCGGCGTCCTCAATGTTCTCGGAGCCCGCGAAGGCCAACTTTCGGGCTCGCTGAAGGAGCAGTTGCTGGGTCTGCTTCGGCGAGCGCCCAGGTCAGCACCGCCGCAGCCCTTGTGGAGCGCCGCGGAAGGGGATTAGGCGCGCTCGCGCAGGCGGCGGCGATAGGTCCGGTAGAAGCCCGGGCCCTTCTTGACGAAGTCGCGGAAGCGGGCGATTCCCCTCGGGAGCTCGAATCCACCGACGATCCTCCGCGGCGCCAGCTTGAGGCCCTCGGGTGAGCGCACGAGATCGCCGCGCACCTGCATGTTGCGCTGCCAGGTGAAGTCGGGCGCGTGGCGGTGAACCGTCAGGCAGGCACGTCCCTCCAGCACGGGTAGGGCGGCGGGCTCGCCCTCGATCCGGATCTCCCGATGGGAGGGATCGGCCGTGTAAGGAACGCGGACCGAGATCGGAAAGCCGTCCGGTCCGAGCCAGCTGAGCACCCCGGTTTCGTGCTCCCCGAGGAATCCCATCCGGTCGTCCCAGGCCGGCGCCCCGCCGACCGACCGGCCATGCTCCTCGAGCGGCTCCTCGGTGTGCCCGGATCGCACCTCTTCGAGATGCGCGCCGTGGATCGTGGGCTCGTCGGTCACGTCACCGGACGGCCAGACGAAGACTCGCTCGGGGCGCACCCTGATGTAGAGGCGCGCGTAGTACCAGTTGAACAGGCCGCGCAGCGGCTTCGGCGGATGCATCTTCTTCGTCGCCGGCAGCTTCTCGCCTGACTCGCGCAGGTAACGCTCCGCGTTCGCCTTCAGGTCCGCGTCGTCGATCGTCGCGGTTCCCTGGACCAGCACCGCGATGCCGCTCTCGACGCCGGAACCCGTGGGGTCCGAGAAGAGCAGCGACACGCTGGGGTGGGCCTGTGCATCGTCGGCCTTCTTCGGATACCCCAGTCCCGTCGTCACGTCGATCGTCGCGCCGCCCTGGTCGTAGTAGGGCGTGACCGGCCAGGTGATCGGCTGCTTGTTCGGTGCGACCGTCGTGAACTCGCAAGTGATGAATCGCCCGAACGCGTCGCGGACCTCCTGCGGCAGCGTGCTCGTCATCGATCGGATTCTTACGGAAGCTCGTCGGGCAGCACGATGCGCCGCTCGTCCCCGTCGCCGACCACCTCGGGCTCGACCGGCTTCACCTCGCGGCGCCGGGCGGCCTCCAGCGCTTCGGCGGCGTTCGCGTATCCGACCAGGGACTCGAGGTGCTTGATCGTCGGGAAGACCAGCGGGAGCTCTCCGGCGTGATGGCTGTGGAGCGCGGACTCGGGCTCGAACCAGCCGGCGTCGACCGTCTCCGAACCGTCCGGCCGAGGCGGAGAGTGCGCGGGCGCGAGCGCGAGGTAGAACCGGGTGTCGAAGCGGATGGGGACGACCTTCGGGGTGATCCAGCGGGAGTAGGCGACCAGCTCCTCAGCGGGGACCTCGATGCCGGCCTCCTCGGTCAGCTCCCTCACGGCCGCCGCACGATGGGCCTCCTCGCCCTCGCCGTCGTCCGCGTCGACGGCTCCGCCCGGGAAGACCCAGACGCCCGGCATGAAACGGGCCTCGGGGTTGCGCTGCACGAGCAGGACCTCCAGACCCCGCTCGGCATGCTTGCCGCCGCGCCGCAGCAGTATCACCGTGGCCGCCGCCCGTGGCGTGGCGGGCGCATCGCCCTGGTCGCGCAGAGGCGCGCCCCCGGCTTCGGGCAGTTCGCTCACGGCTCGAGTACCTCCACCTCTCGCAACCGTACTCGTTAGATTTGCCGCCCGATGGCAGCCGAGACCACCACCAAGCAGCTCTACATCTGCACATCCTGCGGATTCATCTACGACCCGGACGAGGGCGACCCCGACGGCGGCGTCCCTCCCGGAACGGCGTTCGAGGACATCCCCGACGACTGGTTCTGCCCCGTCTGCGGCGCCCGCAAGGCCGACTTCGAGCCCTACGAGGATTAGTTCAGGCCGCTTCGAGGAGCGCGGCGTCGAGGCGGCCCTTGGCGCCCGAGTCGAGCTCGGCGACCGGGTAGGCCGCGCGAATCGACTGCCCGGCGACCTCGACGAGGCGCCTCAGGTCCTGCTTGGAGATCGAGAGCGGCGGCATCAGCACGATCACGTCGCCCAGCGGGCGGACGATCACGCCGCGGCGGCGCGCCTCTAGGACGACACGATGGCCGAGGCGCAGCTCCGGATCGTGCTCGCCCAGGTCGATGCCGACCATCAGGCCGCGCTGGCGGACCTCATTGACCTCGGGCATCCGCTCGATCTGGGCGAGCCACCCCGAGAGCAGGCGGATCTTCGGCTGGATCCGGACGAGGGTGTGCTCGCGCTCGAAGACGTCCAGCGAGGCGATCGCCGCCGCGCACGCGAGCGGATTGCCCGTGTAGGTGTGGCCGTGGAAGAAGGTCTTGAAGTCCGAGTGGGCTCCGAGGAAGGCCTCGTAGATCCGCTCGCTCGCCAGGGTCGCCGCGAGCGGCAGGTACCCGCCGGTCAGGCCCTTTGCCAGGCAGAGCAGGTCCGGGGAGACTCCCTCCTGCTCACAGGCGAACATCGTCCCGGTCCGCCCGAAGCCGGTCGCGACCTCGTCGCAGATCAGCAGCGCGCCGTGCCGGTCGCAGAGCCGCCTCACCGCTCGCAGGTAGCCGGGAGGATGGGTGAGCATTCCGGCGGCACCCTGCACGAGCGGCTCGAGCACGACCGCCGCGACCTCCTCCTCGCGCATCGCGAGCAGGCGGGCCATCTCGTCGATGTCGCCGGGCTTGGCGCGGTGCGCCTCGAAGAGGAGCGGTTCGAAGGTCGAGTGGAAAAGCGGCATCCCGCCGACGGAGACCGAGCCGATCGTGTCTCCGTGGTACGCCTGATCGAGGCAGATGAACGAGGTCTTCCTGACGTGCTGGCCGCCGCGGTGCGCCCAGTACTGGAAGGCCATCTTGAGGGCGACCTCGACAGCCGTTGACCCGGAGTCCGAATAGAAGACGCGGTTGAGCCCGGCGGGAGCGATCTCGATCAGCCGGGCGGCCAGCTCGGCGGCTCCGGGATGGGAGAGGCCGAGCAGCGTGGAGTGAGCGACCCGGCCGAGCTGTTCGCGTACCGCCCCGTCGATCTCCGGGTGCCGGTGGCCGTGGACGTTGCACCACAGCGAGGAGACCCCGTCCAGGTAGCGCCGCCCCTCGGAATCGATCAGCTCGCTCCCCTCGGCCGCCTCGACCATCAGCGGCTCCTCGGCCACCCAATCGCGCTGCTGAGTGAAGGGGTGCCAGAGGTGATCGTGATCGAGCCGAGCAGCCTTCTCCATGTCCCGCGCCCAACATAAGATCGGTCCCGGATGGACTCGCGCGGGCCGATCACCGAGGCCAACAGGAAGTGGTGGACGCTCGGGGCGATGTGCCTCTCGATGTTCATGATCATGCTCGACAGCACGGTGGTGAACGTCGCACTGCCGTCCATCCAGAAGGACCTGGATACCAGCGTCAACCAGCTCGAGTGGGTGGTGAACGGCTACACGCTCAGCTTCGCGGCGCTGCTGGTCACCGGCGGCCGGCTCGGCGACATCTTCGGGCGCCGGCGGGTCTTCATGATCGGCGTCGCGGTCTTCGCGATCTCCTCGGCGACCGCCGGACTCGCCCAGGATGCCACGATGCTGATCGTCTCCCGGATCGCCGAGGGCATCGGCGGGGCCCTGATGATGCCCGCGACGCTCTCGATCATCACCGACGCCTTCCCGGCGGAGGAGCGCGGCAAGGCGATCGGCACCTGGGCGGGAATCTCCGGGCTCGCCCTCTCCTTCGGCCCGCTCGCGGGCGGCTTCCTCACGGAGCAGGTGACCTGGCGGGCGATCTTCTACATCAACCTCCCGATCGCCGCGCTCGCTCTGATCGCCGCCCTCACCGCGGTACGCGAGTCTCGCGACGAGGAGGCCGAGCGCACCATCGACTACGCCGGAGTCGTCCTGCTCACCGTGGCGCTCACGTCCTTCGTGCTGGCGCTGATCGAGGGGAACGAGTGGGGGTGGGAATCGGGCCGGGTCATCGGGCTGTTCGCCGGAGGGGCCGTGGCGACTGTGCTCTTTCTGATCAATGAGTCGCGGGTTTCCGCCCCGATTGTCGACTTCACCTTCTTCAGGTCGCGCAATTTCGTCGGCGCCAACACGGTGGCGACGATCATCAGCTTCGCGATGATGGGCAGCTTCTTCTTCCTGGCGATCTACCTGCAGGACCTGCTCGGCTACTCGGCGCTGGAGACCGGGGTCCGGTTCCTGCCGACCACCGTCGTGATCGTGATCGCCGCCCCGATCGCGGGCCGAGTCGCGGACCGGATCGGCTCGCGGTGGCCGATGGTCCTGGGGCTGGCGATCACCGCCCTCGCGCTCTACCTCTTCTCGCGCATGGACGCCTCCACGACCTACAACGACCTGCTGCCGGCGTGGATTCTGCTCGGGATCGGCATCGGGCTGACCATGTCGCCGATGTCGACGGCCGCGATGAACGCGGTTGCGGTCGCCAAGGCGGGCGTGGCCTCAGGGACCCTGCAGATGTTCCGGATGATGGGCGGGACCATCGGGGTAGCCGCCACCGGCGCGATCTTCCAGTCGAAGCTCGGGGACTTCAACCCGGCGGCCCTCGCGACCGGTGGACCGGCCGCCGCGCAGAACTTCACCGACGCCCTCGGCTCCGCAATGGCCCTCGGCGCGGCCGTCACCGCGGTGGGGGCGGTGATCGCCGCCCTCGTGATCAGCGGCAAGCCGAAGCACGAGCTCTCCGCCCACGGCGGGCCCGAGCTGCCCCGCGCCGCCGCCTTCGGCTAGGGCCCAGGTTCGCGAGAGAAAGAGGCCGTGTGACGCATGTCACACAAGCTTTCAGTTCTGGAATAGTTGCATTCCTGTAACCTTTTCGTATATGGAAGCAGCGAGCCGTACGAGGAAGACCGATCCAAGGGAGGCCGCCGGCGAGTTCTCGCTCAAGCTCGGCGCCTTTCTGATGCGCTGCATGGGCGGCGCGAGCAGCGACGTCTTCAAGGTGATCGACGAGAGCGGGCTCACCTTCAGCCAGATGAAGGTGCTGGTCGAGCTCGAGGCCGCCGACGAGGACGCCCGCACCGTCACAGCGCTCTCCGAGGAGCTCGGGATCTCCCCGGCCTCGGCGAGCCGCGCCGCTGAGGGCATGGTCCGCAAGAAGCTCGCCACCCGGGTCGAGGACCCCGATGACCGGCGGGTCCGCCGCCTCGCCCTGACGTCACGCGGTCGTGAGCTCGCCGATCGAATCATCTCCGCTCGCCTCGCCGGGCTCGAGGATTTCACCGCCTCGCTCAGCGGCGACGAGCGACGAAAGCTTGAGTCGGCCCTCGATGCGCTCCTCGAGCGCCCCGAGGTCGCCGAGATCTACCGCAACTACGAGAGGAAGGCCCGCCGATGACGCGCTACCGGCACCTGGTCACAGACGACAACCGCAAGTGGTGGACGCTCGGAGCGATGTGCTTCGCGCTGTTCATGGTCATGCTCGACAACACCGTCGTCAACGTGGCCCTGCCTTCGATCCAGCGGGAGATTCACGCACAGCTCTCGGCCCTCGAGTGGGTGATCAACGGCTACACGCTGACCTTCGCCGTCCTGATCGCCACCGGCGGCCGCCTGGGCGACATCTTCGGCCGCCGGCGGATGTTCCTGGCCGGCGTGATCGTCTTCGCGGTCACCTCCGCGACCGCCGGGCTGGCTCAGGACCCGGCCATGCTGATCGGCAGCCGGGCGATCCAGGGCGTCGGCGCAGCGCTGATGATGCCGGCGACGCTGTCGATCATCACTCACGCCTTCCCCGCGGCCGAGCGAGGCAAGGCGATCGGCACGTGGGCCGGCGTCTCCGCGCTGGCGCTTTCGATCGGCCCGGTGATCGGCGGCTTCCTGACCGAGTACGTGAGCTGGCGGGCGATCTTCTTCATCAATCTGCCCGTCGCCGTCGGCGCCGTCGTCGCCACGATCTTCGCGGTCACCGAGTCGCGTGACGAGACCGTCGACCGCCGCGTGGACTACCCGGGCGTGATCTCGCTGACCGCGGCGCTCACCGCGATCGTCCTCGGCCTGATCGAGGGCAACAGCTGGGGCTGGGGCTCCGCCCCGATCCTCGCGCTGTTGATCGGTGGCGCCATCGGTCTCGCGACCTTCGTCGCGATCGAGCTGCGGGTGGCGTCGCCGATGGTCGAGTTCGCCCTCTTCCGAACCCGCCAGTTCATCGGCTCGAACCTGATCGCCTTCATCATCACGTTCGCCATGATGGGGACCTTCTTCTTCATGGCGCTGTACATGCAGGACATCCTCGGCTTCAGCGCTCTGGAGGCCGGGGTCAGGTTCCTGCCGACCACCATGGTGATCGCCGTGATCGCCCCGATCGCCGGAAGGCTCGCGGACCGCCTCGGTCCGGCGACGCCGATGAGCGGCGGGCTGGCCGTCCTCGCGGTCTCCATGTTCATGTTCGCCGGGATCGACACGAGCACGACCTACGGTGGGCTGCTCATTCCCTTCATCCTGATGGGGATCGGGATCGCCCTGGTCATGTCGCCGATGTCCACCGCCGCGATGAACGCGGTGAGCGTGCAGAAGGCAGGAGTCGCTTCGGGCGTCCTGCAGATGTCCCGGATGGTGGGGGCGTCGGTCGGAGTCGCGGCCACCGGTGCGATCTTCCAGGCGCAGCTCGGCAGCAGCTTCAACCCGGCCCAGCTGGCGACGGCTTCCGAACAGGCGCGAGCCACCTTCGTCGATGCGCTCAGCAGCGCGATGCTGCTGGCCGCGATCGTCGTGGTCGCCGGGCTCGTCGTCTCCCTCGCCCTGGTGCGCGGCGCTCGCGCCAAGCGGGTCGCCTCGCTGCCGGCCGCCGAGGAGAGCGCGGAGGCGATCCCCGAGGCGGCGGCCGCCGAGGAGGCGCGCGACGCCGTCGCCGCCTAGGCTGCTCTCAAGCGGCGCTCCGGCCGGCTCAGCGCGAGCTGGGGCCAGCTTCGGGGCCAAGCCAGATCGAGGGGCGGCAGCGTCTCGACCGGGACGGTGCCGAGCCGCGAGATCGTCTCGAGGTTCGAGAGCTCGAGGCTGCAGGGCTGCTCGGGCCACGGGTTGAGAACGACCTCGGCGATCTCGAGGCCGGCGTTCCGGACCGCCTCGATGGTGAGCAGGGTGTGGTTGATCGTCCCCAACCCGGGCGAAGCCACGATCACGACCGGCATACCCAGGTCGCGGGCCAGGTCCCTGACCAGGTAGTCCGGCGTCAACGGGACGAGGAACCCGCCGACGCCCTCGCTGACGAGCAGGTCCGAGCCCTCCGTCGCGTCCAGCGCGGCGCCCCGCAGCCGATCCGGATCGATCGGCTCGCCCGCGAGCTCCGCGGCAAGATGCGGCGAGACCGCGGGGCCGTAGCGGTACGGGGCGATCTCGTCGTCGCCCTGGGCCGACCCGGAGGCAAGCCGCAGCACGGCGTGGTCCGGCAGCTCCGCGGCGCAGTCCCAGACCTCGGCGCGCAGCGGGTGGTCGTCCAGGCCGCTCACGGCCGGCTTGAAGACGGCGACGCTCGCGCCGGACGCGTGCGCCGTGCGCGCCAACACCGCCGCGACCACGGTCTTGCCCACCCCGGTGCCGGTGCCGGTGACGAAGACCCCTCGCACCGCTAGGCGGCCTCGCGGAGGGCGGTGCCCGAGGCCATGCCCGAGGTCGGAGTCCGCGACGCAAGGCGGAGATCCCTTGCCGCCGCCCCAATCAGCCTGGCTGCGTGACGAAGGTCGGCGATCCGATGCGTCGCCATCGTGGTGAGCCGAAGCCGGCAGGTCCCCGGAGGGACGGTGGGCGGTCGAATCGCCTGCGCGAAGACCCCCTCGGCGAGCAGGCGCTCGCACAGCGCCATCGCGTCATCGGCCCGTCCGACCACCAGCGGCACGATCTGAGTCTCCGAGCCGATCGGCTCGAGGCCCTCGGAGCGCAGCCCGGCGCGCAGCGCGGCGGAGTTCGCCCGCAGCCGCTCGACCCGCCTGGGGCGCTCCACCAGCAACTCGAGGGCGGCGGAGGCAGCCGCGACAGCCGGGGGAGAGGGGGCTGTGGAGAAGATGAACGGGCGCGCAGAGTTGACCAGGAAGTCGGCCAGCTGGCGGGAGCCGCAGACGTAGGCGCCGTAGCCTCCGAGCGCCTTGCCC
>DATIDP010000176.1:0-16991 GCA_035456265.1 Solirubrobacterales bacterium | reverse complement strand
CGGCATCGCCGGAACCGACCTCTTCACGGCCATCCTCGACCACGAGGCCGAGACGCCCACGTCGGGCGCGGGTACCTGGCAGCCGGGACCGCAACCGTCGGGCCTCCACCTCGCCGTCGACGCGATGTGGCGACTCCTCCTGATCCCCTACGCAGAGCTGCGCGCGGTGGGCCGGGCATCCGCCGCACCGGGTTGGGCGCTCACTCGTTTGCGCGACCTCGTCGAGGGAGCGCTGTCGTACGCGCGGCGCATCCCGCCCACCGAGCCCAACTCCCTCGTCGGCAACATCGGACCCCATCGGCGGTGGACCTGGGCCAACGCCGACCTCGACGACATGAAGACGATCCGGCAGGCGTTCGGCGGAACCGTGAACGACGTCATCCTCGCCGCGATCAGCAACGGGTTCAGGGAGCTGCTCCTCTCTCGCGGAGAGGACCTCGACGGTAGGACCGTGCGTTCGATGGTCCCGGTCTCGGTCCGAGGTCCCGAGGGGGAGGGTGTCCCGGACAATCGTGTCTCGGCGATGTGGGCGGAGCTCCCGGTCGGCATCGACGACCCGGTGGAGCAGCTGCGATCGATCAGTGCCCAGCTCGAGGGCCTGAAGGAGTCCCGACAGGCCCTCGGCGGACGGGTGCTGACCTCGATGGGCGATTTCGCGCCGCCGATGCTGCTCGCACTCGGCACCCGCCTGGCGGCGCGAACGCCACAGCGGGCCGTGAACACGGTCACCACCAACGTCCCCGGTCCTCAGATCCCCCTCTACTGCTGGGGCCGGCGCATGCTCGCGGCCTACCCGTACGTGCCGCTTGCAGGGAGCGTCCGCGTCGGCGTCGCGATCTTCTCCTATGACGGTGGCATCTATGTCGGCGTGACCGGCGACTACGACTCCGCCCCGGACGTCGGCGTGCTCTGCGAGGGCGTCGAGACGGGCCTTCACAGGCTGCTGGCCGCCGCCGGCGGCGGCTCACGAGCGGCCTCACAGACGGCCAAGACGACGACCTAGCGCCGTCCGCGAGCCCTTACCGCGCTCACCGTGAGGTCGTCCGGGGCACCGGGCGCGTGGAGGGGGCGCTCCCGCCCGAACTTGAAGCGCCCCCCTTCCAACTCCTCGCGCACGGTTCCCGAGACGAGCACCTCGTCCCCTTCGGCCGCATCGCCGACGCGGGCGGCGATGTTCACGTCGACTCCGAGGAAGTCCCCCTTCACCTTGCGTGGGCTCCCGCGGTGTATCCCGGCGCGCTGCTTGGGACGGTATCCCTCGACGTTGATCTTCGAGATCGCGCGCTGGGATTCGAGTGCCGCCTGCACGGCCTGCTCTGCATGGCTGAACACGGCCATCGCTCCGTCGCCCAGGCGCTTCACCACGGCGCCCTTGTTGGAAGAGATCGCCTTTTGCTCGGCGTCCCCGACCTGACGCAGCACGTCGAGCGCGGCCTCGTCCCCGGCGCCGAGCGCCCAATCGGAGAAGCCCACAAGGTCCGTGAAGAGAATCGCGACGTCCGCACTCCCGCGCCGACGCCGCTGCGCCTCCGACAGCGCCTGCCAGGCCTGGAGGGCGCCCTTGCCGATCTCTCGCATCGTGCTCGGTCCCTTGGGCTGTACCTCCTCGACGAGGCGCTGCATCGCCAGTGGCATCTCGGAGGTCTCGGGCTCGCCGCCGGGGATCAGCCCCCGCAGGAATCTCGCGGTCCGGACGAGCTGCGGATTGGAGTCCGTGCGCCGAACGACGTCGCGAATCGCTTCCGCGTCGACCGGCTGATCGCCTTTCTTGCGCTTCCCACGCCTGGCGGGCATGCATGCATCCTCGCAACGGCGCAACTTCTTCGCCTCATGCTGTTTCGTCACGCGAACGCTCACGACGGCATGAAAGGGAGTGGTTCTGGATGAAGAAGCTGTTCAAGCGGCCGTCACCGGCCACGGTGATCGCCTTCATCGCGCTCTGCGTGGCGCTCGGTGGAGGCGCGTACGCGGCCACCGGCAAGAAGGTCGAGTACAAGGGCCTCAGCAAGGACGCCCGCCTGAAGGTCCTGGGTGTCAGCTCGACGAACGCCCAGACGGGCACGACCCCTTGTGATCCGTCGAACTCGACGACGTTCACGAAGTGCACCACGGTGGACGTGAACGGCTCGACGGCCTTCCCGCGCAAGTACCTGCTCGTCGCCGACGGGACCGCCAACGGCGGCGACGGCGTCTGCCATCTCGAGATCGACAACGCCGAGATCAACGGCACGAAGACCAACGTCCGAGGCGCTGCCGGCGAGGCCGGTTTCGGCATCAACATCGTCACCACGCCTCAGGGCGGCAAGCACCAGTTCTCGCTCGCCTGCACCGAGGAGTCGGGCGACCTGAAGGTGCATCAGTTCGAGCTCTCGGCTGTCCAGGTTCGCTAGAGCAACGACACACGAATCACGACGACGGGAGGCCCTGGGGCCTCCCGTCTTCGTTTTACGGGGGGTTTCGGCCGCCACCTACACTGAGGCGCCGTGAAGCGCGTCCTCGTACTCGGATCGACTGGGTCGATCGGCACCCAGGCACTCGACGTCATCGCGGCCGGCAAGGGCCTGCAGGTGGCGGGCCTCTCGGCGGACTCGAGCTGGGAGGCCCTCCTCGAGCAGGCGAAGCAGCACGGCGTGCCGGCGGTCGCCCTGGCCGATCCGGAGGCCGCGGCGCGGGCCGCGTCGGAGTGGGGCGGCCAGGTACTGGCGGGCGAGGAGGGCGTTCGCGAGCTGGTGGTCCAGTCCAAGCCCGATCTCGTTCTCAACGCCGTGGTCGGAGCGGCGGGCCTCGGTCCGACGATCGTCGCGCTCACGGAGGGCATCGACCTCGCCTTGGCCAACAAGGAGAGCCTGGTGATCGGCGGTGAGCTCGTCACCGCGCTCGCGGAGGCGACCGACGCGCAGATCGTCCCGGTCGACTCAGAGCACTCGGCGCTCTACCAGCTGATCCGCTCCGAGCGGCCCGGGACCGTCGAGCGCCTTGTCCTGACCGCCTCCGGCGGGCCGTTCCGCGGCCGAACCGACCTCTCGGGAATCAGCCCGGACGAGGCCCTCGCTCACCCGACCTGGGAGATGGGCGGCCGGATCACGATCGACTCGGCCACCCTGATGAACAAGGGCTTCGAGATGATCGAGGCCCACCACCTCTTCGCGGTCCCGTACGAGCAGATCGACGTCGTCGTCCACCCGCAGTCGATCGTCCACTCGCTCGTTCACCTGAACGACGGGGCCTCACTGGCCCACCTCGGCTATCCGGACATGAAGGTGCCGATCTCCTATGCGCTGCACCGGCCCGAGCGCGCCGATGTCGACGTCCCGACGCTCGACCTGGCGGACGTCGGCGAGCTCACCTTCGAGTCGCCGGACACCGAGACCTTCGCCTGCCTGCGCCTCGCGCGGGAGTCCGGCGAGGTGGGCGGGACCGCACCCTGCATCCTGAACGCCGCCGACGAGGTGGCCGTGGAGGCCTTCCTCGCCGGGAGGATTTCGTTCACCGGCATCCCCGAGGTGATCGACCGCACCCTCGAGGCGATTCCTGGCGCACCCGTGCGGGACTTCGAGAACCTCTTCGACGCCGATGCAGCCGCGCGGGAGCACGCCCGCGGCCTGATCGAGGGCCTGGCCGTAGCGTGACCTGGATCCTCGTCATAGTCGGCTTCTCGGCGCTGATCATCCTGCATGAGTTCGGCCACTTCGCCATCGCCAAGGCGACGGGCATGAGGGTCGAGCGCTTCTTCCTCTTCTTCCCGCCGAAGCTGGTCAGCGTCAAGCGAGGCGAGACCGAGTACGGCATCGGGATGATCCCGCTCGGGGGCTTCGTGAAGATCACCGGGATGAACCCCGAGGAGCTCGAGCCGGATGCGGTTCCGGAGGGGGAGGATCCGGACGCAGGCCGCGACACCCCGCAGGGGCTGCTCTCGCGCGTTGAGGCCTCCGGCCAGGAACCGAGCGAACGTGAGGCGCTGCCGCCCGACGTCCTGAAGCGCGCGTACTACAACCAGCCGGTCTCCAAGCGCGTCGCGGTGATCGCCGCCGGCCCCGCGATGAACATCCTGATCGCGTTCGTGATCCTGTTCTTCCTCGCCTTCAGCGTCCAGCAGATCACCGGGCCGGGGCTGAAGATCGCCGAGGTGACACAGGACTCAGCGGCCAAGGGCCAGCTCGAGCCCGGGGACAAGGTCGTCTCGATCGACGGTCAGGCCCTGTCGAACGAGAATGGCGGCGACCGCGCTGACAGGTTTCGCGAGCTGATCGGCTCCCACAAGTGCGCGGGCCAGCAGACCGACGGCTGCCAGGCCGCGAGCCCGGTCTCGGTCGTCGTCGACAGAGGGGGCCAGCAGGTGCCGCTCCAGATCTCGCCGCGCTACGACCCGAGCGCGAGGCAGGTGCTTCTCGGAGTCAGGTTCGAGCCGACGGACACCGGGCCGGTCGCGACGTCGGTTCCGGATGCGGCCGGCTATGCGGTCGACACGATGTGGCTCGTCACCTCGAAGACCGTCTCAGCGATTGCGCGCATCTTCCTGCCGGAGCAGCGCCAGCAGCTCTCGGGCCCGGTCGGGAGCTCGAGGGCCCTGAACGAGGCGATCGGATTCAGCACTCAGGAGGCCTTCTTCGTGCTCGCCGTGATCAGCCTCTCGCTCGGGGTGATCAACCTCTTCCCGTTCCTGCCGCTGGACGGCGGCCACATCTTCTGGAGCCTCGTGGAGAAGATCAGGGGCGCCAGGGTTCCGTTCAGCGTGATCGAGCGCGCGAGCGCGGTCGGCTTCCTCCTGATCCTGCTGCTGTTCGTTGTCGGCCTGTCGAACGACCTCGGGCGACTCGGCGACAGCGCGCTCAATCCCAGATAGTCCAGGCCTGCGCCAGCTTCGCCGTCAGCATTTCCTGCCTCCTGGTGTAGCGTTTCCCGAGTTCTACCGAGGAGAGGGGAGCCGGCAGTGGAGGTCACGACTTCAGAGCGGCACGCGAGCGGCGGCGAAGCGCCCGAGCTGCCCGCGCAGAACCTGGTCAAGGCCTTCTACCAGGTGGTCGACCGGCTGGGCGACGACCCCGCCATCATCGACGAGGCCCGCGGCAAGGAGCTCAGCTGGAACGAGCTTCGCGAGACCGTCCATCGGATCGCGGGCGGACTCGCGGAGCTGGGCGTGGAGAAGGGCGACACCGTCGCGATCATGCTGGGCAACCGCTGGGAGTTCATTCCCGCGGACCTCGGCGCGGTTTCCCTCGGCGCGATCCCATTCTCGATCTATCAGACGTATGCGCCGGAGCAGATCGAGTACCTGCTCTCGGACGCCAACAGCAAGCTCGTCATCACCGAGCAGGCGTATCTCGACCACGTCAACGAGGCGCGAAAGGGCGTCTCAACGCTCGAGCGCGTCGTCGTCGTCGACGGTGAGGGGGGCGACCTCACGCTCGACGAGCTCATGCAGATGGATCCGGGGTTCGATCCCGCCGAGAGCGTGGCGGAGATCGAGCCCGATGACCTACTCACCCTGATCTACACCTCGGGCACCACGGGCCCCCCGAAGGGCGTTCAGCTCACCCACCGCAACCTGCTCTTCGCGGTGGCCACCGCGGACGAGATGATCGATCTTCCGGAGCGCGGGGGGAAGGTCATCTCATGGCTGCCCGCAGCACACGTCGCCGAGCGGAACGCGCACTACTACCTGCCGGTCACCAAGGGCGTCTCCGTCGCCGTCTGCGCCGACCCCCGGCGGATCGCCGAGTATCTGCCCAAGGTCAATCCGACCTGGTTCTTCGCGGTGCCGCGGATCTTCGAGAAGCTCAAGTCAGGGCTCGAGGCGATGATCGCCGGTCTGCCCGACGAGCAGCGTGAGGCGGTGGAGAAGGGCCTGGAGGCCTCCCTCCAGAAGGTCCGCCTGGAGCAGGCGGGGGAGGAGGTCCCGGGGGAGATCGCCGAAGCCGCCGCCCAGGCGGAGGAGCAGATGTTCTCGCAGCTTCGCAAGCAGCTCGGCCTCGATGAGGCAGTGGCGGTCAACGCGGGTGCCGCGCCCACCCCGCTCGAGGTGCTCGAGTTCTTCCACGCGATCGGGATCCCGATCGGCGAGCTCTGGGGCATGTCGGAGACCTGCGGCCTCGGCACCATCAACCCTCCGGACCGGATCAAGCTCGGCACGGTAGGCCCACCGACGCCGGGCATCGAGATCCGCCTCGACGACGATGGCGAGGTGCTGATCCAGGCGGACTGCGTGATGCCGGGATACCGGAACCTCCCGGACAAGAACGATGAGGCCTTCACCGAGGACGGCTGGCTGCGGACCGGCGACATCGGGGAGATCGACGAGGACGGCTACCTCAAGATCGTCGACCGCAAGAAGGAGCTGATCATCAACGCCGCGGGCAAGAACATGTCGCCGGCGAACATCGAGGCGCACCTGAAGACCGCCGACCCGCTGATCGGGCAGGCCTGCGCGATCGGGAACGGACGCCCGTACAACGTCGCCCTGATCGTCCTGGACCCGGACTACGCGCCCGTCTGGGCGAAGCAGAACGGCCTCGAGGGCAAGTCGTTCGAGGAGCTGGCCGGGGAGGAGAGGGTCCGGGAGGCCGTCCAGGCGGCTGTCGACAAGGCGAACGCGAAGATGGCGCGGGTCGAGCAGATCAAGAAGTTCACGATCCTGCACGAGCCCTGGGAGCCGGGCGGCGACGAGCTCACTCCCACGATGAAGCTGAAGCGCAAGCCGATCGACGAGAAGTACGCCGAGGAGATCGAGTCGCTCTACTCGGGCTAGCCCGATGGCAAACGAGCGGCGGCGCCGAACTGCCGGGGGTCTCGATGAGGTCCGCCGGCGGAGGCGGGCCCGCCGGCTGCAGGAGAAGCGGCGCAGGGCCGCGCTGCGGCGGCGCAACGCCCTCCTCTGCGCGGCGATCGCGAGTGCGGTCGTCGGGGCCATCCTGGGCTCGGGTGCCGGTGGGAGCGGGGGCCCGCCACCCAGGGCATCGGCCACCAGGCCCAGCCGCGGCGGCCTGGGGCCGCCGCGTTCGGACCAGAAGCTCGTCACCTGGACGAAGCCGGTCCCGATCCTGATGTACCACGTGATCGCCAACCCGCCCGCGACGGCGCAGCTTCCCGAGCTCTTCGTCGATCCCAAGACCTTCACCGCGCAGATGGAGTGGCTCGCCAGCCACGGCTACTCCGCGGTCAGCCTGAACCAGGTATACGCGGCTTGGTTCAGGGGCGGGAAGCTTCCCGAGAAGCCGGTCGTTCTCAGCTTCGACGACGGCTACCGAGGGGACTTCGTGTACGCGCGGCCGACCCTGCGCCGCCTCCGTTGGGCTGGCGATCTCAACCTCCTCGTCAACAACCTCGGCGAGGAGCTCAGCGACCGGATGGTCCGGCAGCTGATCGATGACGGCTGGGAGATCGACGCGCACACGATCAGCCACCTCAACCTGACGACGATGGGCGGGTCGCGGCTGCAGCGCGAGGTGGCCGGCTCGCGCCGGATCCTCCAGCGGCGCTTCCACCAGCCGGTCAACTTCTTCTGCTACCCGGCCGGCAAGTTCGATTCGGAGACGATCCGCGCCGTCGAGGACGGTGGCTACCTTGGGGCGACTACCGAGCTGCCCGGCGACGCATCCAAGCGCAACATCTTCGAGCTCCATCGCATCCGCGTCGACGGCTCCGACGGAGTCAGCGGGCTCGCGACGAAGCTCGGGCGGGCGGGCGCGTAGCTATTTGCGCTTCTTGCACTTCTTCTTCTTGGCGGAGTAGGCCGGGCCTCCGCCACCGGTGCTCGGGGCTCCGCTGCCCGCCGAGCTCTTCTTGCGCTTCTTGCACTTCTTCTTCTTGTGGGTCGTGGTCGGAGTCCCGACCGGCCCGCCGGCAGGAGGAGGGCAGGTCATCTCGGTGATCGGCGCCGAGTTCGGCCTCGGGTTCGGAGCCACCTCGTTGAAGTCCCCCGCGCTGTTGTTGGTGTCGTCCACGTCGTCCAGGGCGCTGGGGCAGCTGGCGGAGATGGACCGGAGGATTGACTTGCCGTCCCCGATCGCCCCCGCCGTGCCCGTGCCCTGGAACGGCGACCCGGCCGACGAGGGCAGGCTCGAGTTGCCGGTGAAGGCGCCCCAGGAGACGCAGTCGATCGGCAGCTCCGTGATCGGCCAGCAGACCGCTCCCCCGGCAGGGTTCAGGTCCAGGCTGCTGTCGGTGAAGTCGGGCGTGATCCCTGGGAACGCCGCGGCAAAGCCGGAGTCCGCGACCACAGCCGTCGCCTGGTTCGCGTTGTTGGCCACCGGAGCCGGAGGTGTGGTTGGCATGAACGTGGAGACGTTCGTGCCGTTGGCGCTGTAGACCTTGAGCTGGCCGAACTGCAGCTGGTTCTGGAAGGGGGAGTACGACTGGAGCTCGACGTAGCTCGAGTCCGGATGCGCCGCGCTCCCCGGGAAGACCTCCCGCACCTTGATCAGGTGGAAGGTGGCGCTGGCACTGCCGGCGCTCAGCAGCAGCGCAAAGCTCGCGGTCGCCAGCGAAACCGAGAACCTCGTGCCTCTCCCCATCACCTGGTCCTACGGATCGGGAGGGGATCGGGATTTAGCTCAGCGCTTCTTCTTCTTCTTGCACTTCTTCTTCTTGGCGATCTCGACCGAGCGCTTCTGCTTCTTCTTGCACTTGCGCTTGCGGACGTTCCCCGCCGGGTTGACGGGCGAGGCCGGGTTGCCCGGGGGGGTCGTCGCGCACGGCATCTCAGTCGGGGTCGCTGAATTGTTTCGCGGCGGACTCGTAGAGAGTGCGAAATCCGCCGTGCTGTTGTCGGTGTCGTCAGCGGTATCGAGAGCGGTGCCGCACCCCTTGGTGATGCTTCGCTCGAGCGTCGACTCGAACGGAGTGGCAGCAGCCGGCGTCCCGACCCCCGGAAGACTGCCCATGTAGTTGCCGTAGGCCACGCAATCGATCGGGGTGTAGGCCGGCGGATCATTGTGGGTGAAGCAGACGGCCCCGTCTTGACCGGTCATCTGCAGCTGGGCGACCGGGGCAACAAAATCAGCATCGACGCCGGCTGGGCTGACGAGGCTGCTGATCAGAATGGTGCGCTGGGACCGGCCGTTCAGCGGGTTCGACCCGGTGATTAGGTATTGCGATTGCAGCTGGTCCGTCGAGTTGAAGGTCCGAATCCAGGCATTGCCCGAGATCAGGTTCTGCCCATCGGCAAATGCCTGCAGCTCCACCCACTCGCCCCCGTTGATCCCGTTGGACGGATGGATCTGGCGGATGAGATTGAAGTGGTAGGTGGCACTCGCGGGTGCGCTGAACGCAAGGATGGTGACCGTCGCCAGCGACGCGATCAGGACGAGACGCCGAATCATTCCCTCTCCCTCTTTGGCTTCCTGAAACGCCCCGATCCTCTCAGCTGGGTGACCGCCGCGCAAGGCGGCGATCACTTCTTGCCGATCACGATCGGCACGACCGTGCCCGGAGCGGCCGTCATACCGGCCGGCTTCTTCTGTTTGAGCACCTTGCCCCTGAACTTCCTCTGGTGCGTCCCCTTCTTCTTCACGCTGACGCCGCAGTCGGCAGCGGCGAATGCCTGCTTCGCTGCGAGCTTCTTCGGCTTGTGGACGTTCGGTACCGCACAGAACTTGACCGTGGCCTGGCAGCTCGTGTCCTGACTCCGAGGTGAAGGAGGCGGTCTCGCCATCGGGCGGAAGGCCGAGGGCGTTCGTGGCCCACACGTTCGAGGCCACACCGGGGGTGTCGTGCTCTCCCTCCTCGGCCTTCTGACTCGTGAATCGATCCTGTCGGATTGCGAACTTCGCTGCAAAGAGGCCCGGATTTACGCTCCCTAAACGCCGCGCAGGGACCCACAGCTACCCTGTGCCCGTGGCTTCGAAGCGCCAGATCTTCGTGCGCGACGTCCCGATCGGCGGCGGTGCGCCGGTCGCCGTCCAGACCATGTGCAAGACCGAGACGGCCAACCTCGAGGCGACGATGGAGCAGATCCGCACGGTCGCCGACGCGGGCGCCGACCTGGTCCGCGTCGCGGTCCCCCGCGACAAGGACGTGGAGGCGCTGAAGACGATCGTCAAGGAAGCGCCGATCCCGGTGATCGCCGACATCCACTTCAACCACACGCTCGCGCTGAAGGCGATCGACGCCGGCGCCGACTGCATCCGCCTCAACCCCGGCAACATCGGCGGCCGCGAGAAGGTCGCCGAGGTCGCGGAGAGGGCGACGAAGGCGAGCGTCCCGATGCGGATCGGGGTCAACTCCGGCTCCCTCCCCAAGCACCTCCACGAGCTCGAGCGGGAGAACCCTGTGGAAGCGCTGGTCCAGGCTGCGGTCGAGTTCGTCGAGCTCATGGAGTCGCTCGATTTCGAGAACTTCAAGGTCTCGATCAAGTCGACCAACGTCCCCAACACGATCGCTTCGAATCGGCTGCTCGCGGAGAAGATCCCGTACCCGCTGCACCTCGGGATCACCGAGGCGGGGACGAAATGGTCGGGCTCGCTCAAATCCTCGGTCGGTCTGGGGACGCTGCTCGCCGACGGGATCGGCGACACGATCCGGATCAGCCTCTCCACCTTCCACGCCGAGGAGGAGGTCAAGGTCGCCTGGGAGATCCTCAAGGCGCTGCACCTGCGCGAGCGAGGCCCCGTCCTGATCGCCTGCCCCACCTGCGGCCGCCTCCAGTTCGACATGGATACGGTCGTGGCCGACATCGAGCAGCGCCTCGAGTCCTACACCGAGCCGATCGAGGTCGCGGTGCTCGGCTGCGCCGTGAACGGCATCGGCGAGGCCTCGCACGCGGACTTCGGCATCACGGGCGCCAAGGACGAGGGCCTGATCTTCGCGGGCGGCAAGCCGCTGCGGAAGGTCAAGCAGGCAGAGCTGGTTGACGCCCTCTTCGCGGAGATCGACAAGTCACTGGACCGCGGCCGGGTCCACGTCGACGAGCAGAAGTCCCGCGAGGGGGCCGACTGGCTGGCGAGGATCGAGGAGGAGAACGCCGGCGAGCTCACCCCCGAGCGGATCGCCGCGATGGAGAAGGCCGAGACGCCGACCGAGTCCGAGCGCGTGCTCGCCGAAGGGGACGGCCCGGAGCTCGAGGACGGCGAGCCCTATCTGAAGCCGGTCAAGGTGAAGCGCACCAAGCTCGACGAGGAAGCCTCGCCGACCGCAGGCCGCCGTTTCACCCGCGCCTAGAGCTCTCGCGGCATCTCGAACCAGACGTGGGTGCTGCCCTCGAAGACCGCCCACTGCGAGGTGAGCTTGTCGACGACCTCGAGCCCGCGGCCGCCCGTCTCCGTCGCCTCCCTGATCTCCGGGATCGCGGCCGCCGGGTTGCCCTGATCGGCGACCTCGCCCCGAATCGTCTCCTTGCCGATCGTGAGCGCGAGCGTGATCGGCCGTCCCGGGCCGTGGGCGACCGCGTTGTTGACCAGCTCGGTGACCACCGCGATCAGGTCGATGACGGTCTGGTCCGGCAGGGAGGCGGAGAAGCGCTGGCGGAGCGCCTGGCGCGCGCGCCAGCCCGCCTCGGTGTCGGGCGAGAGGACGAGACGGAACTCCTCTGGCTTTGTGGGCCCGCTGCTGGCTTCCAAATAGCCTCTCCGAGCCCCCCGCATGCAGAAACTAGTACGCCTTGGCGAAGATCGCCATCACCCTCGCCGGACCACCGGTGATCACGCAGCGGGCGTCGGGGGGGAGCTGCTCGTCGAAGGGGATGACGCGGACGCTGACGCCGAGCTCGCCGATGGTCTCGATCGTCTCCGGCTCCTCGCTCCAGGGGGCCTTGACGAAGCCGCCGGAGTCGGTTTCCTCGCCGGAGAAGAACTCGCGGAAGCCCTCCACGGTGGTGATGTCGTCGCGGGTGCGCTCCCGGAGGCGCTCGCTCGCCTCCTGGTAGTAGCCGATCTGGATATCGCTCAGGACCCCGACGACCGCCTCGCCGAGGCCCTCGCGCGGGATGGCGTCGCGGGCGAGCTCCGGGTCGTCCCGGCGGGTGACCGTCACCACGCCCCCCTCGATGTCCCGTTCCCCGAGCTCGATCACCATCGGCACCCCCTTGCGGATCCACTCCCAGCGCCTGTCGGCCGCCCTGCGGTCTCGGGTGTCGACCTCCACGCGCACCGGCTGGCCATCCCATGACTGCGCGGCGATCTCCGCCCGCAGCTCGTCCGCCGCCCGGAGCACCGCCGTGGGGTCGTCCCTCGTGATCGGGACGATCCGCACCTGGCGTGGGGCGATCCGGGGCGGGACGCGGAGTCCGTTGTCGTCGCCGTGGGTCATCACCACGGCGCCGATCATCCGGGTGGTCATGCCCCAGGAGGTGGTGTGGCAGAGCTTGCGCTCGCCGCTCTCGTCGGTGAACTCCATCTCCATCGCGCGGGCGAAGTTCTGTCCGAGGTAGTGCGAGGTCCCGCACTGAAGCGCCTTCCCGTCCTGCATCATCGCCTCGATCGAGAGGGTGATCTCGGCCCCCGGGAAGCGCTCGTATTCCGGCTTCTCTCCCACGATCACCGGGATGGCGAGCTGTTCTTCGGTGAAATCCCGATAGACGTGCAGCATCCGCCGCGTCTCCTCGAGCGCCTCCTCCTCGGTGGCGTGGGCGGTGTGGCCCTCCTGCCAGAGAAACTCGGTGGTGCGGAGCAGGACCCGTGGCCTGAGCTCCCAGCGCACGATGTTGCACCACTGGTTGATCAGCAGCGGCAGGTCGCGGTAGGAGTTGATCCACTTGGCGAACGAGTGCCCGATGACGGTCTCTGAGGTGGGGCGGACGACCAGCGGCTCGGGGAGCTCGGCCGCCGGGTGGAGGTGCCCATCGGGACCCTTCTCGAGCCGGTGGTGGGTGACCACCGCCATCTCCTTCGCGAAGCCCTCCACGTGCTGCGCCTCCTCCTCGAAGTAGCTCAGCGGGATGAAGAGCGGGAAGTACGCGTTGACGGCTCCCGTCTCCTTGATCGCATCATCGAGCGAGCGCTGCATCAACTCCCAGGTCCCGTAACCCCAGGGCCGGATCACCATCGCCCCGCGCACGTGATCGAGCTCGGCGACCTCGGCCTCGCGCACGACGGTCTGGAACCACTGAGGGAAGTCCTCAGCGCGCGTGGGGGAGATCCCGGTTTTCGCCTTGCCTTCCATATCCTCGCCTGATGGCCCGCGGCCGCGGACAATCCTTGCGTACGGGACGGCGAAAGGGGTTCCGGCGCCAGGTCGGGCTGGATCGCTCGGGCCCGCCACCGCGCCAGACGAGGCCGGGGCAGCCGCTGCGGCCCTGGACGATTCCGAACGCGGTCGGATACCTGCGGCTTGCCGGGCTGCCGGTCTTTCTGTATCTGGCCTTCTCGTCCGGCGACGGCCGCGACCCATGGGCCGCGGCGATCTTCTGGCTGATCGCGGTCGGGGACTACCTGGACGGCTTCCTCGCCCGTGCCACCGGTCAGTACAGCCGCATGGGCGCCATCCTCGACCCGGTCGTCGACCGGCTGACGATCCTCTCCGGCGTTGCGGTGTGCTGGCACTTCGAGCTCCTGCCGCGCTGGGCGCTCGCCGTGCTCGTGGCCCGAGAGGTGATCACCGCGCTGCTCGCCGAAGTCGCGCTCAGGCGAGTGGGAGAGTTGAGCATCAACTGGCTGGGTAGGCTGGCCATCGCCCCGACGATGGCGGCGATCTTCTTCTCGATGGTCTCGGAGAGCGTCGTCTGGGACGTGATGCTGGTCGTCGGCGTCACGTTGGGTGTCCTCGGCACGATCGCCTACGTCCGGACGGGGCTCAGGGAGCTTGCAACCGCGTAGCCAAAACCCTGAAGTCGCGGTTGAGGCTGTGCGAACCGACCTATAATCGCCACCCAATTCAGAAGCGGAGGAGTAGGTGGAGGAAGAGACGTTTCCCGATATCGGCTCGATGAACGATCAGGAGCTCAAGGAGCTGATCGACAACCTGACCGCCGAGGAGCAGGAGGTCTCCTACCGCAGGCGGATCCTGCACGGTCAGATCGACATCCTCAGGGCGGAGCTGGTCAACCGCCTTCGCGAGAACCGGCCCGAGGGGGCGACGCTGATCAAGGGTGACGACGTGCAGCGCCTCAGCGAGATCCTCGCCGGTCGCTCAGAGCCCCCGACCAAGCCTCCGACCTAAGGGAGGCCGACGTGGCGATTCACTGCCCCGAGTGCGGCTTCGTCAACGCGGAGGGGGCCAACTACTGCCAGAAGTGCGGGGCCTACCTCTCTCGTCCGGATGGGAAGGACGAGCCGACGACGATGACCTACACGGTCGACGAGTCGGGCGAGATGCACCAGGTCGACATCGACGAGGTCGTCGAGAAGCACGGCGCGGCGCTGGTGATCCGCTCGGGCGGCGGCCGCGCGGGGGAGAGCTTCACGCTGGCCGACGAGCGGATCTCGATCGGGCGGACCCCCGACGCCGGCGTCTTCCTCGACGACGTCACCGTCTCCCGCAACCACGCACTCCTGGTCCGGCGCAAGGACGGCCTCTACATCGATGACCTCGGCTCGCTGAACGGCACCTACGTGAACCGCCGGCGGATCGAGTCCCACCAGCTGCAGGACGGCGACGAGATCCAGATCGGCAAGTACAAGCTGAGCTACCTGGAGAAGTGATGGAGGCATCGACGCCGACACCGTTCGACCGCACTGCCACCGACGGCGCGCCTGAGGGCGCTCCCTCGAACCGCAAGGCGCTCACCATCGGGGCCGTCGCCAAGATCCTCGGCCGCGAGTTCGAGGACATCTCGATCTCAAAGATCCGCTACCTCGAGGACCAGAAGCTGCTCTCGCCGCGACGGACGCCCGGCGGCTACCGCCTCTACAGCCAGGCGGACGTGGAGCGCCTGCGGACGATCCTGCGCATGCAGCGGGACGAGTTCCTGCCGCTGCGCGTGATCCGCCAGGAGCTCGCGGCCGGTGCGCGCAAGGAGCGGGGGGAGGGGGCCTCGCTTCGCCGGGCGGCGAGCGTGGATGCCGGCAAGGGCTCGCGCCTCACCCTCGAGGAGCTGGTCGACGAAACCGGCGTGGGACCGGACCTGATCAAGGATCTCGAGGACTGGCGCCTGGTGCAGCCCACCAAGCTCGACGGAACCAAGGTCTACGACGACACCGACCGCGAGATCGTCAAGGCGTGCTCGGAGCTGGCCAGGTTCGGCGCGGGCGGCCGAAACCTGAAGGTGCTGCGCACCGCCGCCGACCGCGAGGCGGTACTGCTCGAAGCGGTGGTAGGGGCCGGCCTCCGCTCCTCGAACCACAACGTCCGCCAGGAGGCGATCGAGAACCTGGAGAGCCTCGCGGCAGCGTGCAGCAACCTCACCCACATGCTCCTCGTCCGCGACCTGCGGAAGCTGACCGGCGAGGACTAGGAACTTCGTGGCACGCGTCGTGCGCAGGCGCCGGATCGCCGCGCCGGCGGGGGCGCTCTGGGACGTGATCACCGACCCCTACCACCTGCCGCGCTGGTGGCCCAACACCCAGCGTGTCGAGAACGTCAGCGAGGGCGAGGCGGCCGAGCGCAGCTGGACGCAGGTGCTGGGAACCCGCGGCGGGCGCGGCGTGCGCGCGGACTTTCGCTGTATCGACTCGAGTGACGGCGAGCGCTACGTCTTCGAGCAGACGGTGGAGGGAACCCCATTCGAGCGCTTCGTGCGCCGCGCCCGCACCGAGATCGAGCTCGAGCCCCAGAACGGCGACACGAAGGTCACGATGGCGCTCGACCGCCAGCTCAAGGGACTCTCGAGGCTCGGCTCGCCGATGATGCGGCGGGCGATCGGCCGGACCCTCAACGACGCCCTCGACGGCCTCGAGACCGTGGCGACCGGAGTGGAGGGCTAGGGCTCTGACCGCGGGGATGAAGTGGTGGGGATGGGGGGACCCGGAGCGGCGGCTGGAGCTGCCCGCCACGGCGGTGTCCGCCGTGCGCGACGAGCTCGGCGTCGGTCCTGACGACGGCAGCGAACCCGTGGCGATCGACCAGGTGTCGCTTCCCGAGGCACGGCCGATTCCCGATGCCGTCCAGGCGGCAGCGGGAGAGGTCCTCGAGGCTCCCGACGACCGGATCCGACACGCCGCGGGCCGCAGCTACCCGGATCTGGTCCGTCTGCGCACAGGTCGGCTCGAGTGCGCTCCCGACGCGGTGCTGCGCCCGGCCGACGCAGACGGTGTGGCGGCCTTGCTCGACGCCTGCACGTCCACCGGGGTGGCCGTGGTCCCCTTCGGTGGCGGGACGAGCGTGGTGGGTGGGGTGGAGGCGCTCGCCGACGGGCACTCCGCCGTCATCTCCCTCGAGCTCTCCCGGCTGCGGTCCGTGGAGCTCGACTCCCAGTCACTGACCGCCCGCCTGGGCCCGGGACTGACCGGGCCGGAGGCCGAGGCGGCGCTCGGCGCGCTTGGGGCCACGCTCGGACACTTCCCGCAGTCATTCGAGGAGGCGACGATCGGCGGCTTCGCGGCAACCCGCTCCGCCGGGCAGGCATCGAGCGGCTACGGCCGCTTCGACGAGATGGTCACCGCCCTCGAGCTGGCCGCGCCGGTCGGCCGCCTGCGGACGCGCCAGATCCCGCATACCGCCGCCGGCCCGTCGCTGCGCGAGCTGGCTCTGGGCTCGGAGGGAACCCTGGGAGTGATCACCGACGTCACCTGCCGCGTTCGCCCGGCTCCGGCAACGCGCCTCTACGAGGGCTGGATAGCGGCGGACTTCGAAACCGGTCGGGAGATCGTCCGCGACCTCGCGCAGCGGCACGAGGCACCCGACGTGCTCCGCCTCTCCGACGAGGAGGAGACCCGCGTCTCGCTCGAGCTCACCGGCACCGAGGGGCTTCGCAAGCGGGCACTCGACGCGTACCTCTCGCTGCGCCGCCGCCGGGGCGGCTGTCTGATGATCTGCGGCTGGGAGGGGGAGCGGGAGGCGGTCAGCCGGAAGCGCAGCCTGGCCCAGACCAGGCTGCGCCTGGGCGGCGCCGTAGCGCTCGGCCGCTCGGCGGGGGACTCGTGGAATCGGAACCGCTACGGCGGCCCCTACCTGCGCGACGAGCT
>DATIDP010000175.1:0-20424 GCA_035456265.1 Solirubrobacterales bacterium | reverse complement strand
GGCTCCTCGAGGGCGGGAGCATCGGTCTCCTCGGGCGGGTTCATTGCCAGTAGTCCGGAGCGAGGCCGCGGTGGGCGAGCAGGGTGCGCAGCTCGAGCAGGGCCGTGTAGGTGGGGAGGGCGAAGAGGCGGTCAGGCGATGCCGAGACCGCCTCATCGAGCGAGGTCTCAATCGGCTCGAGCACCTCGATGGCTTCCTGCGGCCAACCCGCGTACTTGAGTCGGAGCGCCATCTCCGGCGCCCTTGTGCCGGCACAGACCACCCGCCGGACGCCGTCGGCCAGCAGCTCGAAGTCCGCGTCCCAGATCCAGGAGACGTCACGGCCGTCGGCGATCCGGTCGTTGAGCGCGACCCAGAGGTCGATCCCGCCGTTCCCGGACTCGAGCTGCAGGGTCCGGAGCACCTCGTTGGCGCCGGCCGGGTTCTTGATCAGCAGGATGGAGACCGGCTTGCCCGCGACCTCGATGGTCTCGACGCGCCCGAACATGGCCCGCATCGATTCGAGGCCCTGGCGGATCTCCTCGAGCGGAACGCCCGAGCGCAGCCCGGCGGTGATCGCCGCGAGGGCGTTGTAGACGTTGTAGACGCCGGGGAGGGGCAGCTCGAGATCGAGATCGCCTTCCGGCGTGGCCACGTGGACGCTGGACCCCGAGATCCCATGCAGCTCGATCCTCATCGCGGCGACGTCCGGGGTCGGCCGGTCGGCGTCGCAGTTGGGGCAGGTGTAGTGACCGAGGTGGCCGACGAAGGCGCGGTCGTAGACGTATGGCGCGCCGCAGCGGCGGCAGTGCTTGGCGTCGTGTGCGTGCTGGAGCTCGGGAAGCGCCTGGCCCTCGTCCTCGATGCCGAAGTAGGTGACGCCGGGCCGGCGCCTGAGGTTCCCGTCGCGTCCCAGGTCCGCGATCAGCGGATCGTCCGCGTTGAGGGCGAATTCGCACGAGCCCTCGAGGCGGCCGGCCAGCTCCGCCCACTCGTCCGCCAGGCGCTCGAGCTCGCCATAGCGGTCGAGCTGGTCGCGGAAGAGGTTGCCGAGCACGACCAGCCGCGGGCGCAGCTGCGGGGCCACCCGGGGAAGCCAGGCCTCGTCGAGCTCGAAGAGCCCCTCGTCGCCCGACTGCTCGAGCAATGCGGTCGCGACTCCCCAGTGCATGTTCGAGCCGGCCCGGTTGTGGACCGGCGCGCGGCCGTCGGCCCGGAGGACCTCCGAGATCATCCCCGCCGTGGTCGTCTTGCCGTTGGTCGAGCTGACGACGATCGATCCCCGTTGGAGCTCGGCGGCGAGCCGCTCGATCGCATCCGGCTCCATGCGGACCAGCAGCCGGCCGGGCAGGGTCGTGCCGCCGCCGCGCCCGCTGCGACGGCTCAGCGCCCCCACGGCCCGGGCGACGCCGCGCTTCGCGGTGAACATGGCGCTCATCGCGGCCGGAGGTTAGGGGCCTGCCCCGCCGGGGACCCTGCCTCAGCTCGGCGGCCCGACCAGCGGTCCGGGCGGAGCGATCACGCGGAGCGCCTCCGGGAGCACACTGACGGTCGCAGGCAGGTCGGTGAGGTGCTCGCCGTCGGCGAAGACGGCGAAGTCGCGGTCGGCCCGGATCTCCACGGTCGCCGCCCGCCGCTCGGTGACCTCGTCGTTGTCGAGGTGGGTGCCCTGGAAGGCCTTGGGCAGCCCCCTGATGTAGCGCAGCTTGCCCACGTCGCTGACCGTGACCACGTCGAGCAACCCGTCATCGAGCTCCGCGTGGGGAGCGATGAACATGCCGCCGCCGAAGGCGCGGCTGTTGCCCGCCGCGACCGAGTAGCCCCGGTAGGAGATCGGGTCACCGCCGTCGAGGATCAGCGTGAACATCGCCGGGTGCCAGGCGATCAGCGCGCGGATCGCCGCGTAGGCGTAGACGAGATTGCCCCTGATCAGCCTGGCCTCGTTCGCGATCCGGTTGGCATCGGAGTCGAAGCCGCAGGAGGCGACGCCGAGGAAGCGGCGGCCGTTCGCCACGCCCACGTCGATTCGCTTCGTGTCGCCGTCGGCCAGGACAGCCACCGCTCCGGCCGGGTCCGCGGGTATCCCCAGGACACGGGCGAGGTCGTTGCCCCGGCCTCCGGGAATGATGCCCATCGTCGCATCGCTCTCGGCCAAGGCGCCGCCGACCTGTCCCACCAGGCCGTCGCCGCTCATCACCACCGGAACCTCGCCGGCTTCCGCTGCGCGCTGCGCCTCGCCGATTCCGTGATCGAGGCTCCGCGTGCGCACGACGCGGTACGGGATCGACCGGGCTCGCAGCTCGCGTTCGGCCTCCGGCAGGAGCTTGAGCGTCCGCCCGCCGGCGGAGTGCGGGTTGACGAGCAGGAGGTGGGAGCGGGCGGAGTCGATCCGGTGAATCTATTCGGGCCGGGCCTCTGGCCGACGGGCGACGAAGTACGTCCCCTGGGCAGCCTCGCCGGTCTCGACGGGCTCGATCCCGTACCTGCCGAAGCCGCGGCGCAGGACCGAATCAGGCGTGTAGAACGGGGTGCTCGGTCCCCAGCTGGTCGCGATGACGACGAATCCGCCCGGGCGAAGAACGCGGGCGATCTCGGAGAAGAAGGGCGGCATGTTGAGCTGGGCGACCAGATCGAAGGAGTCGTCTTCGAATGGCAGCTTCGAGGCGTCGGCCACCTTGAACGCGACCCGTCCCTCCGGATCGAGGCCGATGCGCCCCTGAGCGCGGCGGACCATCTCCTCGGAGAGGTCGACGCCCCGGACCCGCGCGTGCGGGAACTCTCGGGCGATCAGGAGCGCGCCGTCGCCCAGTCCGGTGCCGACGTCGAGGGCGCGCTCGGGCTCGGGCCGAACGTGGAGCAGGGCGGTGGCGAGTGGAGCGAGGTGGCCGGGCCCTGAGCGGCCGACCCGCTGGTCCCAGGTTGGCGCGGCGCTCTCCCAGAAGCTGTGGCTCCAGCCCCTCAGCAGGGGCCACAGAAACGGCGCCCTCGAGATCACCACGCTGATCGCCCGTCCCATGAGCCGCACCCACCTGGGTGGGGGCGATGGATCCGCGGCGGGCTCGGGCGGCATGCCGCGATCATCGCAGGCGCCCTGGGTAGCCTTCGGCGCGCCCTGATGACGCCCGATTCCGCGCAGAGCGATCTCGAGCCGCGCCCCTTCGAGGTCATCTCCGACGGGATGCGGCTGGCGGGCGAGGATGTGGGGGAGGGGCCTCCGATCCTCCTGCTGCACGGGCTGACGGCCACCAGGCGCTACGTCCTGCATGGCTCGATCGCCCTCGCGCGGCGCGGGTACCGATTGATCTCTTACGACGCTCGGGGACATGGAGAGTCCCCGGCCGCTCCGGGCGGCGAGGGCTACGGCTACCCCGAGCTGACGCGCGATCTGGGGGCTGTGCTCGCCGATCGCTGTCCGGGCGAGCGCCCGGCCCTCTGCGGGCACTCGATGGGCTGCCATACGGCGACCGCCTACGCGCTCGACCACGCCGACCAGGTCGCTGCGCTCGTTCTCGGCGGCCCTGTGACGCTCGGGATCCCGGCCACCGACGAGGTGCTCGCTTCGTGGGACCGCCTGGCCGAGGGGCTGGAGCGAGGCGGCGTCGAGGGATTCATGGAGGCGTACAAGGCCGACCTGCGCGTCGATCCGTCCTGGCGCGAGACCGCGCTGAGGATCACGCGTGAGCGAATGCAGCGTCACCGGCACCCCGAGGCGGTCGCCAAAGCGCTTCGCGAGGTGCCTCGCTCGCTGCCGTTCGACGGCCTGGCCGAGCTGGAGACGCTCGACGTTCCCGCGCTGGTGGTGGCGAGCTATGACGAGGCCGATCCTGCCCATCCATACGCGATGGCCGAGGCCTGGGCGGAGCGGCTGCCCGCCGGCCGTCTGGTGAGCGAGGAACCGGGCAAATCCCCACTCGCCTGGCAGGGCGGCCGCCTCTCGCGCGTGATCGCGGACTTCCTGGACGAGCCTCAGGTTCGAGCGCGCTTCGCCTGACCGGGTCGATCCTCGAGCCGGATGACGAGGCGCAGCCCCGACCAGGTCTCGTCGATCGCGGCGACCTTGTTGTCGACCAGGCGGTTGGTGAGGCCGAGCTCCCGCGCAACGTCCTCGGTCATGTCAGTCTCGACGCCCGAAGCGCGCTTCGGCCAAGCGATCCAGAGGCCGGCGGCCGGATCCATAGCACGCCTGAGGGCGGGCAGGCGGCGCTCGAGCTCAGCGCGGCGCCTGGTGAAGAAGACGATGACGTCGACCGGACCCGTTGCACGGGGTTTGATCGAGACGTCGTCCGGAAGCTCGCCGAGCAGGTCCCTGAAGCCGTCCGGGGCGGATGGGAAGGCGACACGGTGGCCCTCCTTGATACCCAGCTTCTTGGCGAGCGGAGTGCCCGAGTAGCCGGCCATGCCGCCAACGTATATTGCGGGGCGTGAGCCAGGACGACGGCCACCCGATCCACTACGCCGCCGTGAAGCGTGGGACCCCCGTTTACGCCTCCGACGGCGAGCGGGTCGGGATCGTCGACGAGGTGGTCGACAACTACCAGGAGCACATCCTCGACGGGTTCGTGATCGAGGGGGCCGACGGACAGCTCCGATTCGTGGACGCGCCCGAGGTGGCGCGGACGGCCGAGCGAGCGGTCCGCCTCTCGATCGATGCCGCCGCCGCTGCGCGGCTGCCGCCGCCCAAGCAGGCCGCGCCGCAGTTCAGTCCCCGCCGCGGCGGGCGCCTCGGCAAGCTGCTCGGCGGCAACTGGCGCCGCCGCTGATCCTTCGGGTCAGAGCCCGAGCTTGCGCTTCAGCAGGCGGGCGTTCCTGATCGCGAAACCCTGCCAGTCGTTGTTGAAGTAGGCGTAGATCTCCGTGTCCCGCCGCCATTGCGCCAGTCGACGGGCCCAGGTCGCGATCTCCGCGTCGGAGTAGTTGCCGTGCCGGCCGCGACCTCCGAAGTGGAACCGCACGTAGGTCCAGTCGGTCGTGCGGACGAGGGGCGTGCTCACCCAGCGCGAGCGCTCGTGACCGATGACGAGGGCGACATCGTGTTCGCGGAGCAGTGCATAGACCTCGTCGTCGAACCAGCTGTCGTGGCGGAACTCGAAGGCGTGCCTGCCCTCCGGCAGTGCGGCGAGGGCATCGCGGAGGCGGTCGAGGTCTCGCTGGAAGTTCGGCGGGAACTGCCAGAGCAGGGGGCCGAGCTTGCCGCTCCCGGTGAGGGCCTCCAGCGGCTCGTAGAAGCGCTTCATTCCCTGCTCCACCATCGTCAGACGCTTGATGTGGGTCATGTAGCGGCTGACCTTGACCGCGAAGAGGAATCCGTCGGGACTGTGCTCGACCCAACCCTCGACCGCCGAGGGCGAGGGCAGCCGGTAGAACGTGTTGTTGATCTCGACGGTGTCGAAGTGGCGGGCGTAGTGGCTCAGCCACTCGCGCTGCGCAATCCCCTTCGGATAGAAGACCTCGCGCCAGTGGGGATAGACCCAGCCCGAGCAGCCGACGTGGACCGGCCGCGTCAATCGCCGTTGCGCAGGACCAGGATCGCGATGTCGTCGCGGAGCTCGCTGCCGTGGCGCTCGATCGCGGCCTGGGCCAGCCTCTCCGCGATCTCGTCGGCGCTCTTTCCCGTTGACACCGCGATCTGATCGTTGAACCAGTCTGGATCGCCTCGCTGGGCGCGGTTCGCGACGTCGAGCACCCCGTCGGTGTAGAGGATCAGCGAGTCCCCGACATCAAGCGTGTCCTCGACGTCGGCGAGCGTGGGGGAGGGCAGGACGCCGAGGATGGTCCCCGGCTGGCCGATCGGCTGGACGCGGCCGTCCCTGCGCAGGATGATCGGCAGCGGGTGCCCGCCGAGCGACACCGTCACCCGCGCCTCGCCGTTCCCGTTCGCCGGCGCCTGGATCCGCGCGAGCGCCGCGGTGCAGAAACGAAAGTCGTTGCGCTCCGAGTTGATCGAGTCGTGGAGCGCCCGGAGAACGTCGCTCGGTGAGTTGTCGGGGGAGGTCGCCGTCCGGACCGTGTAACGGGCCAGGGCGGTCAGCGATGCCGCCTCCGGGCCCTTGCCGCAGACGTCGCCGATCACAGCCGTCCAGCTGCGCGATCCGCTGCGGAAGACGTCGTAGAAATCGCCGCCGACCTCATAGGCCTCTCCGGCGGCCAGGAACCGCGAGGAGGCCTGGAAGCCGCTGATCTCCGGCAGCGAGCGCGGCAGGAGGCTGTGCTGCAGGACCGCCGCGATGTGGCTCTGCTGCTCGTGCAGCCGGGCGTTGTCGAGGGCCAGGGCGGCTCGGTCGGCGAGCCGCTTCGCGGTGCGGCGGGCCGTCTCATCGAACGCCTTGGCCGGCCGCATGATCCAGAGCGTGAGCGCGCCGAGCACCGCACCGCGTGCGCCCAGTGGGAGGACGACGCATGACTGGAAGCGGTACCTGCGGAGCGTCTGCCGCTCGTTCTCGCGGGTCGTGATCGCGTCGATCTGCTCGTCCGTGAGCTGGTCGAGGTACTTGGTCCTGCCACTGCGGATCACCTCGGCGACCGGATGGGGCCCCTGCGGGTCGATCGGGGAGTCATGGCGCAGGTTGACCATCGCCTCGGCCACCTCGCTGCCGCCGCTCTGCGCCGCCATGCGCTCGATCAGGCCCTCGGAGGTGAGCATGTCGACCATCGCCACATCCCCGAGGCTCGGGACGGCGAGCGCGACCAGATGCTGGGCGCGCTCCCTCTGGCTGAGCGCGTCCTCCATCAGCGCGCCGGCCTCGGCGAGCAGCTCGGAGGCGGCGATCTCTCGGGCCAGCCGCGCTCGCAGGTTCGCTACCCAGATCCCGCAGGCGGCGCCGGCGAGAACCACCGCCGCCGAGACCCAGCGCTCTCCCTCGGCGATCCCACCCCAGAGGGGCGACAAGAGGGCCAGCACCACGCAGAAGACCGCCACGACCGCCGTCTCGGGCAGCGATGAGCTCGTTGCGGCGATCACCGGAGGGATCGCGAGCAGCCCGATGAAGACGAGACTTTGCGAGGTCATGGCATCGACTACGACGATCGCCGTGGCGACCAGCATCGCGATCAGCGCGGGCGCCGAGATCTCCTGCAGGTTGCTCAGGGTGGGGGCAGGAGTGATCAGTTCCCGATCCCTGAGCGGCATGCATCAATCGTAGATCGGCACCAGCCGATAACCGGTAAACACGCGCAAATGGCCGGGATTGACGGCTCCCGGCCGGGCCGGTTCGCCTAGAGGCGGCTCTTCAGCAGGTCCTTGCCCTGCTCGGCGCCCTTTTGGCTCTCGTGCTGGGCCTTGCGGAAGAACTCGGCGAGGTCGTGGTCGCCATCACGCTCGGCGTCCTGGATGTAGGTCTCGAGACGCAACGCGTTGGACAGGCACTGCTCGGTGAACCAGATGATGTTGTAGTCCTTGTCCTTGGTGCCGGTGATGTGTCCGGTCTCGGTGGCAGAAGCCTCCATTGGTGCGATTCCTCCTCGGATCGTGGTTGCGCCGGTTGCCTTGCCATTACCCGCGAGGCGGGGCGGCATAACGGGCCTCGGGCGGCACGGCACGATCCGGGGCTTCCTGAGGTGACTCGGGCGAGGCTCCTGGGGTTCCAGCCTCGACTTCACATAATCCCCGTTCCCGTGCATTCCGTCCACCTCGGCGCCAGAGGCCGGATTTCCCCCCTCTGAGCCCGGCGGCGCGGTTTCTCCTCCGTTTGCACCACCTGTGGCGGAGGTAACTCCTCCAGGCAGGACGAGACAAGGCTGCCGGCCGATCCGGGCTCGGCTGTCAAGCGCGTGACCACGAGGAGGTTCGTTCCGATGAAGGCCCTGACATTCCACGGACGGAGGGACGTGCGCGTCGACAACGTTCCCGATCCCAAGATCGAGGAGCCGACCGACGCGATCATTCGGATCACCTCCACGGCGATCTGTGGCTCCGACCTGCACCTCTACGAGGTGCTCGGGCCGTTCATCGGCGAGGGCGACATCCTCGGGCACGAGCCCATGGGCATCGTCGAGGAGGTCGGCTCGGAGGTGAAGCAGATTTCGCCGGGAGATCGCGTCGTGATCCCGTTCAACATCTCCTGCGGCCACTGCTACATGTGCGACCAGGGGCTATTCGCCCAGTGTGAGACGACCCAGGTCCGCGAACACGACAAGGGCGCCGCACTGTTCGGCTACACCAAGCTCTACGGCGAGGTCCCGGGCGGGCAGGCCCAGTATCTCCGGGTCCCGCAGGCGCACTTCGGCCCGGTCAAGGTGCCAGAGAACGGCCGTCCGGACGAGCACTGGCTGTTTCTCTCCGACGTCCTCCCCACCGCCTGGCAGGCGGTCGAGTACGCCGCCATCCCGAAGGGCGGGAGCCTCGCCGTCTACGGACTCGGACCGATCGGCCAGATGTGCACCCGGATCGCACGGCGCCAGGGCGCCGAGATCGTGATCGGCATAGACCGGGTTCCGGAGAGGCTCGAGATGGCGGCCCGCCACGATGTCCAGACACTCGATTCGGACGAGCACGACGACGTGCCCGCCACCATCCAGGAGATGACCGGCGGACGCGGTCCCGATGGCGTCATCGACGCGGTCGGCATGGAGGCGCACGGCGCACCGCTGGGCAAGGTGGCACAGAGCGCGGCCGGCCTGCTGCCGGATTCCATCGCGGCGAAGGCGATCGAGAAGTTCGGGGTCGACCGCATGGAGGTGCTGCATCAGGCGATCGACACCGTGCGTCGGGGCGGCACGCTCTCGATCAGCGGTGTCTATGGCGGACAGCTCGACCCGATTCCGATGATGCAGCTCTTCGACAAGGGCGTGCAGGTCCGCATGGGTCAGGCTCACGTGAAGCGCTGGATCGACGAGATCGTGCCGCTGCTGGAGCGGGAGGACGATCCGCTCGGCGTCGAGGATCTGGCGACGCATCGTCTCCCACTGGATCAGGCGCCGCGAGCCTACGAGATGTTCCAGAAGAAGCAGGACGGCGCCATCAAGGTCGTCCTCGAGCCGTAGGTACAGGCGGCGAGCAATGCGCCAGAGCGGTCCGGAGATCAGCGGCTCCGCTGTCGTGATCACCGGCGCTTCGAGCGGAATCGGGCGCGCGGCGGCTGAGCGCTTCGCTGCGGAGGGCGCCAACCTCGTCCTCGCCGCGCGGAGCCCTGACGACCTCGATGAGGTCACCGCGCGGTGCCAGGCCCTTGGCGCAGAGGCGTTCACCGTCCTCACCGATGTCGGCGACGAGGCCCAGATCCGCGACCTCGCGGCTGCGGCGGTCGAGTGCTTCGGCCGCATCGACGCCTGGATCAGCAATGCGGGTGTGATCGCCTACGGCCACTTCGAGGACATGCCCTCGGACGTCTTCGACGGGGTGATCAGGACGAATCTCCTCGGCCAGATCTACGGTGCACGAGCGGCCCTCGCACAGTTCCGCCGGCAGGGTTCGGGCGTGCTCGTGAACCTGTCATCCGTCTGGGGCCGCGTCACCTCGCCGTACGTGATCCCGTACGTCGTCTCGAAGCACGCCGTCCGGGCCTTCTCCGCGTCGCTGCGCCAGGGAATCGCCACGACGACGGGCGCCGAGCGGATCCACGTCTGCACCGTCCTCCCCGAGTCCGTCGACACCCCGATCTTCCGGCACGCCGCGAACTACACCGGGCGGCCGGTCAAGCCCGTCTCGCCCGTCATCGACGTCGATCGAACCGCCAAGGCGATCGTCGAGGCGGTGCGCGAGCCGCGCGGCGAGATCAGCGTCGGTCGCGTCGGTCACGCGGTCGCTGCCGGCGCCGCGCTCATCCCGCGCCCTCTCTACGAACGGATCGCCCCGAAGCTCTTCGAGATGGCGGCACTCGACGACGGGGACGCGGAGTACAGCCCCGGCAACGTCCTCGCGCCGGAACCGGAGCTGAACGCCGTCGAGGGCGGATGGCGAAACCGGAGCGGTTCCGCGCTTGCCCGGATGGCGGCCGGCGCCGCGGCGGTCGGCGCGCCGCTGGTCGCGGCGGGTTTGATCGCGCGCCGCGCGCGGCACAAGGGGTAGGTCAGCGAATAAGGAGCTTTGATGAGCGAGAGAACCATTCAGGAGCAGATCGTCAAGTACCTCGGCGACATCCACTCGATCGAGGAGCAGGCCCTCGTCCAGCTGAAGATCGCCCCGAAGATCGCCGGCGATGCCACTCTGGAGGCCGCTTTCGAGCGGCACATCGGGGAGACTGAGGATCAGAAGCGGCGGGTCGAGCAGCGGCTCGAGGAGCTCGGCGGATCGCCGAACAAGCTGAAGGACCTTGCCGGCGCGGCCAGCGCGCCCGCCTTCGCCCTGTTCGCCAAGTTCCAGCCCGACACGCCCGGGAAGCTCACCTCCCATGCCTTCTCCTACGAGCACATGGAGCTCGCCGCATATGAGCTGCTGTCCCGGATCGCCGAGCATGCCAATGATCGGCAGACGGTTGAGCTCGCCAAGGAGATCGCGAGCCAGGAGAACGAGATGGCGCGACGGCTCTCGGACAATTGGGACGTCGCTGTCAACGCGTCCCTTCGGGACAAGGACCCGGACGACCTTGGGGATCAGCTCAACAAGTACCTGAGCGACGCCCACGCGATCGAGTCCCAGGCCGAGCAGATGCTGAAGAAGGCGATCGACATCGGCGGGGACCCGAAGCTGAGCCAGGACTACGAGGAGCACCTGGAGCAGACGAAGAAGCACAAGGCCCTGATCGAGGAGCGGCTCGAGGCCCGCGGAGCGAGCCCCAACTTCCTCAAGGACGCCGCGATGAAGCTCGGCGCCCTCAACTGGGGCATGTTCTTCGCGGCCCAGCCCGACACCCCCGCGAAGCTCGCCGGGTTCGCCTACGCGTTCGAGCACCTCGAGATCGCGTCGTACGAGCAGCTCCGGCGGGTTGCGGAGCGGGCGGGCGACGAGTCAGCGGCCGGCGTCGCTCAGACGATCCTTCCGGAGGAGCGCCACGCGGCCGAGACGCTCTGGGACGGCTTCGACCGGGCGATCGACGCCTCGCTCGAGTCGGTGGGCGTCACCGCCTGACCGGGGTTGAACGCCTGCCGAGCAGGGTATTTCCACCACACGCTGCGAGAGAGGAGGCACGAAATGGCGAAGGACCACGGCAAGTCCGTCAAGAACGACAAGCAGTACGAGGGGCTGCGCAAGAAGGGCATGAGCAAGCAGCGCGCGGCCTCGATCGCCAACTCGCCCGACTCTTCGAGCAGGGGCGGGAAGAGAAGCGGGAAGGGCAGCGGCGGCAGCAAGTCGCAGAAGCGCGCGGCCGGCCGCGAGGGCGGCAGGAAGTCGGGATCGAGGTCCTAGTCCACCCGCTCGATCGCGGGTGAGGATTCACGCCGGTCGATGAGGTCGAGCACGGCCTCCTCGATCGGCCTCTGAATCTCCGGCCAGTCGGCCGGGTCCTCCGGCAGGCGCTCGAACACGCCCCCGACGGTGAGGCCACCGTCGAAGCGGTCGAAGACCCGCGGATCGATGTAGGAGGCCCGGCAGACGGCCGGCGTGTTCCCGAGGTAATGGGAGACCTCCTTCACCGCGTCTCGCTTGGCGCGATTGCGGCCTCCCTTCGTGCTCATGTCGCGCTCACGTGCCGAGGCGGCGAGGACGACGGCGGCGAGCACCGTCGCGTTCCAGGTTCGGAAGTCCTTCGCGCTGTGCTCCCGGCCGACGGTCTGCTGGATGTAGTCGTTGATGTCGGTGGAGCGGATGTCCCGCCATTCTGTTCCGTTGCGGTAGGCGAGCAGCTCGTGCCCCCCTCCGCTCCGCTCCCGCAGCGTCTTGACCAGCCGCGAGACCCTGGGATCGGCGAGCGTCTGGACGCGCCGCTTGCCGCCCTTGGCCTCATAGTCGAACACCAGGGTGTTACCGGTGACCCTCACGTGCCGCTTGCGCATCGTGGCGAGCCCGTAGGTCTCGTTCTCCTCGGCGTAGTCCTCCGAGCCGATTCGGAAGAAGCCACGGTCGAGGAGGCGCACCGCGCATGCCAGCACACGATCCCGCGAGATCCTGCGCTTTCGCAGATCGCGCTCGACCCGCTGACGGAGCTCCGGCAGCGAGTTCGCGAACTCGAGCATGTCCTGGAACTTCTGGCGGTCGCGCCGCTCGCGCCAGCGGTCGTGGTAGCGGTATTGCTTGCGGCCGCGCGCGTCCACCCCCGTCGCCTGGATGTGCCCGAGCGGGTCGGCGCAGACCCAGACCTCCTCCCAGGCCGGTGGGATCGCCAGGGCGTTGATGCGCTGGAGGACGTCCTCGTCGGTGATGCGCTCGCCCGTGGTCTGGTCGACGTACTCGAATCCCCGCCCTCTACGCCGGCGGTTGATGCCAGAACTGCCGCAATCGACCCGCCTCAGCCGGCTCATGAGCGCTGTTTACCCAATCCGGCGGCCGGTCAGACGAGAGGGGTGAGAGTCAGCTACATCCTCCCCATCCGCTGGACCGACGACGACGCCTTCGCGGAGCTCACCGCATACCTGCGTGGTCTTCCCCTGGGAGTCGAGTTGATCGTCATCGACGGCTCGCCGGAGCCGCTTTTCGCCGGCCACGCCGAGGCCTGGGCGCCGCTCGGGCGTCATCTGCGGCCCGATCCGGCACTGGAGACGGTGATGGGGAAGGTCGGTGGGGTGCTCACCGGCGTCCGCGAGGCGAGCCACGAGCCGGTCGTGATCGCTGACGACGATGTGCGCTACGACGAGCGGTCTCTGATTCGCGCGGTTGGGCTGCTCGGACTCGCCGACTGCGTCCGGCCTCAGAACTACTTCGACCCGGCGCCGTGGCACGCGCTCTGGGACACCGGTCGCATCCTGCTCAACCGAGCGCTGGGCGCCGATTTCCCGGGGACCCTCGCGGTCCGGCGCAGCACGCTGCTCCGGACGGGCGGCTACGACGGTGATGTGATCTTCGAGAACCTGGAGCTGATCAGGACGATCCGAGCGGCCGGTGGCACGGTGCTCAGCCCACTCGACCTCTACGTGCCGCGCCGTCCGCCGAGTGCCTCCCACTTCCTCTCGCAGCGAGTCCGCCAGGCCTACGACGACTTTGCGATTCCGGGCCGGATGGCGGCCTGGCTGGCGGTGGTGCCCGGAATGGCCCTCGCCGCGCGTCGGAGGGAATGGCGGCCGCCCGCGGCGCTCGCGGCCGGCATCATCGCGCTCGCCGAGATCGGCCGTCAGCGGGCGGGCGGGCGACGCGTCTTCCCCGCCGTCGCCTCCCTGTGCGCACCGCTCTGGGTGCTCGAGCGCGGCGTCTGCTCCTGGCTCGCCGTGCGCGAGCGCCTTGCCCGGGGCGGCGTCCCCTACGGGGGTGGCGTGGTGCCCCGGGCCGCTTCCTCGAAGCGCCGCTTACGGCGCCGCTTTGCCGAGCGAAACCGACCTGCCGAGGGAAACGGTCTCGCCTCCGGGGGCCCGGAATCCGATCAGCTTGTGGGTGCCGTCGCAGAACGGCTTACGACGCGACGCCCCACAGCGGCATAGCGCGATCGTCTTCCGGCGTGGATCGATCTCAGCGCCGTCGACGTCCGTCAGGCGGAAGTCGCCGCGGAGCAGGTAGGGGCCATTCGGATACGGCGTGAGCTCGGTGGTCACGTGGCGAGGGATTGCCCTTTCCCCTCCCTGACGAAACGCCTGCATTCGCGACTGTCATTCGCGGATGCGGGTAGAGCCGTCTCACGATGGCGATCAATGGAGCCGAGGCGGTCGGCGTCGAGACCGTCAATGGGCGGGGCCCCCAGCTGCCCACGCCGCGTGGCGCGCTCAGCGAGCTGCTGATCGCGACGCTGAGCGATCCTCCGCCCGCACACGACGAGGCCGGTGGCCTGCTCGCGGGTCAGGCCGGAGACGGGGTACTCGGGGAGGATTTCCAGCTCTCGCTCTACCTGCTCTACGAGCTCCACTACCGCGGCTTCGCCGGCGTGGACGAGCGCTGGGAATGGCAGCCGGCGCTGCTCGCGCTCCGGGCAGAGCTCGAGGCGGACTTCGAGGCCACGCTGCGGGAGCGGCTGCCCGCCGGCGATGGCCCCGCCGATCCGACGAGGCTCGGCGACGAGATCAACCGGTTGATCGATGGGGACGACGGGCCGCAGCTGTCCAGCTACGTGGAGCGAACCGCGGACCTCGACCAATTCCGCGAGTTCCTGATCCACCGCTCGGCCTACCAGCTCAAGGAGGCCGACCCGCACTCCTGGGCCATCCCTCGCCTCGAGGGCCCGGCAAAGGCCGCGCTGGTCGAGGTCCAGGCCGATGAGTACGGAGGCGGGCGCCCGGAGCGGGTCCACGCGACGCTCTTCGCGAAGGCGATGCGAGCCCTCGGTCTCGATCCGAGCTACGGCGCCCACCTCGACCGAATCCCCGCCGTGACGCTCGCGACCGTCAACCTGATGTCCCTGTTCGGGCTCCACCGCAGGCTCCGAGGCGCGATCGTCGGCCACCTCGCCGCCTTCGAGACCACCTCCCCCATCCCGAACGGGCGCTACGCGAAGGGGCTACGGCGGCTTGGGCTCGGCGAGGACGCCCTCGACTTCTTCGACGAGCACGTCGAGGCCGACTCGGTCCACGAGAACATCGCGGTCTACGACATGGCGCAGGCCCTCGCCATCGGTGAGCCTGCTCTGGCCGACGACATCCTCTTCGGCGTCCGGGCCCTGCTCGACCTGGACTCCCGCTGGGCCCAGCACGTGCTCGACAGCTGGGAGCGCGGCGGCAGCTCCCTCCTGGAGCCGCTGGCAAGCGCGCGATAGCGGATCATCCGCGAGGTGTCCATCCTCGTCGGCACCTCGAGCTGGTCGGACCCCGGCTTCGTCGAGCACTGGTACCCGAAGGGCCTGCCCGCCAAGGAGCGGCTCGCCTTCTACGCCGAGCGCTTCGAAGGCGTGGAGCTCAACTCGACCTTCTACGCGATCCCGGCGGTCTCGACCGTCGAGAACTGGGCGAAGGGCACGCCGGATGGCTTTCGCTTCGACGTCAAGCTCCACCGACTCCTCTCCCGCCACGCCGCCCAGCTCAGGGAGCTCCCCAAGGATCTCCGGGACGAGGTCGAGACCAACGAGCGCGGCCGGGTCCTGCTCGATGCCCCGCTCCAAGATGAGATGGTCCGCCGCACGGCGGAGGCGATGAAGCCGCTCTCGGCCGCCGGCAAGCTCGGCGCGTATCTTCTCCAGCTGACGCCCGCATTCGACCCGCGGCACAACGAGCTCGATGAGCTCCTGCCGGTGATCGAGGGCCTCTCCCCCGTCCCCGTCGCCGTCGAGTTCAGGCGCCGCAGCTGGGCGTCGGAGAAGCGCTTCGAGGGCGTGCTCGACTGGCTCTCGGCTCACGGCGCCGTCTTCGTCTGCGTTGACACCCCCCCTGGGGAGCACGTGCCGATCTTCCCGCCCATCGACGCGGTGACCAGTGACGCGCTCGCCTACATGCGCTGCCATGGCCGGAACACCGAGGGCTACCTGCACGGCCGCAGCGTGGCGGAGCGCTTCGATTACGACTATTCGAAGAAGGAGCTGGAGGAGATCGCCGGGCGAGCCAAGTCGCTCGACCAGGAGGCCGAGCAGCTCCACGTCATGTTCAACAACAACGCGCGGGAGCTCGCGCCGAAGGCTGCCCGCGGACTGCGCTCGATCCTCGGCCAGGATCCGGGCCCGGAGCCTTGATTCCGGCCGCTATTTGGTCAGGCTCCGGATCCTCCCAACAAGGGGCCCGAAAAAGGGCCCGGCGAGGCGACCCCAGGGGGATGAAGGCCGCCTCGCCGGGTTGGCCAACGTGCGGGACGCCTTTGACGGGTGCAGTTGGCCGGGGATCCGGATGCAGGCCGAACCCTACGCACGCCCGTATGGACCATCATCCGGGCCGATCCGCAGATCTGTTCCGTAATTAGCACGGTGCCGACGCACGACGCCTGGCCAGGCATGGCCCGGGCGTAATCCGTCCGCCAGAATTCCACCCATGAGCGGGGATCCCGCCTCCGGAGTAGGAATCCTCACCGCCCTGGCCGCGGGGATCGTCTCGTTCCTCTCGCCCTGCGTGCTGCCGCTCGTTCCCGGCTACCTCTCGGCCGTCACCGGCCTCGCCGCCGCCGACCTCGAGCGGGCGGACTGGCGTCGGGTGATCGTCCCCAGCCTGCTCTTCGTGACGAGCTTCTCGGTGATCTTCATCCTGCTCGGGCTCGGAGCGACCGGCATCGGGAGCACGCTCCAGGAGCACCAGCTGCTGCTCGACAAGGTCGCCGCCTGCCTGATCATCGCGATGGGGGTCTTCTTCATCTCGGCGCTCTTCATCCCGCGGCTGAACCGCGAGTGGCACGTCGAGGGCCTGCTGGCGCGCGCCGGGACCGGCGGACCGCTCGTCGCGGGGGCCGCCTTCGGCCTCGCGTGGACGCCGTGCATCGGGCCCACGCTCGCCGCCATCCTGAGCGCGGCCGCGCTCTCAGGGTCCGCGGCGCACGGCGCCTTTCTGCTGGCGGTCTACTCGGCCGGGCTCGCCATCCCCTTCCTGCTCACCTCGATCGCGTTCACGCGGATGACGACCGCGTTCGCCGTCATCAAGCGCCACTACCCGCTGATCATGGCCATCGGCGGACTCATCCTGATCGCCTTCGGCGTGGCGATCCTGACCGGGTGGTTCGACACCTTCAACCGCTGGGCGCAGGATCTGCTCGACAGCCTCGGCATCAACGTCTCGAGCGACATCTAGCTCTCCCGGACTGGCTGGCTGGCCAGTTGCCCGTAGACTCACGGTCCCCATGTCCGCGAAGCCCACCACCTGCGTGATCGGAGCCGGGATCAGCGGTCTCACCGCGGGCAAGGCGCTCTCCGACTGGGGCATGCCCTACACGTGCTTCGAGTCGAGCGACGACATCGGCGGGAACTGGTACTTCGGCAATCCCAACGGACGCTCGTCGGCCTACCGGTCCCTGCACATCGACACCTACAGGGACAGCGTCTCCTTCCGGGACATGCCGATGGGTGACGAGTACCCGGACTACCCCCACCACGAGCGGATTCGCGCCTACATCAACGACTACGCCGATGCCTTCGCACTGCGCGACCGGATCCGCTTCGAGACACCGGTCGAGCATGCGGAGCGCAACGAGCGGGGAGGGTGGCGAATCAGGGTGGGCGACGGCTCGATCCAGGAGTTCGACTTCCTGATCGTCGGCAACGGTCACCACTGGGACCCCCGCTTCCCGGACTTCCCCGGCAGCTTCGACGGCGAGACGCTCCATTCGCACCATTACCTCTCCCCCACCGAGCCAGTCGATCTGGTCGGCAAGCGCGTGCTGGTCGTCGGGATCGGCAACAGCGCGGTGGACATCGTCTCCGAGCTCTCGCGCAAGGGCGTGGCGGAGAAGGTCTTCATCTCCACTCGCAGCGGTGCTTGGGTAATGCCGAAGTACCTGTTCGGCCAGCCGATCGGGAAGCTCGTCAGGACCAATCCGTACCTGCCGCTCAGGCTTCAGCGCTGGCTCGCCCGGCCGCTGCCGTATCTCGCCTCCGGGCGGATGGAGGACTTCGGTCTCCCCCACCCCAACCACGAGTTCCTGGAGGCACACCCGACGGTGTCCAGCGAGCTGCTGCTGCGGCTCGGCTCGGGCGACGCCGTCGCCAAGCCGAACGTCAGCGGGCTTCGGGGGGATCGAGTCGAGTTCGAGGACGGCACGAGCGAGCGGATCGACGCGATCGTCTACGCCACGGGCTACAAGATCACCTTCCCGTTCTTCGACCCGGACTTCATCTCGGCACCGGAGAATCGGTTCCCTCTCTACAAGCGGATCTTCTGGCCCGGAATCGACGATCTCGCCTTCATCGGATTCGCCCAGACCGTCCCCACCCTCTTCCCCTTCGTCGAGCTCCAGAGCCGGGTGGTCGCTCGCTACCTCAACGGTGACTACGCCCTGCCGCCGAAGGAGGAGATGGAGGAGACGATTCGCCGGGACCAGGAGCAGCACTACGGGCGGGTCACCGATCGGCCGCGCCACACGATGCAGATCGATTGGTACATCTACGAGCACGACATCTGGAACAGAGAGCTTCCCGCGGGCCGCGGGCGCGTCGAGAGGGGAATGGCGCCGAAGCTCGCCGGCCGGGTGATCACAGCGGAGGCGGCAGCTGCCTGAGGTCGCGGACGTTTCGTTCCCGAGTCATGGGGAGACCTGCGCCGCCTGGCATCTGAGCGGCGAGGGCGACGCCTTCGCCGGCGAGCGCGGGCGCCCCTGCGTCGTGATGGCCCACGGGTTCGGCGCGACCAAGGACTCGGGGCTCCTCCCCTTCGCCGAGGAGTTCGCCGAGGCGGGCCTCGACGTCCTGCTCTTCGACTACCGCTGCTTCGGGAAGTCGAGCGGCGAGCCGCGCCAGTTCGCCTGGCCGCCACGCCACCGTGAGGACTACGCCGCGGCGGCCGAGTTCGCCCGCGGCCTCGATGGCGTCGACCCGGAGCGGATCGTGCTCTGGGGAACCTCCTGGGCGGGCGGGCATGTGGTCTACGTGGCCGCCTCAGACCCGCGGATCGCGGCGGTCATCTCGCAGACGCCGGACCTCGACGGCATGGCCATCCTGAGGCAGATCGGCCGCTACGCCGGCCTTGCCCAGCAGCTCAAGCTGACGAAGATCGGCATCCAGGACGCCGTGCGGATGCTTCGTGGTCAGGAGCCGCTGATGATGGCGGCGGTGGGCGCGCCGGGCGAGCTGGCGGGACTGACCGCGATTGACTCCGAGCCGGGCATGCGGGCGATCGCCGGCCCGACCTGGCGGAACGAGGTCACCGGCCGCGCCGTCTTCGCCGAGTGGACGAATCGGGCGATCACCCGGATGGACCACCTCCGCTGCCCGATCCTGATCCAGATCGCCGACCACGACGTGGTCATCCCCGCAGCCTCCGTGCGGGCCGCGGCCTGGAAGGCGAAGGGCCGAATCGAGGTCCGGGAGTACCCCTGCGTGCACTTCGACATCTACGTCGCCTGGCGCGACCGCGCGATCGCCGACCAGCTCCACTTCCTGCGCCGTCATCTCGGCGCCGGCGAGCAGGCTCGCGTTGCCGGTTCGGCCGAGCCGCAGGCGGCCGCGACTGCCGACTGAAACCGGCGGCTACGCTCAGAGACGTGATCCACGACGTATCCGAGCAGGATTTCCAGCAGAAGGTCGTCGAGCGCTCCAAGCAGGTCCCGGTCGTCGTCGATTTCTGGGCCGAGTGGTGCGGGCCGTGCCGGACGCTCGGCCCCGCCCTGGAGAAGGCGGTGAGCGAAAGGAAGGGCGAGGTGGAGCTCGCCAAGCTCGATACCGACCGGAACCCGCGGATCGCGCAGCAGTTCCAGATCTCGAGCATCCCGGCCGTCAAGGCATTCAAGGACGGCGAGGTGGTTGCCGAGTTCATCGGCGCCGTGCCGCCGGTGCGGATCGAGGCGTTTCTCAACCAGATCGTTCCCTCCGAGGCCGACCAGCTCGCGGAGTCGGGTGACGAGGAATCGCTTCGCAGGGCGCTCGAGCTCGATCCGCGTCATGCGCAGGCCGCCATCGGTCTCGGGCGGATCCTCCTTCAGCGCGGCGAGACCGACGAGGCGGCCGACGTTCTCAAGGGCTTCCCGCACGACTTCATCGCCGACGGCCTGTCGGCCCGCGCCGAGCTCTCGCTCGCGCAGAACGGCGCCGCCTCGGACGACCTCCAGGCCGCCTTCGCAGCTTGGGACGAGGGCGACCCCGAGACGGCCCTCGAGAAGCTCCAGGAGGTCCTCGGCTCCGAGCAGGACCCCGAGCGGAAGGACGTGCTGCGCCGAGTGATGGTCGCGATCTTCACAGAGCTCGGGCCCGACCACCCGCTGGCGCGCGAGCACCGCCGCCGCCTGGCCGCCGCGCTGAACTGAGCCACCGCCCGGCCTGGGTAGCCCCCCACCGAGACGCGCCTGTCGGACATCCGGCGCGGCAGTGGCGACAGCAACATCCGGGGCCTCACGGCGGTGGGCAAGAACCCTCTTCTTCAACGGCGACGACGGCGTCCACGGCCACGAGCCATGGAGAGCGCGCCCGAAGCCGTGCAAGTCGGCCGAGGGGAAGTGCAAGAAGGGCTAGGGCCCTTCCGATAGGGGGCTTCGCCCCCCGCTAGGCCGGCGGCTTCTCCGGCGTCGCCGGCACGGCGACCTCGATCGGGATGCCGAGCGCCTCGGCCTCCTCGATCCCCTCGCCCTCCTGGTCGCGCGAGCAGATGATGCGGAAGGCGCCGGTGCCGAGGTTTGCGTCGGGGACGATGGGCAGGCACCGGATCTCCTCCCACCCCAGTCGGTCGCATTCGAAGGGGTTCATGCGGACCTCGCTGGCCGGGAACGGGCAGTTCGAGTTGTGCTGGTCGATGGCCTTCGAGATCGCCTCGAGATTCTTCGCCTCGGCGTTGCTCACCGCTCCCAACATACCGTCCTCCGTCGGGCGGCGGGCCTGATCTCGGAAGGTCGCAGGTGATCGCCCACCGTCGAGCCGCAAGTTGTTTCCGCCGCGCGGGCGC
>DATIDP010000174.1:0-2879 GCA_035456265.1 Solirubrobacterales bacterium | reverse complement strand
CCAGCCGGGCATCGAAGAGGTGCTCGATCGCCTCTCCCTTGGCCAGCCCGGTGAACCCCCTGAGCGCCGAAAGGGCGAACCGGGGCAGTTTCAGCCACTGGATGTCGAGGTAGTCCTCCGGCCGCCAGGAGAGCGAGAACTCCGTCATCTCGTCGGAGCTCATCCCCGCCGCCCACATCGAGCCCCAGATCGCGCCACCGGAACACCCGATGATCTCGGCCGGCTCGACTCCCGCCTCCTCGAAGGCACGTTTGACCCCCGCGAGGGCCACGGCCGCCCCCCCGCCCCCCGAGGCCACCAAAGCGATTCGCCTGTCCTCAAGCACCGGCACCGGTCGCGAGCGGAACGGCTGCAGGTGCGCCGAACGGTCAATCGGCACGGGTCGGTCGATCAGGGGCAGAGGCAGCAGCGTTCGCCGCGCCCGCCGCAGGAACCCCAGGTCGGCGACGATCTCGCCCAGGTCGAGCCATTCGGTGAAGCGCTCGAATTGCGCCTTCACCTCGTAAAGGTCCAGCCGATCGTCGAGGGCCATGCCGAGGTCAGCCTAGTGGCGGCGTCCAGCGGCGAACAATGGAACTCCCCCGCACGACAAGGCCCGAGAACCGCCGTCTGACCGGCGGCCCCCGGGGATCGAGCCGCTACTCCTTGTCGTACTTGAACGAGACCCCGAGCCGGATGCGGAACTCGGAGACCTTTCCGCCGTCGATCGTCACGTCCTGGCGGACGACCTCAGCGATTCGCAGGTCCCGCACCGTCTCGCTCACTTTCTCCACTGCGTTCCTGGTCGCCTGCTCCCACGAATCCGAGCTGACGCCGACCACTTCGGTGACTCGATAGACGCTGTCTGCCATCCATCTCTCCTTGGGTAGGGACCGGTGACCCCATAGCCTCACACCTCCGGCCCCCACGCGCTTCGAGCCGAGTCACGACGTCAGCCCGGCAAACGCAACGCCCGCATCGGCGGGCCTTGCCCAGCCCCGAGCCTCGGTCAACCAGCCAGCGGGGGACGTCGCAACTGGTCGCGCCAGTCGGGCCAACCGGAGGGCGGGCCCTCGGGGCGACGGGTTCTGCGCGGATCCCCCTTTGGGAGGTCGGCGAGCAGCTCGCGGTTTCGCGGCTGGCGAAGCTGCTCGGCGACCGTGCGGCGCGCAACTTCGATGACGCGATTTCGGTTCGCGCTCCGCATCAGGTTCGGCCCCATCGCCTCGAGGTCATCGCCCGTGGGCTGAATGAGGACAACGTCGGCGCCGTTGGTGCGGAGCTTCCTCGCCTCGCTGCCCAGGCGGCGACCCGAGGCCCGGCGGAAGAAGATGGCGGCGGCGTCGCGTGGGTTGATTGCGCGGATCGGGTGCAGCGTGGAGGTCGGGTTGAGGCAGATGACGAGGTCCAGGCCCTCGTCTCGCAGCAGATCCAGGTTCGAGACCGAATAGATGCCCCCATCGACGAAGCGGCGATTCCCGATCGTCACGGGGTGGTAGATGCCGGGGATCGCACAGGAGGCCGCAACGGCATCGGCGAGGTCGGCCCGCGGGGCATCGACGCGGCCAAAGGGGGTGCGACGGCCGGTCTCGTAATCGCATGCCACGATCCACAAGTTCGGGTGCAAGCTCCAGCCGGCAGGGACGACGCGACGGATCGTCTCCTTGAGCGACTCGGTCGAGAAGACGCCCCGCCACAACCAGCCGCTGAAGACAGTCGCAGGCGTATAGCGGCGAGGGTTGGCAAGGGTGCGAAGCGCGAGCTTCCAGGAGCCGGGACCGATCGGCGGCCAGGTGCGCTCCAGCTCGAATCGTGCCCCGGCGGCGCGGTCGGCCGTCGCCGCGGGACGGCCCTGGGCGTCGCGGACGCCGTCGAAAGTCTCTCCGCGCGAGTGGGCGACCATGAACCAGGGTGGGACGCCGGAGGCGCAAAGCGCGCCGATCATCGAGCCGGCCGAGGTTCCGATCACATAGTCCGCCTCCGCTGGGTCCCAACCCGTCTCCTCGGCGAGCGCGTCCAACCCGCCCGTGAGCCATGCACCTCCCTGGATCCCGCCGGCACCGAGGACGAGCCCGATCTTCATCCTTGTCGGAGCGGTGCATTCACGCGAGACGGCAGAATCATAGGTCGCTCGGGATTCAGCTCTATATCTAACCTCCCCGCTTCTTGACCTCGTCGGCCTCGATCGCGGCCTCGACCTCGCGCTCGAGACCGCCGTGCTCCAGCTCCTCGACGACTTCGCTCTTCTCGTGGCGCGAACCGAGCGTGCCGACGACCAGCAGCTCGCGCTCGGCCGAGAGTTCGTCGAGCGCCTCCTGCATCATCGCCGTGACCGCGTGGTAGACCGCCTCCTCGTCGGGCTGGGGGCCAAATCGGCGGCGCAGGTCGATCCGGGGCAGGACCTGGATCGTGATCTGGGAGGGCAGCGGGATGCGGCCCGGCAGGTCCAGCACCGTCACACCGAAGGGAGGTGCGATTTGAATCGGCACGACCTTTACCCGCAGCAGCCTGTCGAGGGCAAGGAGGTGAGAGAGCCGCTCACCGCGGGTCAGGAAGAGGGCGGTCTCCTGTCCGCCGATGGCCACTACGGGGATGATCGGCACGTCGGCCGCAAGCGCGAGGCGGACGAAGCCGCTGCGATGGCCGAAGTCGATTTCCCCCGAGTGCCAAGAGGGACGGTAGGTCTCGTGGTCCCCGCCCGGATAGACGAGAAGCGCAGCGCCCTTCCCCAGCGCCGTCATGGCGTTTTCGTGATTGGCCGGGATCGTCCCGTACCGACGCAGCGCGAGGAGGCCCGGCACCCTGAAGACGAGGTCGTGGGCGAGCTGGTGGAACAGCCGGTCGGGGCCGAAGTAGTTGTAGAAGCCGTAGGCGAAGGCGAAGGTGTCGGCGATCAGCGT
>DATIDP010000173.1:0-2397 GCA_035456265.1 Solirubrobacterales bacterium | reverse complement strand
CGACTGCTCGTGCCAGGCGTAGACGAAGATGAACTGGCCGTCGCGGGTCACGATCACGCTGCCGCCGAGCAGCTTTCTCGCCTCGTTGTCGAGCTGAAGATCGTGCAGCGCGCCCGAGAGGGTGTCGGCGTGCTCGTCGCGGTCGAGCGCGACCTCGACCCGCCATTCGTCGCGGCTGCGGGGCGGGTCGTTCCAGTCGTTCATGCCGGAAACTCTATGCCTCGATCAGCCTGCCGCTCGGGCCGAGGTTGATCACCTTCGTGGAGCCGACCTCGTCCTCGGCTCCCCAGGCCTCGTGGATGTGCCCGCAGACGGCCACGGAGGGGCGCTTCCGCTCGATCGCCTCGAGGATCGCCTCGCTGCCGAGGTGGTCGCCCGAGCTCGAGGTGTCGCAATGTCCCCTGGGCGGCGAATGGACCACGAGCACGGCGCCCTCCGGACAGGCCGCCAGGCGCTCCGACGCCTGTTCCTCGTCGAGGTCGAAGCTCCAGTCCCAGGGGGTGATCGGAATCCCCGCCCCGAGGCCGAAGAACTGCGTCCCGTCGATCTCGGTGCCCTCTCCGTGGAGGACCGTGGCGCTCTCCCAGCCCTCGCAGGCAGCCCGCAGCGCGGCCTCCGTCTCGTTGTTGCCGGGCACGAGCACGGTCGGAACCGAGATCGGCTTGAGGGCGTCGATCGTCTCCTCGAGCCCCTCGTGGACCGAGGCGAAGTCGCCGGCCCCGATCACCGCATCGAAGTCGGAGGAGCGCTCCACCAGGCTGCCGGCCTGGTCGAGGTCGCGATGCAGGTCGCTGAACGCGAGCAGCCGCACGGCCCGCAGTCTGCCATGGCCCGCCCGCGTGAGAGTTTCGGCGCATTGCGGGCGGGGGATAGGCCCTACATGTACGGAGCCTTCTCTGGAATCAGCTTCGGAATCGTCGCGGGTGTCGCTCTGCTGGTGATCGCCCTGGCGGTCTTCGCCTCGCCGCTGCTCGCGGTGATCCTGGCGCTGTTCGCGATTGTCGGCTTCGTCATCGGGATGGCTGCCATGCGCGCCCGCTCGAGGGAGGCCGAGCAGACGAACGTCAGCGAGCCCGGAACCGGGCCCGCCGGAGCCCGCGCGCAGGGCACGAGTGGTCGCCGCGCCAGCGGCGCCCCCGCCTCGGGCGAGGGCGAGATCTCCTAGCTAGGCCGCGCGCCTCCTGCTCGGGATGTCGCCCGGGCGCAGATAGCCGAGCTCGTCGAGCTTCTCGGCGAGGATCTCGTGCATCTCGAGGATCTCCTGGCGCGACATGTGGTCCGCCCAGCTGCCGGGCGCCGCGCGCCGGATCTCCCGGCCGGCGCCCTTGTCCGAGGTCGGCACCGCCGAGAAGTCATGCGTCCCGGCGATCTCCCCGAGCTGGTCCCGACTCGCCTCGATGCGGAGCATCGCGCAGATCCTCTCCAGCGCGGCGACCGGATCGTCGCGCATCTCCTCGTAGCGGATCAGCACCCGGCGCCCGGGGTCCGTCCGCGCATAGGTCTCCTGGACCACCTCGGTGCGGTGGAGCCAGACGCTCGACTGCCAGCGGATCAGGGCCGGTCGGCCGGTGTCGTCGAGGGGGTAGGCGCCCTCGTCCGTCGCCCAGCTGCCGTCCCTGTAGGCGTCGAGCCAGGAGTCCACGACGTCGCGGCCGTCGCGCAGGAGGAAGATCAGCGATGACCGCGGGAAGAGGTCCATGATCGTGTCGGCCGCGTGGGAGCCGGGCTCCTTCACGACGACGACCGGGTCCTCGATGCCACCCGCATCGTCGATGTCCTGCGCCGCCTGCGCCTCGAAGCGGGCGCTGATCAGCTCTCGCAGCCGCGGCATCCAGGTGTCGCGGTAGCGATCGGAGAAGAGGTAGTCGCGCTTCTTGCGCTTGAAGTCGGCGAGGGTCCCGAGCTTGGGTCGATCCTTGGCCGTGGCCCAGGCGAGCGGGATCGGCCGCCAGACCCCGAGGTGGTGGCCGATGTGGGGGTCATCGATCGGGATGACCCGTTCGAGCTCGGAGAGCATCCTGAGCAGCCAGGTGCTCCCGCTGCGCGACGACCCGAAGATCCAGGCCAACCGCCCGGGTGCCGTTACCGAGACTCCTCGTGTGACTCCCTCAGGCACTTTGCCCCTTTTCCGAATCGGGTGGTGACAGCCTCGACCACGCTCAGGCCGGCAGCATCGAAGTTCCGTCAGACGGAAGGACTCGGGTCAGACCCGGTCGGCTCTGCCGGCTCTCAGGCGCGGCCAGACCAGGAGGACGAGACCGACCAGGATGCAGATGATGCCAAGCGGGTAGTTGACCAGCACGGCGAGCACGATCCCGATCACGATCAGCAGTAGAGATAGCTCCATGCCGCCTTCGATACCCCGGCGAAGCGGCTCAAAACCCCGGTTGAGCCGGC
>DATIDP010000172.1:0-38879 GCA_035456265.1 Solirubrobacterales bacterium | reverse complement strand
ATGGTCCCCAGGATGGGAGAGCAGCCGGCGAAGCGGTTGCGGGAGGAGCACCTCGTCTTCGGCGCGATCGAGATCGTGATCCGCGTGAGCGCCGAGGACTCCGGCGGCGCCATGACCGTGCTCGAGGAGGTGCCGCCGATGTCCGACACGCCGCTCCACGTCCACAGCCGCGAGGACGAGCTCTTCTACATCGTCGAAGGCGAGCACGTCATCACCCTCGGAAATGAGGAGCACAGGCTGGGACCGGGAGACGCGATCTTCGCCCCTCGCAACATCCCTCACGCGCAGCGCCGGGTCGAGCCGGGAGTCGGGCGCGAGCTGATCGTGCTCACGCCCGGCGGCTTCGAGCAGTTCTTCCGCGACCTCGCCGAGGCCGAACGCAACGGCACGCTCGGGCCAGACGCCTACGCCGCGGCCTCCGAGCGAGCCGGCATCACCTGGCTCTGAGCCACCTGCTCACCCGTCGGCCGGCGGGATGTTGTGGTTGAGGTGGAACAGATTGTCCGGGTCGTAGCGGCGCTTCAGCCCGCGCAGCCGCTCCCAGTTGCCGCCCGGGTAGGCGGCGCGGAGCGTCTCCTCGTCCGCCTCGCCGAGGAAGCCGACGTAGCCGCCGGCGCCGTTCTTGCCGAGGGCACCGGCGAGGCCGTCCACCCAGGCGTCGTGCGTCTCCTTCTCCGCGGGGTCGACGTACATCGCCGCGATGTTCACGAGCATGCCGCGATCGCGGTGGGCGAAGGCCATGGCGTCGTTCGGCGTTCGGGCCATCGCGCCGCCGAGCACCCGCAGCTGGACGGACTTCATCGGCGCGGTCGACTGCGCCAGCTGGTCGAGGATCGTCTCGGCGGCGCCCGGATCGAGCGAGTCGGCGAAGAAGTTGGTCCCCGCCGCGTACTGCGGCTCGGGCTCCGGGCCCTCGTAGAGCTCCGGGTAGCGCATCGGACGCACCATGTCGGCGAGAGGCTGGGCGAGCGCGCGGAAGGGTTCGAACACCGCCCCGGCCTGGTCGGGCGGGCCGACGTACGCCATCAGCCCCATGATCACCGGCTTGCCGTGCGCCGCCTCGGGCACGAACGGCATCGGCGGCGCGATCATCACGTTGGCGATGGTCGAGAGCTCCTCGGGTGCGGCGTCGGCCGCCTCGAGGAAGCCCGTGATCGTCTCCGCGGTCGCGGGCAGGATGAGCATCCCACCGACGATCTCCGAGATCTCGTGCAGCCGCAGCTGGAGCCGGGTGGCGACGCCGAAGTTCGACTCCCCACCGCGAATCGCCCAGAAGAGGTCGGGCTCGGACTCCTCGCTCACGCTGACCACATCGCCGTCGGCGGTGACCACCTCGGCGGCGAGCAGGTCATCGATCGTCAGACCGTTCTTGCGCGAGAGGAAGCCGATGCCGCCGGCGAGGGTGATTCCGCCGATCCCGACCGACCCGGAATCGCCCAGCCCGGTGACCCGGCCGCGCTCCCCTGTGGCGATCGTGTACTCGCCCGCCTTCGCGCCGGTCTCGACCCAGGCGGTCTTGCCGTCGCCGTCGATCTCGACCGAGTTGATCCCGGAGAGGTCGATGACCAGGCCGCCGTCGGAGGTGCCGTAGCCGGGGCGGCTGTGGCCGCCACTGCGCACCGCTAGCTCGAGCCCGGTCTCCCGCGCCGCCGTCACGACCCTGGCGATGTCCTCGGTGCTCGCGACCCGGGCGACCGCCAGCGGGCGGCGGTCGATCCCCTTGAAGAACACCTGGCGCGCCTCATCGTAGGCGCCGTCCTTCGGCGTGATCAGCTCCCCGTCGAGCTCCGAGCGAAGCTCATCGACCGGGACTTCCTTGAATTGCGGTACTGACGACATTGGTGGCCCCCTTCGGCGTTGGAACGTGACTTGTCGACTCTGAAGACGATTGCCGGCCGGGAAATGTGACCGTTTTCGGCTCTGGGGAAAAGACGATTCACGGCCCGAAAACTCATCGGCCTGGCCCTCGAAAGATGAGAGAACTCTCATTCGGCTCTTAGGACGCGCTGACGGCCTGGGGCGATCCTCGGTGAGGAGATGGAGTCCTACGCGGGCACCGGACGGGCGACCGCTGCCCGCGCGCGTGGCGCGCTCGGCGGAGTGGACGGCAACGAGCTGCTGACGAGCGCCACCGCGGTGCTGCTCGTCGTGCTGCTCGCGGCCGAGGGCATCACGCTGCTCGATTTCGGCGGCCTGCTGAGCGTCCACATGTTCATCGGGCTGGTCCTGATCCCGCCCGTGCTGCTGAAGCTGGCCAGCACCGGTTACCGGTTCGCGCGCTACTACCTGCGAGCTCCCGCCTACCGCGAGAAGGGCCCGCCGCTGCTGCCGCTTCGGATCCTGGCGCCGGTACTTGCCGCCACCACTGTAGGCGTCCTCGCGACCGGAGTCTGGCTGCTCCTGCTCGGTCACAAATCCGATCAGGTGCTCTTCCTCCACAAGGCGCTGTTCATCGCCTGGTCGGTCGTCTTCGGGATCCACTTCCTCGCCTACGCGCCCCGCATGCTCCGTTCCGTCTTCGGCTCGACACAGCGGCTGCCGGGCACGGGCGTACGTGGCACCCTGGTCGCCGCGTCGCTTGGTGCAGGCGTGGCCCTGGCCCTCTCGCTGGCGAGCGCGATCGCCGGCTGGCACGCCTGAGCCAGGGGGTCCACGCCTCGTATTCAACCATTTGGTTTAATTCCTCGCCATGACCGCGGCGCAGCTGGATCGCACCTTCGCCGCCCTCGCGGATCCCACTCGCAGGGAGATCCTCTCCCGGTTAGCCTCGGGTGACGCCACCGTGAGCGAGCTCGCCGAACCACTGCCGATCTCGATCCAGGCCGTCTCCAAGCACCTCAAGGTGCTCGAGGGCGCCGGCCTGATCACCCGTGACCGCAAGGCGCAGCTTCGCCCCTCCCATCTCGAGGGAACGCCCCTGAAGGAGATCGCGGACTGGCTCGAGGGCTACCGGAGCTTCTGGGAGGGCGGCTTCGACCGGATGGAGGAGCGCCTGGCGAAGGCGTCGCGGAGGAGCGACCATGGCTGAGGACGGCGGCAACGGCGGGCCGGACATCGAGCTCACCCGGACCTTCGACGCGCCGCGGGAGGAGGTCTGGCGTGAGTGGACCGAGCCGAAGCGCTTCGCCGACTGGTACGGCGGGCCGGCCGGCATGGTTCCGCTCGAGACCGTCTCCATGGACGTGCGCCCCGGAGGCAGATGGAGCCTGGTGATGCACGCTCAGGGGCGCGAGATCCACTGGAACGGCGAGTACCTCGAGGTCGAGCAACCGGAGCGGCTCGTCTTCACGGTCTCCGATCAGCCCGACGAGGAGATCTACGACCGCTGCACGGTCGTGCTCACCGAGGTCGACGGGGACCGCACCGAGATGCTCTTCCAGCAGAGCGGCGGTCACATGCCGCCCGAGGGCTACAGGCGCGCGGCCGAGGGCTGGTCCGGCTTCTTCGACCGGATCGACGAGCGGCTGGCAGGCGATTAGTTCCGACCGCCGCGGCGGTCTTGACCGCTGACTTCGAACGAACAGGAGGAACGCATGGGCAAGGTAGTGGTCACGGAGTTCATCTCGGTCGACGGGGTTGTCGAGGACCCCGGCGGAAGCGAGGACTTCGAGCACGGCGGCTGGACCTTCGAATACGACCGCGGGGACGACGGGAACAAGTTCAAGATGGACGAGCTGATGGATGCAGAGGTGCAGCTCCTCGGACGGGTGACCTACGAGGGGTTCGCCGAGGCGTGGCCTTCGCGCGAGGGGGAATTCGCCGACAAGATCAACAAGGGGCGCAAGGTCCTGGTTTCAACCACGCTCACGGAGCCGACTTGGGAGAACACGACGGTCATCTCCGAGAACGTGCCGGATGAGCTCCGGAAGCTCCGCGACGAAACCGACGGGAACATCCTGGTCGCGGGCAGCGTCACTCTCGTCAAGACGCTGCTCGAGAACGATCTCGTTGACGAACTGCGGCTGATGCTCTTCCCCACCATTCTGGGCTCGGGCAAGGGGCTGTTCCCCGGGGGGATCGATCGCATCAAGCTGAAGCTCGTTGAGGACCGCGGCGTCGGTCCGGACGGCGTCAGGGTGCAGGTCTACGAGCGCGCCTAGTCAGGGAATCAACACGATCTTGCCCCTCGCGCGGCCGTCCTCGAGGCGCCGATGCGCCTCGGCGGCCTGCGCGAGCGGGAAGGTCTCATCGATCGCCACCGTGAGCTTGCCCTCGTCGGCGAGCGCGGCGAGGGATTCGAGCCCGGCGTAGTCGGGCTCGACCAGGAACGAGACGGCGCGCTTCGACTGCTCGCGGGCAGCGGCCGCGACGGCGTCGGGCACGTCGGCCGGAATACAGATCCAAAGCCCGCCCTCGCGCAACGTCTTCAGCGAGCGCAGCCCGTAATCCTCGCCGCCGACGAGGTCGAGCACGACGTCGACGTCCGAGACCGCCTCCTCGAAGGGCCCGGCGGTGTAGTCGATCGACTCATCGATCCCCAGCTCGGCCAGGAAGGTGTGCCTCTCCTCGCGGGCGGTGCCGATCACGTGGGCACCGCGTGCCCTGGCGATCTGAACGGCCAGGTGACCAACCCCGCCCGCCGCGGCGTGGATAAGGACACGCGTCCCCTGCGCGACCCCCGCCAGATCGACCAGGGCCTGCCATGCCGTCAGCCCGGCGAGCGGCAGACCGCCGGCCTGCTCGTCGCTGAGGGCCTCGGGGGTCCGCGCGAGCTGGCGGGCGGGCGAGCTGGCGTACTGCGCATAGCCGCGCGCGAGCCGGGGGAACCAGGGCATGCCGAAGACGCGATCGCCCGGTGCGAACCGGGTGACATCGGGGTCGATCTCCTCCACCACGCCGGCGATGTCCCAGCCGAGGATCAGGGGCGGCTCTCCCACCGCCCGGCGGAAGCCTCCGTGCCGGCGGGTCTTCCAGTCGACCGGGTTGATCCCGGCGGCGGTGATGCGAACCAACACCTCGGTCGGGATGGGCTCAGGCCGCCCGACATCCTGCAGCTCGAGCACTTCCGGCCCGCCCAGGGCCGTCATCACGACCGCCCTCAGAGGCTCACCTCGACCCGACGGTCGTGCTCGTCGAGGACGTAGATCGCCTCGGCGGTCGCCTGATAGAGGCGCTGGCGGGCCGGCGGACTGACGTCCTCGACGGTCAACTCGTCGGATCCGTGGCTCACCGAGCGCTTGGAGTAGATCTCGACCCCCTCGGCCGTCTCATGGGCGGGCAGCTCGCGCGCGACACCAAGGATGTAGACGCCCTGACCCGTGCCGGGCTTCACGGTGGAGTCGAAGATCACGATCCCGACCTCGCGGCGCTCGCGCAGGTTGTTCGAATGCTGCGCGTCGGGCTGCGAGATCCAGAAGAAGTCGCGGTAGCCCGAGGGCGCGTAATAGACCGGCGAGGCCCACGGCTGCCCTGAGGGATCGGAGGTGGCGACGACCATGTAGAGGCTCTGGTCGATGATCTCCCTGGCGAGGGCGTGTTCCCGGTCCTCGTTCATTCGGGGATTATCCGGCATCCGCACGTGATCGGCGCGATAGGGTCGGGGCGGGATGAGAGCCGCCCGGTTCCGATGATCGATCAGCCAACGGCCGAGCAGGCACTCAGGGAGATGGACGTGCTCGTCGGGGAGTGGACCCAGACGGCGACGCCGCCCGGCGGCGATCCCTGGCCGGGCGAGGCACGGGCCGTCTTCGAGTGGCTCGAGGGCAGCGAGGGCCGGCTGCTGGTCGAGCGCTCGACGATCGAGATGCCCGAGGCTCCGAACGGCTTCTGCGTCATGGGCTGCGACGCCGCCAGCGGCCGCTACTACCAGCTCTACACCGACGACCGGAACGTCTGCCGCGTCTACAAGATGAGCATCGGCAACGGCGAGTGGAAGCTCTGGCGCGAGGGCGAGCCCTTCGACCAGCGCTTCACGGCGACGATCTCCGAGGACGGCAACACGATCGAGGGCCGCTGGGAGATCGACGAGGGCGAGGGCTGGCGGACCGACTTCGACCTGGTCTACACGCGAGTGAGGTAGCCGGCTGGCCAGGCGCCGGCCGAGGACCTAGCCGGCCGTCGCGCGGCGAGGCCGCCGATGAGGGAAACGGCGACGTAGACGGCGGCCCGCCGCGGTCCCCCTCGTGACGCCTCTTGAGGAGGCTTCCTACTCCGTGACGGCGACCGGCGCAACCGGGCCCGGGCTCTCCATCAGCCCGCGCTCGATCTCGCGCTCGCGAACCAGCCAGAGGGCCAGCGCCGCGCCCGCGAGGCAGATCAGGCCGCCGAGCGTGAGCACGTCGTTGACCCCGGCGAGGAACCCCTCGCGGGCGGCGTGTTCGACCGCCGGCTGTGCCTGCTGCGGCACGGCCGCCAGCGCCTGGTGGAGGCTGCCGGACGAGGCCGCCTCGACCAGCCGGCGCGGATGGTCGCCGCTCGCGGTCGCGGTGCCCGCGGTCAGGTCGCTCACCTTGGCGGCACCCTGCGCGACGAAGATCGCGCCCCAGACGGCGACTCCGACGGCGACGCCCACCTGGCGGAACGTGTCGTTGATCCCCGCGGCCATGCCGCTGCGCTCCTTCGGCACGACGCTGAGTGCGACGTCCCCGATCACCGGGTTGAGCAGCCCGACGCCGGCGCCCAGGACCAGGAAGCCGCCGAGCAGGGTCGTCCACTCCGAGCCGGCGTTGATTCCGGACATCAGCAGCAGGCCGGCGCCCGATACCGCCAGGCCGGCGCTCAGCAGCATCCTGGCGGGGACACGGGTGAGCAGCACGGCGGCCACCGGGGAGAGGAAGAACGCCGCCAGCGTGATCGGCAGGTAGCGCAGGCCCGCCTCGAGCGGCGTGTAGCCGAGGTAGTTCTGGAGGTAGAGGCCGATGTAGAGGAACAGCGCGAAGGCCGACGCCGAGATCGCGAACGCCGCCAGCTGCACGCCGGTGAACGACGGCCGCCTGAAGAGGCCCAGCGGAAGCATCGGCTCCCCGACGCGGCTCTCGATCGCCACGAACGCCGCCAGCAGCGCGGCGGAGCCAGCGAAGAGCGAGACGATCAGCGTGCTGCCCCAGCCCTCGTCGTTGCCGCGGACGAGCGCCAGCACGAGCATGAAGAGGGCGGCACTGAAGGTGGCCACTCCGGCCCAGTCGATGCGGGTCGCGTTCGGGTCGCGGCTCTCCCGCAGCCTGGCGAAGGTGACTCCGATGGCCGTCAGGCCGATCGGCACGTTCAGGTAGAAGATCGAACGCCAGCCCAGGCCGTCGGTGAGCGCGCCGCCCACGAGCGGCCCGATCGCCACCGCGACGCCGATCGAGGCGCCGTAGATGCCCATCGCATTTGCGCGCTCGCGCCCCGCGGGGAACTCCTGCGCCAGCAGCGCCAGCGATACCGCGAACATCACGGCGCCCCCAATGCCCTGGAGAGCGCGGGCGACGTTCAGGAATGTCGGGTCGGGTGCGAGGGCGCAGAGCAGGGAAGCGCCCGAGAAGATCCCAAGGCCCCAGGCGAACAACCGCCGCCGGCCCAGCCGGTCGGCCAGCGAGCCGGCGGTCAGTACCAGCGCGGCGAGCGTGAGCGCGTAGGCGTCGACCACCCACTGCAGGTCGCTGAAGCTCCCGCCCAGGTCGTCGCGGATCGACGGCAGCGCTACGTTCACGACCGTGATGTCGAGTAGGAGCATGAACGTCGTCACCGAGACGGCGATCAGGGTCCACCATTTGCGAGCCATGACTGTCCTCCTTCGGCCGTCACATCGGCCGCGTTTCGTTCGTCAACCCGATGACGGATCCGAACGAGGAGATGTGACGTGACAGACCAGGAACTACTCGCACAGCGCTTCGAAGAGCACCGCGACCACCTCCACTCGGTCGCCTACCGGATGCTCGGCTCGACCGGCGAGGCCGACGATGCCGTCCAGGAGGCGTGGATGCGGCTGAGCCGATCCGATTCCGACTCGGTCGAGAACCTGCGCGCCTGGTTGACCACGGTGGTTGGCCGCGTCTCGCTCGACATGCTGCGCGCGCGGAAGGCCCGGCGTGAGCAGCCCGACGACCACCTCGAGCCGATCGTCAGCGAGGCGACGGAGGACGATCCCGCGCAAGAGGCGGAGATCGCCGACTCGATCGGTCTCGCGATGCTGGTCGTGCTCGAGAACCTCTCCCCCGCCGAACGCGTCGCGTTCGTCCTGCACGACATGTTCGGCGTGCCCTTCAGCGAGATCGGCGAAATCACCGGGCGTGAGCCCGACGCGGCCCGGCAGCTCGCCAGCCGCGCCCGCCGCCGGGTCCGCGGCTCGGCGCCGCCCAGCGACACCGACGTCGCCGAGCAGCGCCGCGTCGTCGACGCCTTTCTCGCAGCGGCCCGCGCGGGCGACTTCCAGGCGCTGATGGACGTGCTCGACCCGGACGTCGTCTTCCGCGTCCACGCCGCCGAGGGCGACCGGCGCGCCGAGGGGCTGCCGGCGTCGGGCGCCGAGCAGGTCGCCGGGCGGATCCTCACGCGGGGCCGGCCATTCGCGCACCTGGTTCGCCCGGCGATGGTCAACGGCGCGCCGGGTACGGTTGCGGAGCGCGACGGGAAGATTCTCGGCGCCATGGCGTGCACCGTCAGGAACGGCCGGATCGCGACGATGGACCTCGTCATCGATCCCGACCGCTTTCGGGGGTCGCGCGACTAGGAATCAATCCAAACGGCGAGTGCCGCCGTATCGAAGACAGGCCGCCAGTCCCGTCATCCCTCATCCCTCACCCGGCGGGGCTGGCGGCCGTCTCGTCCCCGAGCCGGCGCAAAGCTACTGCGCCGTAGCTAATCTACGGCGCAGCTATGGCGCTGAAGAAGATCGGTCTCGTCACCGCCTCAGCCCTGTGCTCGATCAACCTCTGGACGGGAGCGCCCCTGTTCGCGATCTGGGTCGGCTCGAAGGTCCAGGGCAGCCTCAACAACCTGAGCATGACGGCGGTCTTCGCGGTGATCGCGATTCTCGCCATCACGGTCTTCGCCCTCGGCTACCTGCTCACCTGGCTCAACACCAAGTACGACGAGCTCACCGGCCGACCGGCGGTTGCCCGTCAGACTTCGCCGTGGCTGCGCAGCATGCGCGACGAGCGCGGCGACGAGGTCCAGCGCAAGTACGGGATCGGCGGGGTCGAGCGGGTCGTCGTGATCTGCGCCGTGGCCGGCGTGCTCGCCTTCGAGGTCTGGTTCTTCTTCTTCGCGGGCTCCTCGCTGCCGAACCAGTAGGGCTACTTCTCGAAGCTGATCAGCTCCTCGCGCTCCGAGCCGCCCGAGACGGTCTGCGCCAGCACCTGCCCGATGCCGGGCGCGTACATCTTGAGCTCGAGCACGTTGGGCTCGACCGGCGAGTAGTCCTCGGTCAGGATCACATCGCGGAAGTGGCCGAAGGGGACCTCGGCCTGTTGGTCGAGGGCGAGCACGCGGCTCCGGTCCTCGGCGTGGCCGGCGTAGTACTCCTCGCGATAGGTCTGGCCGGGGGTCGGCTGGGCCAGCATCGCGACCCCCGCGTCGGCGCCGTTCACCCCCGCCTCGAACGATCCGCTCGTGTCACGCTGGCCGTTCGGCTTGATTTCGGCCGTGTCCTCGCCGAAGTACCAGACGTTGCCGTGCTTGTCTTGCGCGTACCAGTCGTTGGTGGTCTCGACCGGCTTGCCGCCCTCGCTGACGAGGTCGTGGACGACCCGGGCCGTGACTCCGTCGCCCATCCTGCGCGTCCTGTCGGTGACCGTGATCACCTCGTGCTGGACGGTTCCCTCCTGATCGGTGACGCGGACGTGCCACTGCGCGCCCAACGGAAGCGGGAAGTAGGGGTTGTCGATCTGTGTGGTGAAGTCGGCGGGGTTCAGGTTGGCCGGCCCGTTGGACTGCGGGAAGGTGCTGGTGGCGGACGCCGCGGTCGAAGGCTTGTCGGCGCCGCCTCCACAGGCGGCGAGCAGAGCGGGGAGCAGCGCGGCCGTCACCGCCACTGCTCCCGCGCGCGCTCTGGCTCCTGAGCTCATCGCCTAGTTCCCGGTGTCGGCGCCGCTCTCGTTGTCGCCCTCGACGACGACCAGCCGATAGTTCTGGTCGAGGCGGACGTCGACCGTGCTGCCGTCGGGCTTCGTCACCTCGACCTCCCAGGTGGCGCCGTTCTCCGAATCGCGCTCGACCGCGTTGGCGTGGCCACCGTGGGTGATCTTCAGCGCGGCGGCCTTGGCCTGGTCGGCCTGCGGACCGGACGCCCCGCCCTCACCGTCGTCGCTCGTCGCGATCGCGGTGCCTGCGCCGCCCGCCGCGAGGGCGAGGACGGAGCCTCCGATGATCATGGCCTTGCGTGACACGTGCATCTCTGCCTTCTCCTCTTGCTCGCAGTTGGCTGCTTCCAGCCCGTCTTGTAGGTACGGCCGATGAATCCACCGTGAAAGGCGGCGGAAGCTAGGAGGGCAGCTCGATCCAGACGTCGGCGCCGGAACCGTCCCGGTTCGCCGCGTGGGCGCTGCCGCGATGGGCGCGTGCGATCGCGTCCACGATCGCAAGGCCGAGCCCGGTGCCCTCGCCGCCGCGCGACGGATCGCTCTGGCTGAAGCGCTCAAACGCCCGCTCGATGAAATCCGGGGCGAACCCCGGACCCCTGTCCTCGACGTGGATCGCGACCTCGCCGTTCCCCTCGCTGGCCCTGACGGTGATCTCGCCACCGCCATGCTCGATCGCGTTCTCGACCAGGTTGGTGAGCGCCTGCTCCAGGCGCAGGCGGTCCCCCTCGACGGTCAGCCCGTCCGCGGGCTCGATCACCAGGGAGCGATCGGCCTCGTCCATGCGGGCCGAGAAACGCTCGCGGAGGTCGGCGAGCAGCTCCGCCACCCGGACCCGGCGCAGGTCGAGGGCCAGCTTGCCGTCCGCGGACCGGGCCAGCACCAGGAGGTCCTCGGCCAGCTGGCTCAGGCGGTCGACCTCGACGATCGCAGACGAGATCGCGGCGCGCATCTCCTCCGGTGTCCTGGCGTAGCGCAGCGCCAGCTCGAGCTCCGTCTTGTGCATGGCGAGCGGGGTGCGGAGCTCGTGACTCGCGTCGTCGACGAAAGCGCGCTCCCTCTCGATGGCGGCCTCCAGCCGGCCGAGCATCCCGTTGAGCGTCTCCCCCAGCCTGCGGATCTCATCGTCCGCCTCGGGCAGCGGCAGCCGCTGCCTGGGCTCGGCGGCCGAAATCGCCGCGGCGCGCCGTCGCATGTCCTCCACCGGCCGCAGGGCGCGGCCGGCGACCAGATACCCCGCCGCTGACGCCAGGAGCAGCGCGAACGGGATCCCGATGAAGAGCAGCGTCCTCAGGTTGCGAAGCGACTCGTTGCGGTCGTCGAGCGAGGCGGCCGTGACGACGACGAAGCGCTCGCCGCGGGGGCCGTCGGCGGGCCGTGCCAGCAGCCGCGCCTGGCCGCTGATGCTTCGCACATGCGGTCTGGTGACGACGAACGAGTCCCGAGCCGCCCGGGCCGCCTCCTGGGCCGTGATCTGGGGATTGGCGCCGAGCTGCGGCGTGCTCGCGTAGATGCGGCCATCGGGCGTCAGCACCTGGGCGAAGCTCTCCTCGCGTCCGAGGAGCTTCGCGTTTCGCGCCAGGTCCCCGCCCGCGACCAGTGAGGCGATGTCGTCGCCATGTGTCCGCAGGCTCTGGTCGATCTGCTCGCTGAGCTCCGAGTCGAAGCGGGCGTAGACGTAGTAGCCGAGCGCCGCCAGGACCACCGCGCTGACGAGCGCGAAGGCGAGGGCCACCCGCAGCCTGATCGGGATCCGGGTCACCTCCCGCCGTCCTCGCGCATCCGGTAGCCCGCCCCGCGAATTGTCTGGATCGACTGGACGCCGAAGGGCCTGTCGATCTTCCTCCGCAGCAGGCGGACGTAGGAGTCGACGATGTTCGAGCGGTTCTCGTACTCGTAATCCCAGGCGTGCTCGAGCAGCTGAAAGCGCGAGAGGACCTCGCCCGGCCGTCGCATGAAGACCTCGAGCACTGCGAACTCCTTCGCGGAGAGGTCGATCTCCTCCCCGCCCCGCCGAACCTGGCGCTTGGCGGGATCGAGCCGCAGGTCGCCAACGCGCAGCTCCGGAGAGCGCTCCCCGTTCGTCCGCCGGGCGAGCGCGCGCAGCCGCGCGAGCAGCTCGGCGTAGGAGAACGGCTTCACCAGGTAGTCGTCGGCCCCCGCGTCGAGGCCGGCGACGCGGTCCGGAACGCCGTCGCGCGCGGTCAGCATCAGGATCGGCGACCAGACTCCATCGTCGCGCAGCCGCCGGCAGACCTCGAACCCGTCGATGCCCGGCAGCATCAGGTCGAGGATGATCGCGTCGTAGTCCGTCGAGCCGGCCATCCAGAGCGCGTCCTCCCCCTTCCCGGCGATGTCCGCGGCCATCCCCTCCTGCCGCAGGCCCTTGCGGATCAGGCCGGCCATCTTGGGCTCGTCCTCGACGATCAGCACGCGCATCTCGCTTCGACCGAGATTGTCCCGCGAAGATGAAAGCCGGATGAAAGCTAGGGGCGCACGGCCACGACCGAGTCAACGCTGGTGCCGCCGGCGTCTATGCCGCCGACCAGATAGCCGACACCGGAGCTGACTCCCGCCGCGGCGTCGAAGAGAGGCGATGGCAGCCGACCGGCCCGCGCTGCCTTGCCGGTGGCAAGATCGAAGCGGAGTATCTGAGCGCTTGCGGCCCCCCTCCGCCGTCCACCGAGGAGGTACACCCATCCGTCCAGCACCAAGGCGGAGGCATGGGAAACGGGTTGGCTCAGTCGACCCACGATGGAGGCGCGACGGGTCGTCGGGTCGTACTCCTGGATCAGGTCAGTGTCGGAGCCGTCCCCCAGCTCTCCTCCAAAGGAGAGGAGGCGCCCTCCGGCGGCAGCCAGCGCCGTGTACCGGACCGGTGTCGGAAGGTCGCCGACCCGGACCGGGCGCCCCGCCGCCCCCGCCCGCAGGACGGTGCCGAGCGGCGTCCGGCCGTCATAGCCGCCGACCACGTATGCGGCCCCACCCAGGCTGACCGCGGACAGATCCGACGCGGGCGCCGGAAGACGCCCGACCACGGACGCCGTGCCCCCCGGCGTGAGCTCCTGGATCGTGTCGAAGGTGGTCGCGGCTCCCCCACCGAAGACGAGCGTCCGCCCTCCGACGGCGGCCGCTGCGGCATCGTGGAGAGCCTGCGACAGGGTCCCCGCACTGCTCACGGTCCGCCGAGAGGGATCGAGCCGCAGGACCTGATCGGTGGAGACGTCGTTGCGGTCGGCGCCGCCGATGACCAGCAGGCCGCCGGCCGCCGGTGCCGCCGTCGCTCCATGCAGCGGCTCGGGAAGCCGCACGGCCAAGGTGCTCGCGTCGGGCCGGGCCGGCGGAGTAGCCGAATGCCGCGTCTCGGACCGCGGCGGCGCGGAGGACCCGCCGCCGGAGAAGAGTCCTCTGGCGGTCAGGAAGACGAATATGAGAACCACCGCGACGACCACGGCGAGACGAAGCAGACCCCGCCGCCGAGCGCCGCTCATCCTCCGGCGCGGCCGAGGGCTCCGCCTGCGTGCGGTCGGTGGCGCGGACACGATCGGAACTATCCGGGAATCGGAGCCGGTTGAGGAGGATTTGCGCACGCTCCCCGAAATTCAGCTTCCCTTCATGTTCGGCCGGTGAGGTGTTGGTTGAGGCCGACTCCGTACGTGGACCCCCAGCGGCATGACAGCTGACGCACCTCGACCTCGGGATCAAGGGGAGCGCCGCAGACGCGAGCGCCGCCGACGGGCGGCGGTCACTCGGGCGCGTCGCCGCCGTCTGGCGTGGCTCGCGATCCTCCTCAGCGGAGCCGTCGCCGTCGTGCTCGTCCTTTCGCTCGGGGGTGGATCGTCCGGGGATACGAACCGAACCGATCCGGCCTCCTCGATCCCGGCCAGCCGCAAGGACGGCCGGGTCGGGCCTCCGGCGATCGATCCGAAGAACGTCTACGCGGCCGACCGGCCGGGGCAGCTCGCGCCGGCGGTTCGGCGCGACCCGAACCTCGTCTATGTGCCGAACAGCGACAGCAACACGGTCAGCGTCATCAATCCCCGCACCTACAAGGTGGTCGATCAGTTCCCCGTCGGGATCAACCCCCAGCACGTCGTTCCCTCCTACGACCTGAAGACGCTCTGGGTCAACAACGACCAGGGCAACAGCCTCACCGCGATCGACCCCCGCACGGGGAAGCCGGGACGCACCATACCGGTAACCGACCCGTACAACCTCTACTTCACGCCCAACGGTCGCTACGCGATCGTCGTCTCCGAGCGGCTTCAGCGCCTCGACTTCCGCGACGCGCACACGATGAAGCTCCATCGCTCGCTGCCGGTCCCATGCTCCGGGCCCAATCACATGGACTTCACGGCCGATGGGCGCTTCCTGCTGCTCAGCTGCGAGTTCGACGGCAAGGTGGTCGAGGTCGATGTCGCGAACGAGAAAGTGGTGGGGTCGATGGGCCTCGACCCGGGAGGCATGCCCCAGGACGTCAAGCTCTCGCCCGACGGCAAGGACTTCTACGTGGCCGACATGGCGCGCGGCGGTGTCTGGGTCGTCGATGCCCACCGGCTCAGGAGGGTGGGCTTCATACCGACCGGCGCCGGTGCCCACGGCCTCTACGTCAGCCGTGACTCACGCGACCTCTATGTCTCCAACCGCACGGAGGGCTCGGTATCGGTGATCTCCTTCGCGCGCCGCAGGGCGGTCCAGAAATGGCGAATCCCGGGTGGCGGCAGCCCCGACATGGGAGGCGTGTCGGCTGACGGGCGCGTGCTCTGGCTGGCCGGTCGCTACAACGCGGTCGCCTACGCCTTCAACACCCGGACCGGGCGGCTGATCGCGAAGGTCCCGGTCGGCAGCGGCCCACACGGGCTGTGCGTCTTCCCCCAACCGGGCCGCTACTCGCTCGGCCACACGGGCGTCTTTCGCTAATGCCGTCGCCGCTCGTGTCGTGCGAGCCAGAACGCCCAGCCCACCAGCACCGCGGCACCGAGGAGCATCACGCCGCTCGCCTCGAGCGAGTCGTGAACGAACGAGGTGAACGCGAAGAGGAGGCAGACGAACCCGCCCCACGCGCTCGCGCCCCAGATCGGTCGTCCGTTCACTCGACCACCCCTCTACCCCGAATCATGGGCGCAGACTCCCCCCGCGGGGTAAAGCTCGTGTGAAAAGTTCCTAATAACGCGGCGGCGGATTCCGCGTGCGCATCGCACACAGCGCCACGCGGCCGAGGAATAGCCTCGGCGCCGCACCGAACCACCACAGAGGGGAGAAACATGGAAGCCAAGTCGATCGAAGCGACCGAGTTCCGCAACAAGCAGCGTGATCAGTGGAACGGCGCGGCCTCGGGATGGAACGAATGGTCCGAGTTCATGGACGATCACACCGGGGCCGTGGCACGGCGGCTCGTCGAGATGGCCGACGTCGAGGAGGGTGACCGCGTCCTCGACGTCGCGGCCGGCTACGGCGAGCCGTCGCTGACGGCGGCACGCAAGGTCGGACCGGAAGGCGGCGTCATCGCCACCGACATCTCCGCAGAGATGCTCAGCTTCGGCCGCCAGCGTGCGGCCGCCAACGGCGTCGAGAACATCGAGTTCATGCAGTCGGACGCGGGCTCTCTGGATTTCCCGCCCGGGAGCTTCGACGCCGCCGTCTCGCGCTGGGGGATCATCTTCGACCCCGACGGCGAGGGCGCGGCGGACAGGGTCCGCGGCTTCCTCAAGCCCGGCAGCCGCTTCGCGATCAGCTCGTGGGGCACGCCGGACCGCGTTCCCTTCCTCGCGATCGCGATGAAGACCGCGATGGAGAGGCTCGACGTGCCACCTCCGCCGCCGGGCACGCCGGGACCCCTCTCGCGGCCGACGCCGGAGGCGATCGGCGGCCTGCTCGAGGGCGGCGGGTTCTCGGACATCGAAGTGGAGGAGCTCGAGGTCGCCTTCCCGTTCGACTCGCCCGACGCGTACGTGACGTACACGAAGGCGATCGCGGCCCCGATCGTCGCGATGATCTCGCCGCACCCCGAGGACGTCCAGCGCGAGACCTGGGACGCGATCGCGGACGCCACCCGCGAGCGGGCGGACGCCGATGGCCGCGTCACCCTGTCGAATCAGGTCCTGCTCGCGGCCGGTCGGGCGTAGCCTCTCCGGGATCGAGGCCCACCAACCCGAGACACATAGATTCGAGGACGACGGCGGGATTCCGAACTCACCGCTTGCCGTCCTGATCTACCACGGGATCGAGGCGGCCCGGGACGCCGGGGCCTGTGAGGAGCTGCTCGCCTCCAACGGCTGGCTTCCCGACTGGCGGGACGGCATCTTCTCCTTCCACCACTTCCACTCGATCACGCACGAGGCGCTCGGCATCGTGGCCGGGACCGCGACGGTCATGCTCGGCGGTCCGCGCGGGCAGGCCTTCGAGATCGGACAGGGAGACGTCCTGGTCCTCCCGGCGGGCACCGGGCATTGCAACCAGGGCTCGAGCTCGGATCTTCTCGTGATCGGTGCCTACCCGGACGGGATGCCGTGGGATCTCCGGCGCGGCGACCCGGCCGAGCACGACGAGGTGGCCGCCAACGTCAACGCCGTGCCGCTGCCCCGCGCCGATCCCGTGGAGGGGCCGGACGGGCCGCTCACCCAGCTCTGGCGCGAGTCCGGCTGATGCGCTGGATGGTCGACGCCATGAACGTGATCGGCAGTAATCCGGACGGCTGGTGGAAAGACCGGCACGCAGCGATGGTGAGGCTGGTCGACCAGCTCGAGCGGTTCGCCGCTGCGACAGGAGACGACGTCACCGTGGTCTTCGAACGCCCCCCGAAACCGCCGATCACCTCGCCCGTCGTGGAGATCGCGCATGCGCCGCGTCCGCGCCCCAACGCGGCGGACGACGAGATCGTGCGGAGGCTCCGCGAGGACCCCGACCCTGAAGGGATTCGAGTCGTCACCTCCGACCACGCCTTGGCCGATCAGGCTCGGTTCCTGAACGCGACCGTCGAGCCGGCGGAGGCCTTCCGCCGCCAGATCGAGAGTGCCTAGGCGGCCCTAGACGAAGCGCTTGACGAAGTCCAGCGCGGTCTTGGCGACCTCCTGCCAGCCGCTGTCGATCGTCAGGGAATGACCGCGGTTCGGGATCTTCACGATCTCCGTCACGGCCTCGTTTTGCCTCTGTCGCTTGTAAGCGCCGTTGGCGATCGCCCAGGGCACCGTATGGTCCTTTTCGCCGTCGATGATCAGCAGCGGCCCGCGCTTCGGGTTCTTGGGGTCGAGCTTGGCCTCGGTCCAGGGATTGACGTTGGCGTTCGCCATCTGCATCAGCGCCACCCCTGGCGCGGCCACGTGGTAGGTCTCGTAGAGCTGCTTGGCCTCCTCGTCGCTGAGCGCATTCGCCCAGCCGTACTTGAACTGGTCGAGGGTGAGCGTAATCGCCCGGCCACGATTCAGCGGATTCCAGAGCACGGGCGCCGATACACGCAGCGTCGAAACGGGCAGCGGCAGTACCCCACGGAACGGACCGGGGTCGATCGCCACCGTCGCGGCCGAAAGGCCGCGGTCCGCGAGCAGCTGCGCCAAGAGGCCGCCGGTCGAGTGCCCGATCAGCGCGGGCTTCTTGTCGAGGGCGTGAATCACCTCGGCGCTGTGGTCGGCGACCCGCTTGAGCGTCTTCTTGGCGAGGACGTCCGGGTTCGCCCGCGCCTCATCGACGGTCTCGGGGTCGTCGGGCCAGTCCGGCGCCAGGCCGGCGTACCCCTCCTGCTCCAAGTAGTCGACCCAGTTGTCCCAGCTGCTCGGCAGCAGCCAGAGTCCGTGGATCAACACCAGCGGCGTCCTGCCGCTCGCGTTCGCCTTCTCCACCTGTTGAGCTTCCCGCTCGGAGATCGCCATTGCGATCGGCTCCCCTCTGTCGTGAATCAGTCGGGCACTGATCAGCCTACTGACCACCCAGAGACGGGTTGCGCTTCGCTGCGCTCAGCGCACCCTCGCATGAATGGAGCCGGTGGCATCGAAGCCACGTCCTCGATCACGAACGATCGGCGTCTACAGGCATAGCCGGCGCTTTTGTTCTCGTCCTTCGGCCTCCGCTGCCGGCGGGAGATGCCGGGGGACAAAGCCCCTTCGATTTCCCCGGACGGTCGGGGCGGGCCGACCGGGTGAGCCCGATGCTGACGCCGGAACCCCACCCCTCGGGCTCGGGTGGGCCGACGCTCACTGCCTAGCTTCTAACTAAGCGGCGAGGGCGAACTCGTGGTCCGCACTTATTGGTTGGTCCAGGTTTTTAACGAGGCCTCCTGGAACCTCGGCCTGCAACCTGATCGCACGGATGACCAAGTCGAATCCAATTCGGCCCCGTGCTATGTCGGACGTGAATGGTAGCCGGGGGTCGCTTCAGCGCTCGGCGGGCTGCTTCGGCGCGCTGGCGAGATAGGCCGCGGCCATGTCCTTGTCGCCATGCTCGGCGGCGGCCTCCTCGAGCTGCGCGCGGATCGCCCCGAGCATCGGCAGCTCAAGGTCGTGGCGCTCCATCGCCTCGAGGACCAGCCGGGCGTCCTTGGCGGCGAGCTCGAGCTTGAAGGAGGGCTCGAAGTCGCGCTCGATCATCATCCGGCCCTTCATCTGAGCGTACGGGTTGTCGACGGGGCTGCCCGAGATCGTCTCGAGGAACTGCCCGGGGTCGATGCCGATGCCCTCGGCGAAGGCGACCGTCTCGGCGAGACCCTCGACCAGCGAGAGGAGCCAGGAGTTGACGACGAGCTTCATCCGCGTGCCGGTCCCCGCCTCCCCCAGCCAGACGGTCTTCTGGCCGACGGCGTCGAAGATCGGCTCGCAGCGCTCCCGGGCGTCGTCAGGCCCCGAGGCGAGCACGGTCAGCGTGCCCTCCTCGGCCGGCTTCTTGGTGCCGACGACCGGTGCGTCGACCAGGACAAGCTCGCGCTCGTCGGCGAGCTCCGCGCAGCGCTCGGTTCCGGCGATCCCGATCGTGCTCATCTGCAGCCAGGTCGTCCCCTCGCGCATGCCGGCGAGCCCGCCGTCGACCTCCTCCATCGTCTCCAGGACGGCGTCCGCGTCACTCAGGAGGGTGAGGACCACCGAGGCGCCGGTTGAGGCCTCGCGGGCCGTCGCGGGGATCTCGATCCCCTTGTCGGCAAGCGGCTCCGCCCTCTCCCGGGTGCGGTTCCAGGCGCGGACCTCGAATCCGGCCTCGGCGATGTGACCTGCGATCGGCATGCCCATCGTCCCGCCGGCCCCGAGCACCGCGACTGTGGCGCGCTCGCCCATAGGCTCAGTCTGCCAAACGTGCCTCGCCGCCAAACGCGGCTGCCGGTATGGCTAACGCTGCGTCTTACGCTTCTTCTTGCACTTCTTGTGCTTCTTCTCGGCGCTGCCGGCAAGACGCTTGTGCTTCCTGTGCTTGCGCTTCTTGCACTTCGCCCTCGTGGCCGCGGTCGTCTGGCAGCTAGCGGTGACGTAGCACTTCAGCGGCGGCTCGGCCGGGCTCGGCGGATGAGTGAGGAGGTTGGTGAGGTCGTCCTGCAGCGTGGCAGCGGCGTCCGTGGGGAACGTGAGCGCTCTCCTCACCGGTGGTGACACTACCAATTCCTGGGTAGGGTCCAGACAGTGCCCCACGGATGAGCCGTAAGGCACCGCTAAGGCGCCGCGCTACCGTTTTCAGAGCCATGGAAGCGCACAAGCTGCCGACGAGACTCCCCGACTCCGACCGCGATCTCGAGCCCATCCATCCCGGGTCCGGCCGCGGTGGCGAACTGCTGAAGCGGATCGGCGCGGCCCTCGCCGCCATCGGCCTGTTCATCGCGAAGCTCGGCGCGAAGGCGAAGCTCCTCCTCGTGGCACTGCCGAAGCTCAAGGTGTTCACGACCTCGGCCTCGATGCTGGTCTCGATCGTCGCCTACCAGCTGATCTTCGGCTGGCTCTTCTCGATCGGCTTCGTGCTGCTCCTCCTGCTCCACGAGCTCGGACATGTCTTCCAGCTCCGCCGCGAGGGCGTCAAGGCCTCGGCCCCGATGTTCATCCCGTTCCTGGGCGCCGTGATCTCGGCGAAGTCGATGGGCGACGACGCCGGCGCGGAGGCACGGGTCGGCCTGGCCGGGCCGATCCTCGGCTCGATCGCCACCCTCGTGCCGCTCGGCATCTGGCTCGCGACGGGAAGCCACTTCTGGCAGGCGCTCGCCTTCATCGGGTTCTTCCTCAACCTCTTCAACCTGCTGCCGATCTTGCCGCTGGACGGCGGCCGCGCGATGGCCGCCCTCTCGCCGTGGGTCTGGCTGGTCGGGCTTGCCGGCCTGGTCGCGATGACCTTCTTCTTTCCCAGCCCGATCCTGATCCTCATCCTGCTGCTGGGCGGCATGGAGAGCTGGCGGCGCTGGCAGCTCCGCAACACGCCCGAGGGCCGCGCCTATCACCGGATCCCGACCAGGACGCGCGTGCTCGTCGCCGGAACCTACCTCGCGCTGATCGTCGCGCTCGCGGTCGGCGTCTCCGCGACGCACCTGCCGCGCGGGCTCTCGGACGTCTAGAGCGGCCGCGCGCCGCTGAGCATCGGCGCCTAGAGCGTCAGCTTCTGGCTGACGTCGCTGATCAGCTCGTCCGGCATCCCGGGAACGTCGGCCAGCTCGTCGACGGACTTGAAGCCCCCCTGGCGCTCGCGGTACGTGATCACCCTGGTGGCCTGGGTCACCGAGAAGCCGAGCTCCCGCAGGTCCTCGAACGTGGCGCTGTTGAGGTTGGTCCCGTCCCCGCCCGACTCCCCGCCGGGCCCGACGCCGAGGATCGCGCCGACGGTGCGGCCCAGGATGCCGCCCCCGCCCTCGCCCTCGCCCCCCCGTTCCTCCGGGCTCTCGGGCTCTGGCTCGCGCTCCTGCACAGGGGGTGCCGGCTCCGGCGCAGGCGGTGGGCCCGCCTCCGGCGCCGGCGGCGGAGGCGTTGAGGCCTTGGGCGGCGGTGCTGTCGGCGGCGGTGGGGGCTCCTGCCGCGGGGCGCCCGGGCCGCGAACGCTCGAGGCCGCTGCCGCCTCGGCCTCGCGCGCTCGGCGCTCGGCCTCCTGCGCGCGCTCTTCGGCCGCGGTGACCCGCTCGAGGACCTCGCGGAGCCGGCGCTCGCGGTCGGCCTCCTCCGCCTTCAGCTCGGCCAGGCGCTCCGCACGGGCCGCGCGCTCCTCGGCCTCCTGCGTCCGCCTCTCGATCTCCTCCAGGCGCCGGTAGGCTTCCTCCATCGCGCGCTCGCGCTGCTCGCGCTCCGCGTTAAGGCGGGCCTCGGCCTCTTCAACCGCGCTGGATAGATGCTGGTGCTCAATGTCGACCTGGGCGCGAGCGCGCTCCTCCGCCTCCTGCTGCAGTCGGCCGGTGTCGGCGCCGTGGCGTTCCTCGGCCTCGGCGCGGACGCGTTCCTCGGCCTCACGCCGGGCCTGTTCGGCGGCTTCGGCGACTCGCGCGTCGGCCTCGCGGCGGGCCTGCTCGATCGCCTCCCGGGTGCGCTCCTCCACCTCGCGGCGAACGCGCTCGGACTCCTCCTGGGCCCGCTCCTCGGCCTCACGGCGAAGGCGCTCTGCCTCTGCCCTCACTCGCTCCTCGACGGTCTGGCGCGCCTCCTCCTCGGCCTGTCGCCGGGCCTGCTCGGCGGCCATCCGGATCAGCTGCTCGGTCTCCGCGACGCGCGCCGGATCGTCACCCGCGCTGCTCTCGACAGCGGGAGCTGCCGCTGGCGGGGCGAATGCGTCGGCGACCGGCGGCTCTCCCGCGATCGGTGCCTCTTCGGCAACCGGCTCCTCGTCGACGGCGGGCTCCTCGGCGGCGGGCGGCTCGGCTGCCGGCTCCGGAGGCGCGTCGAAAGGCCGGGCCTGCGAGATCTCGGGAAGCGCCGGCTCGGCGTCGACGGGCTCCGGAGCTGTCGGCTCCACGGCGGGAGGCTCGGGGGCCGGCGGCTCGGCCACGGGGGGCTCGGGCGCCTGGGTGGCGCCCTGCTCCTCGCGCGCGAGCGCGTCGATCTGGTCCTGAAGCGATGTGCCCGCCTCGGCCGAAGCCGAGATGTCGACGGGCTCCAGCTCGGCCGGGGACGACTCGGGGGCCGAGGTGGCGTCCCCCTCCTCCGCTGAGGTCGCGGCGAACCCACCCGGAGCCTCGTCCGGCTCGGGGGCGAGCGGTGTGAGCTTCGGCTCGTCGGTCTCGTCTGAATCGCCGCCCGGCGGCACCCATTCCGAGCGGATCGGCGTCGCCGGCGGCTCGGCGGCCTCCGCGACTGGCTCATCGGAGGCCTCCGCGTGCGGCTCACTCGAAACCTCGGCGACAGGCTCCTTCGGCGTCTCCTCGACGCTCTCGCGGTCATGGTTGGAGTCCGCGACGGCGGCCTTCTCCGTCGCCTCGGCCTCCCGGTTCTCGTTCTCTCCCTCGGCAAGGCCGAGCGCGGCGGCGAGCATCGTCGACTTCTCCGCGTCATCACCGGACCGGTCGCCGGCGGCGGCAGTCTCGGCGGCCACCGGTGTCTCCTCGGGCGCAGCCTCCTCCTTCTGCTCCTCCGCCTCGGTCGTCACGTCGGATTCGGGTTGCTCCTCCGCCTCGGCGACGGGCTCGCCCTTCCGGGCGGCCTTGCGACGCTGGCGCTCCTCCTTGCGCTGCTGGCGCTCCTCACGCCGGCGCTTTCGCTCCTCCTCCCAGGCGGCTCGGTCCTTCTCCTCGGACCGCTTCTTCTCCTCGGCGATCTGCTTCTTCTCCGCCTTGCGCTGCTCGCGCCGCTCCTTGCGGCTGAGCTTGCGCTCCTCACCATCCGCCTCGGCCTTGGCCTCGGTCTCCTGCACCTCGAGCTTCTCGGTGTCGGCACCGGTGGCCGCCACCTCCTCGGTCCCGCCCTTCGCCTTCTTGGCGGCCTTCGCCTCAGCCTTCGCGGATTTCTTCTCGGCCTTGGCGTCGACCTTCGCCTGCTTGGCCTCGGCCCTCGCCCGCTCCTTCTCGGACTTGGCCTCCGCCTTCACCATCCGCTTCTCCTCCCGCTTGGCGCGGCGGGCCTCCTTGCGCGAGAGCTCGCCCCCGCCGGGCGAGAGCGGCCGGCCGGCGCGCTCATTGTCGGCCTCCTTCTCCTGGCGGCGGCGAACCAACAGGAAGAGGATCAGCAGCAGGACGACCGCGGCCGCGATCCCGTAGGCCTCGGCCGGGTGGTCGTTGGCGAAGTCCGTGACGGTGCTGGTGTCGATGGCAACAAGCATCCGCGCGCCCAATATTCGCACGGGACAACCGTTCTCGCGCGCTGGGCTATGCCCTTCCCATCGGGCGAAAGCTTGCCTGGCTGAAGCCCAGCGGCTGGCGCGGCGTGGCCTCTCAGCCGAGGCGCTGCTTGAAGTCCCGCTCGACCTCGCGCCGGAGGTCCCGATCGGCGATCTCGCGGCGCCGGTCGCGACCCTCCTTCCCCTTCGCCAGGGCGAGCTCGACCTTTGCCCTCGGACCCTTGAAATAGATGCGAAGGGGCACCAGGGTCTGGCCCCGCTCGGCCGTCTTGCCGATCAGACGCTCGATCTCGCGCCGGTGGAGGAGCAGCTTGCGAGGCCGGTCCGGATCGTGGTTCTGGCCGGAGGCCGGGAGATACGGGGGTATGTGGGCACCGCGCAGCCAGACCTCGCCGTCGTTGATGACGGCGTAGGCCTCGTTGATCTGGGCCTTGCCGTCGCGGAGCGACTTGACCTCGCTGCCCCGGAGCTCGATCCCGGCCTCCATGCGCTCCAGCACCTGGAACTTGTGCCTCGCGCGCCGATTGGTGGCGACGTCGCCGCTCTCCGGCTTGCGCTTGCTCTTCTTCGCCATATCAAGCGGGTCGCCCCTGTCGGGGCGCCCTCGCATCATCTGACGGTAGGAGGTCGACGCGGCCGCGTGGCGCCTCGACGCGATCGACGGTCACCCTGACCGGATCGCCGATCCGGATCGCGTCGCCCCCGCGACTGCCGACGAGCATCGTCTCCGTCACATCGAGCTCATAGCGCTCCCGGCCGCCGATCCGGCGGGCCGGCAGAAAGCCCTCGTAGACGTCGGCGAGGGACCCGCCGAAGCGGACGAAGGCCCCGGCTCCGACCACCCCGGAGACCTCGCCCTCGAAGCGGGTGTCCGATCCGCGCTCGAAGAGCTCGCGCTCGAGCAGGAAGCAGGCGCAGACCGAGTCGGCGTCGCGCTCGAGGCGGGTCGCATCGCGCTCGCGCTCCGAGCAGTGGGCGCCGGCCTCGGCGAGCCCATCCGCCCGCGGCGCCTCCTCCCCCGCTCCGATCGCCGAGAGCAGGCCGCGATGCGCGACGAGGTCGGGGTAGCGGCGGATCGGCGAGGTGAAGTGGCAGTAGGCGGGACTGCCCAGGCCGGCGTGGCCGAGGTTGCGGTCGTAGTAGTGAGCCTGCTTGAGAGAGCGGAGCACAAGCGATGTATACGCCTCGCGCCCGTGGCCCCGGCGCTCGGCCTCCCGCGCGACCACCCGGCTCGCCTCGCCCGCGAGCTCGCCGGCCTGCTGTGGCGAGAGCGTGTCCGGCAACGGCGGCGTCGGGATGTCGAGGGCCGCCAGCTGCGCAATCAGCCAGCGGATCCGCTCCGGGTCGGGCTGCTCGTGCACCCGGTAGAGAGTCGGGATGCGCCGGCGCTCCAGCAGCTCGGCCACCCGCTCGTTGGTGAGGACCATCAGGTGCTCGATCAAGCGATGTGCCTCCGTCTGCTGGACGGAGTGCGCGCCGATCACCTGGCCGTCCTCGAAGCGGAACTCGGGTTCGAAGCTCTCCACCTCGAGCGACGAGCGAGGCCGCCGTCCCGCGAGCGCGGCCGCGGCCTCCCGCGCGAGCGCGAGCGGCTCGCCGATCCGCTCCGGCGGCCTCGCCCGCCCGCTGAAGATCTCATCGAGCTCCTCGTAGTTCAGCCGGGTGTCCGAGCGGATCAGGCTTCTATAGAAGCTCGCCGAAAGCGGCTCGCCCACCTCCGAGATCTCGATCTCTGAGGTGACCGCGAGCCGGTCCTCATCCGGAACCAGGCTGCAGGAATCGGAGGAGAGGATCTGCGGCAGCATCGGCGCGACCCTCCCCGGCACGTAGGTGGAGTTGGCGCGCCGGAAGGCCTCCGTCTCGAGGGCGCCCCCCGGGCGGATGTGCGCGGCCACGTCGGCGATGTGGATCCAGAGGCGGTACCCGCGCTCGGTCCTCGACGCGGACACCGCATCGTCGAAGTCGTGGGCGCTCGCCGGATCGACGGTGAAGGTGAGCAGCTCTCGCAGGTCCCGGCGATCGAAGTCCAGGCCCGCGGCACTGGCGGCCGCGTCGGCGGCCTCCCCCTCGATCCGCCGGTCGAATCCGACGCGGACGTCCCGGTCGGCGAGCATCGCCTCGATCACGTCGGCGGCCACGCTGGGATCGCCGAGCTCTCGCACCACCCTGGCCCGTCCTGGGCCCTGGCCGAGCTCCACCAGTGCCATCCGGCCGGGTGTCGCGGCCCGGCGGCCACCGCCGAGCTCCACCCGGCCGCCTCGCTCGAAGAGCATTTCGCCGACGAGGAAGCGGCCGCGCTTGGAGACGAGGACGACGCGCCTCTCGGCGCGCGCACCTTCAGTCCGCGGAGTCAGAGCTTCTGTGACAGCACCTGGAGCGCCTGCTCCCGACCCTCGTCGGGCTTGGTCTTCGGGATGTCCTTCGCCCTCACCTGCGGGGCGATCCCGGTGCCGTTGATCGAGGTCCCGTCACGGGTCAGATACTCGCCCACCGTGAGGTCGAGCGCGCCGCCGTTGCTCAGCGGGATCACTTCCTGGAAGGTCCCCTTGCCGAACGAGGTCGTCCCGACCACGCTGGCGATGTCGGATTGCTCGAGGGCGGCGGTGACGATCTCCGACGCCGAGGCCGTGTCGCCGTTGATCAGGACGACCATCGGGTGGCGAGGCAGCGCGTCCCCCGTCGCGTCGAACGTCCTGGTGCGCTGGGTGCGCCCGTGTGTCGAGACGATCGTCCCGTCCGGGACGAAGATGCTCGAGACCAGGATCGCCTCGGTCAGCAGTCCGCCGCCGTTCCCCCGAAGGTCCAGGACGAGCCCCTGCGCTCCCTGCGAGTAGAGGCGCTCGACCTCCTTTCGCAGCTCACCGTGCGCGCCCGGGAAGAAGCCGGCGAGCCGGACGTACCCGAGCTTCTTGCCGCCGACCTCCTCGAGGTGCCCCGAGACCTGCGGCACCTCCACCTCCCGGCGGGTCACCGTCACGTCCCTGCTCCTGCCGTCGCGGCTGCGAATGGTGAGGGTCACCTGGGTTCCCGCGGGTCCCCGGATCCGGCTGGTGACCGCGTCCGCGTCCTTGCCGGCGATCGATTGGCCGTTCACCCCGATGATGATCTCGCCCGGCCGGATGCTCGCCTCGCGCGCGGGCGTGTGCTTGTAGACCGTCGCGACCCGCAGGCCCTGCGGAACCTGGGTCACGGCGATCCCCACGCCGGAGAGGCGGGCACCCTGCTTGAAGCGGTCGTACTCCCCAGGATTGAAGTAATGGGAGAAGCGGTCGTGGTAGCGCCGCTTGAGGTGGTCGATGATCGAGCCGATCGAGGCGTTCTCCAGATCCGCGTCGTCGACGGTGTGGAAGTAGTCGTCGTGGATGACGTCGATCGCCTGCGCGGTCGCGTCCTGGCTGGGGTTGCCGAAGACGTCGTCCACCGCGTCGCGGACGGCGTTCACCTGGCCACCGACGACGATGCCCACGAGCAGGGCGACCGCGAGCAGTGCCCCGGTGAGGAGAGGTGTCCCGACCCGTTTCATGGGCTCGCGACCCTACCTGGGGAGTTAAAGCTCAGATCCGCAGGAAGCGACGCAGGGTGAAGCCGCTGCCCATCGCCGAGACGGCCATGGCCACGCCGAGCAGGATGAGCGCCAGGGTGGTGAAGCCGATGGTGTCCCCGGAGTTGATCAGGTTGAAGTTGTTCTTGAGGGGATCGACGATCACCGTCTTGCCCAGGAAGAGGAAGCCGATGGCGACCGCCGCCCCCAGGAGGCCGCAGACCAGACCCTCGACCATGAACGGCCAGCGGATGAACCAGTTGGTGGCGCCGACAAGCCGCATCACCTCGACCTCGCGCCGGCGCGCATAGATGGACAGGCGGATCGTGTTGCCGACCAGGAGCAGCGACGCGATCAGGAGCAACGCGGCGACCACGCCGAGCACCCAGCGGATCGCCGTGGTGGCGCCGCTGATCTTCTTCGCGTCGTCGCGGGAGTCGCCGATGTCCGAGATCAGCGGACTGATCGGCGTCGGCTTGCCGCTCGCCCCCGGCGGCGTGATCGCCGCCCGGACGCTGCCCAGGTTCGAGAGATCGTCGGGGGCCACGTTGAATGAGGCCGGCAGCGGGTTCCGCGAACCCGGCAGCTGAGCGACGATGTCCTCGCGATTCTCGGCCTCCAGCCGCTGGCTGAGAATGGTCTTGGCCTGGTCCTTCGAGACGAACTGGACCGACTTCACATGCGGGATCGCCCGGAGCTTCGTCTCGAGCTCCTGGATCTGGGCCGGCGGAGCCTGCTGCCCGACGCCGCCCGAGGCGACCGGCTGGCCCGCCGGGTCCACGTCGCTGAGGAAGACCCGGAGCCCGACCTGGTCACGCACCTCGTTGGTCTTGTCGTTCGCCGTCTGCAGAACCGGGATCAGCACGCCGAGGACGAGCACGGTCAGGCAGACGGTCACGATCGCGGCCGCACTCGGTGCGGCACTGCGTCGCAGCGCCCTGATTCCCTCACGGATGAAGAAGAAGAGTCGCCCCATCACTCGTCCCTACTTCAGTACGCCGGTCTCTCGTCGTCGAGCCCCATCTCCTCGCGGACTCGCCTGGCGAACTCGCGAGTGGACTCGTCGTCGGGGGTGTACGTACCGGCCGCCTGGTCGCGGATGACGCGGCCCGAATCGAGCGCGATGACGCGGCGACGCATCTTGTCGACCATCTCGCGGTCGTGGGTGACGACGACCACGGTCGTGCCCGTGCGGTTGATCCGGTAGAGCACCTGCATGATCCCGATCGAGGTGTTGGGGTCGAGGTTCCCGGTCGGCTCGTCGGCCAGCAGCAGCGGCGGGTGGTTGACGAAGGCACGGGCGACGGACAGGCGCTGCTGCTCCCCGCCCGAGAGCTGGTCGGGATAGCTCTTCACCTTGTCGGCCAGTCCGACCAGTCGAAGTGCGTCGGGCACCTTGCGACGAATCTCGGCGCGGGAGGCACCGATCACCTGCAGCGCGTAGGCGACGTTGTCATAGACGTTTCGGTTCGGCAGCAGCTTGTAGTCCTGGAAGACGGTGCCGATCCGGCGGCGCAGCTGCGGGACCTTCTTGTCCTGCAGCGAGCCGATGTCGCGGCCGGCGATCAGAACCTCGCCCTCGGTGGGCCGGAGCTCGCGGATCAGCGTCTTGATGAGCGTCGTCTTCCCGCAGCCGGTCGGTCCGACGAGGAAGACGAACTCGCCGCGATCCACCCGCAGGCTGACGTGCTCGAGGCCGACATGGCCGCCCGGGTAGACCTTGGTGACCCGTCGCAGCTCGACGATCGGCGGGCGGGCCCGCTGCTCGGTGAGGTGCTCCGGCCGGCGCGTGGTCCGCTGACGGGTCCGGAGTTGATCGGGTGTCTGTCGCCTTGCCATTCAGGAGGGGAAGCGAGAGGCGCGGGGCGTCCGCCGACGCCACCTCACTGCGCGCCGAAGGGTAGGCAACGCCCTCAGCGTGTCCGCAAGTTCTCGTTCGTCCCTCAACACCACCGCCGCCGGTTAGTAGCGTGCCGCCCCGGGGTAGCCGCACCCCATGAGGGTCGTCGTCACGGGGGCAACCGGGAACGTCGGGACGAGCACGCTCGAGGCCCTGCGAGCTGACGAGCGTGTCGAATCGATCGTGGGAATAGCGCGCCGGCGCCCGGACCTCGAGCTCCGGAAGGTGGAATGGGTCCCGGCCGATGTCCGCTCCGCGGACCTGGTCAGCCTCTTCCGAGGCGCCGATGCCGTGATCCATCTCGCCTGGCTCATCCAGCCCTCCCGGGACGAGCAGGAGCTCGAGTCGGTGAACGTGGTCGGAAGCGAGCGCGTATTCGGTGCCGCGGCGGATGCGGGAGTGCCACGCCTGGTCCACGCGTCGTCGGTGGGCGCCTACTCGCCCGGCCCGAAGGACCGCTTCGTGGACGAGTCTCATCCGACGGACGGCATCGAATCCTCCTTCTACTCCCGCCACAAGGCCGCGACCGAGCGAATTCTCGACAGGCTCGAGTCCTCGACGGACTCGATCTCGGTGGTCCGCCTACGGCCGGCGCTGATCTTCAAGCGCGAAGCCGCCTCAGGGATCCGTCGGTTGTTCGCCGGGCCCTTCCTGCCGAACGCGCTCGTCAACCGGAGCCTGATCCCGCTCGTTCCGGCCGTGCCGGGCTTGCGCTTCCAAGCGGTCCACTCGCTCGATGTCGGTGATGCCTATCGCCGCGCCGCCTTCAGTGACGCCGACGGAGCCTTCAATATCGCCGCGGAGCCGGTGCTCGATCCCGATCGCCTCGCGGAACTGCTCGGCGCCCGCCCGGTGAGGGTCCCGGGCAGCGCGCTGCGGGCCGTGGCCAGTGCCACCTGGCGCCTGCACCTGCAGCCCTCTCCGCCGGGTTGGGTCGACATGGGCCTGAACGTCCCGCTGATGAGCACCGAACGCGCCAGGAGGGAGCTCGGTTGGGAACCCAGTCGAACCTCGGAGGAGGCGCTGCTCGAGCTGCTGGACGGTCTGCGCAACGGCGAGGGCTTTCCGACGCCACCGCTCGATCCAGGTACCGGTGGGCCGCTGCGTGTGCGTGAGCTCGCCACCGGAGTCGGCGCCCGCTAGCCGCGGCAAGTGCCTCGCGCCTACCCGGTTCTGTCCATCATGCGTCCAGTGGGACTAGAATGACCGAAGCACCATGGTGGAGCGATTCAGCGGCTCCCAACGAGTGTCGGCCGCGACTGGCGAACAGGGTCGGAGGCACGCCCTCGAGGGGGAGGGCCGGGTTTCCCGGTTCTGCGAGTGAACCGCCTCACGCAGCCGAGAAGCTTCGAAGTCTCCCTGCCCCATGGGAGCTGCGCACCACAAGGGGATGGCGCGTTCAGGCGAGTGGGTGGAGCGGTCTAGCGGGGCCGCTCCGCCCCCGCAGTCGGGGGACGGGTGCCACGACACGACGCTGACCGTCCACATCGAGGACTCTCCCGATTGTGCTCATCGTGAGCCGGGTCGTCGACCGGCTCCAAGACGAAGCTCGACCGCCAGATCGGGATCAACATGGACGGAGGATGCTGACGACGGTGTCGTCGAGCCCCGAGAGAGGACCGCTAGGCCCAGGGCCCGCCGTGGATCGGCGGATGCTGCACGATCGGCTTCTTCAACAGTGCCTCCCTGGCCAGGTCCGCGATGCCGCTCGCCGTGAGGCCGAAGTGCTCCATGCAGGCCTCGGCCGTCCCCGAGACGCCGAACTCGTCCTGCATGCCGAGGGCGAACACGGGAACCGGATGCTGCTCGGCAGCCACCTGGCGGATCGCGTCGGCTAGGCCGCCGACCACGCGGTGCTCCTCGGCGGTGACGGCCACTCCCGTCTTCGCGAGCGAGCTCAGCACGGCCTGCGAGTCGATCGGCTTGACGATCGAGACGTTCACCACCTCGGCCTCCACCCCGTCCTCGCGATCCAGCGTCTCGGCGGCCTCGAGCCCGCGCCAGACCATGTGACCGCAGGTGAAGATCGAGATGTCCTTGCCCTCGCGGAGAACGTCGACCCCGGCGCCGAGGGTCTCCGGGATCCGGTCGTAGACGATCGGGGTCTTCGGCCTGCCGAAGCGCATGTACATCGGCCCCTCGAAGCGCTCATATGACTCGATCACGGCGGTGTAGGCCTGGTTGTAGTCCGCGGGAACGACGACCTGCATCTTCGGCATCGCCCGCATCAACGCGATGTCCTCGATCATCTGATGCGAGGCGCCGTCCTCGCCGAGGGAGACGCCGCCGTGCGACGCGCCGATCCGCACCTTGAGCTCGTTGTGGGCGATCCCCAGGCGGACCTGGTCGTACGAGCGTGAGGTGGCGAAGATCGCGAAGGTCGAGGCGTAGGGCACCTTGCCCGTGGCGGCCAGTCCGCAGGACATCGACATCATGTTCGCCTCGGCCGCGCCAACGTTGAAGAAACGCTCGGGGAACTGCTTGCCGAACTTCATCGACTGCGTCGAGACCGCCAGATCGGCATCGAGCGCGACGACCTCGGGGTAGTTCTCCCCGAGGGCCACGAGCGCATCGCCATAGGCCTGGCGCGTCGGGATCGCCTCGCTCTGGGCCTCGGCCGCCTCGATCAGCTCGCTCGCCATCAGCCCCTTCCCCCCAGCGCCTTCGTCTGCTCCTGATAACGGGCCTCCAGCTCCTCCATCGCCTGCTCGGCCTGCTCCTGGGTCGGCGGCTTGCCGTGGAAGCCGAAGCGATCCTCCATGAAGGACACACCGCGTCCCTTCTTCGTCTGGCAGACGATCGCCGCCGGGCGGTCGATGGTCCGGCTGCGCTCGAGCGCCTCGACAACGGCGCTCATGTCGTGGCCATCGATCTCGACCGCGTCCCAGCCGAAGGCCTCGAACTTGGCGCGCACGTCACCGGTGTCCATGACCTCCTCGGTGGTGCCGTCGGTCTGCAGGTGGTTGTAGTCGACGATCGCGGTCAGGTTCGACAGCTCGAAGTGGGCGGCGGACATCGCGCCCTCCCAGCTCTCACCCTCCTGGCAGTCGCCGTCGGACATCAGCGTGAAGACCTGCGCGGTCTCGTCGAGCGCGTCAAGGCGCAGGGCGAGGCAGATCCCGACGCTCATCGAGAGCCCCTGCCCGAGCGATCCGGTTGAGACCTCGATGCCCGGCGTCCGGGTCATGTCCGGATGGCCCTGAAGATGGGAGCCGATCTGGCGCAGGCCCATCAGGTCGTCCGCGGGGAAGTAGCCGTGCTCCGCGAGCGCCGCGTACTGGATGGGTGCCGCGTGACCCTTTGAGAGGACGAAGCGATCCCTCTCCGGCCAGCTCGGGTTGGAGGGATCGTGGCGCAGGACGCGGTAATAGAGGGCGGCGACGATGTCCGCCGCGGACAGCGAGCTGTCGAGATGCCCCGACTTGGCGACCGCGAGCATTCGCACGCAGTGGATCCGGAGCACCGTCGCGTCCCGCTCGAGCTCCGTGATCGAGGGCTTCCCCTCGGCCTTGCCGGAGGGCTCTGGCTCGGGATCTGGGACGGGCTTCAGGTGCGCCATCGGCGACTCGTCTTTCGCCTGGTCGTAGGGAAGGGCAGGCTCAGATCGCAACTGACTCAGGACCGGGCGGCGAGGGTAGCAGCGGGCGGCACTTGGTTGGAGCCTATGAATTGCCGCCGACGGAACGGGCCATCCGTAGTTTGCTGTTTGCGATGAAGACCCTGGCGATATCGACGGCGGTGCTTGTCCTCGCGCTCGCGGGCTGCGGTGGAGGCTCCGGGAAGGGGGAAACGGCCACCGACGCCCAAGCCGGTACGACGGCGCCCGCGACCGCCCCCGTCGACACGGGCAGACTGCCGCCCGGCGCCGTCGAGCCCGCCAATCCCACCGAGCAGGGGGCCGAGGGGCCGGCGGCCACCGAGGCGAACCCCGGCGTGGCCGCGGTGGGACCGGAGGCGAGCGGAGAGCTCTCCGGCGAGGAGGGCTCGGCGGTGACCGCCACGGTGAGCGCCTACATCCGCTCGCTCGACCGCCACGACGCGAGGCGGGCCTGCTCACTGTTCGCTTCCGGTGCGCTCGACCCCAGGCTGCTGCCGAAACGGCGAGGCGGCTGCGTCCCCTCCCTGCGGGCGTCGATCGGGACGCCCCCGCGCGGCGGCGCTCCCAGGTGGCGCAAGACGACGCTGGTCGAGGTGAAGCCGGAGGACCTCGGCGACGGTCGCGCCCGGGTGAGCGCCACGGTCACGCACCACTTCTCCGATCGCAACTACGTCTCGGTCGAGGACGATGTCGTCTATCTGGAGAGGAAGACGGGGAGCCGCTGGCTGCTCGCCAAGCCGAGCGCGACGCTCTACCGTGCGGTCGGCTACGAGTCGCCTCCGCTCGGTGCCTTCACCCCGCCGGCGGGCTGGTAGCGCCGAGCCGGATCAGAAGCGGTGGTTGCCGCCCCCCCGCGGTCCGCGCTGATGGAAGCGCTTGGGGTGGCGCCGGCTGACGCCGACGATGCTCGCGTCGGGATTGTGAGAGCTCGGCTGGAGGATCGTCGCGTAGGCACGCGAGCCCGTCAGGGCGTTGGACCAGAGGACACCCTTCGACCGGCCGAGGGAGAGCAGCACCCGCCCGGCGCCGTGGGCGTGGCGCTTGCGGACCATCAGCCGGCTGCGGCGGGCGTCGGCACGCACGTAGGCGAAGGAGCGTCCGTTCACGGACGGGTCGAAGAGCAGCAGACGCCCGGAGCGCACCAGCGCGCGGTGCTTACGGGTCCCCATCACCCTCTGGACGACGCGGCTGCCCCGCGGGGTGGCGCTCGCGTAGAGCAGGATGGCGCCGTCGATCGCGGGACGGCTCAGCTGCCCCGCCCCGCCCTGCGAGGCAACCTGAAGGGGCGGTGCCGGCGCCGTCGGGTTGGCGATGTAGCGGACGTAGATGCCGTCGCCGCCGCCGCCCGAGGCGCGATATGCGAGCCAGAGATCCGAGACAGCGATCGCGTCCGCGCCCGGCGCCGGGATCTGCGCGACGGGCGCCAGGCTGGCGCGGTCGAAGAGCAGCACGGAGTTGCCCTGCACTGTCGCCACGTAGCGGCCGCCGATCGCAGGGTGGCTGCCCGCCAGCGGGATCTCCGGACCCCCGCGGCTGATCACCGCGGGGCCACCAAGGCGCTGGAAGAGCAGGGCGTCGGCGGTGGCGGAGGGGTCGGTGGCGTGCGAGACGCTGCCGCCCGAGGCGCCGGCGCTGCCCGGGACCACGATCAGGGCGAGCGCGGCCACGGCGAGGGCCGCCGCGTCGCCGCGGCGCAGGCCGAGGTAGACACCGGGGTGCTCGCACATGAGCTCGGTGGCGCGGATGCCGGCGGGGCGGCCGGCGAGCGGAGCGAGGACGAGGATGGGCAGGGCGCGTCCCACACCGAAACAGGCGCCCAGGACGAGGCCGAGCGCCGGATCGCCGACGGCGAGGCTGACCCCGGCGAGGGCCCAGACACCGAAGGAGAGGACGAACGTCGTGAAGCCGATACCGAGGAGCACTCCGTAGAGGGCGGCAGCGACCGGCATCGGCATCACCCGCCGCCAGTGCTCGGGCAGCTGCCGGCGGATCTGCGGGACGATGCGGGTTCCGCGCGCTTCGAGGACGGCGGCCAGCAGCGCGATCGCCGCCGCGACGAGGTAGGCAGCCCGCCCGCCCGCACCATGCAGGAGGTCGCCGAGTGCCGCGAGGGAGCCGAAGGTGAGGAGGCCGCCCGCGATCGCCCCGGGGAGGAAGGCGATGCAGGCCGCGATGGTCGTCCGCCGGCCGCCGGTGTGGCCCGTCGGCCCGATCGTGTCGATCACCGACAGGCCGCAGGGCGAGAACGTCCCGGTCGCGCCGATCAGGAGCGCGGCGATGCCGAGCGCGATCTCGAGGGCCGACATCAGCAGGGCACCCGCGTGTCGTAGTACTGGACGCAGAAGACCTTGCGACCCGAGAAGCAGTAGCCGGTCAGTGCGGCGTCGCCGTTGATACGGGTGCCGTGATGGGCGCAGCAGTCACGGAGCTGGCGCACCTTGCCCCCGCAGCAGCGGAACCAGGAGCCGTCGTTCTGGGTGTGAAACCCGTAGATCTCGCCGGTTCTCCTGCACAGCTGCGTTCGCGGCGCGGGCGGGATCGGTCGCCCGTCCGGGCCCCGCATCAACTGGCCGTCATCGTCCACAGGCTGACCCGCGTCGTTCACCGGCCGGCCGATGTCGTCGACCGGGTGTCCGTCGCTGGCCCGCAGGGGGAACCCGCGGGAGTCGATTCGCGGCAGTCCGGTCGGATGCGGGCACGACCCGGTCGTGTAGGTATGGCCGCAGAAGTGGAATGCCTCGGAGTCGCCTGGCTCGATCAGGGTCCCGACGGTGCGGGCCGCCGTGAGCGCCATCAGCGCACCGCCCACCCGTGCCAGGAAGCCGCGCCGCGAGGTATCGCGGGCGAGGCCATCGGTTATGCGGTCCAGGTGCTCAGGCACCGACGGCCCGCCCCCGCCGCTCCGCCGTGGACAGGACGCTCTCCAGTTGCGCGAGGTTGTTGAAGGTGCCCTTGGCGAGCACCGTGCCCTCGCGATCGAGGGCGAGCGCGAAGGGGCTGCCGGGGATCCCCAGGCTTCTCCAGATCTCCGCCTCCGCGACCTCGTCGAAGACCCCGACCGCCACACGGGGGTCCCTGGCCACGTTCTCGATCGCCGGCGCGAGCGTCCGGCAGATCCCGCACCCCTCGGAGGTGAACACCGCGAGGCCGAAGTCCGCGCCGTTCTGGCTGATCCGCGCCGAGAGCCCCGGCGCCGGCGACCCGATGTCGGGCCCCTCCCCGGCGATCTCGAGCGCCCCCTGCGTGCCGACCTGAAGCCGGAGCATGCCCACCTCGCGGGCGAGCGCCAGCACCGCGACGGCAAGCGCCGCGCAGGCGGCGAGGGCGACGCCGATTGCGATCCACATCCCGCCCTGGGTGCTGATCGAAACCGACCCGGCCGATGGGACGAGAGCGAACGCGACCGCAAGGACGAGGTTCCTGATCGCCCCGAGCCACGACACCTTGGAGCGGGGTCCGAAGCAGGCGCACGGGGCGCCCGCCCGGCCGTGCAGCAGAGCGGCGACGGTGAGCGCGGCGAACAGCGCCATCAGGGCCGCGGCGGCGTAGGCGGCCGCGTCCGATCCGAGCGCCACCGCGACGGCCAGCGCCAGCTCGATGGCGATCAGGGACGCCCAGGCGACCGGCCGCGCCGGGCCCTCCTCGAATCCGAAGCTGCCGAGCGCGCCGATGCTCGCGCGCGGCGAGGCGAGCTTCGCGAGCGCAGCGCCCGCGAGCACGATTCCAAGCGCGACCCGCAGAACGATCTCCAATATCCCTCCGCGCGCAACCTAGCAGCAGCCCGGGAAGGCGACGCAGGTGTTCAGCCCGTCGCCTGCCTCCTCTTCGCCTTCTTCACGCAGCGCTTTCGCTTCTTCTTGTTGTGGATCCGCTTGCACTTGGCGAACGGGTTGGCGGCCAACTGGGTGGTTCGGGTCGTCGCGCCCGAGCCCCCGGGCGTCTCGGCAGACAGCCCGAACTGCGACTCGAGGCTCGCGACATCGGACTCGATCAGCGAGCGCATGGTCGGTCCGGCGACCCGGGTGTAGACGCCCGGGGCATTCGCTCGGGCGCAACCGTCGCCCCAGCCCGTGATCCCGACCAGCCTGTAGACGCCACCGCCGACCGGAGCCTGCAACGGGCCACCGCTGTCCCCCGAGCACGTGTCCACCCCTCCGCTCTGAAAGCCCGCACAGAGCATGGTGCTCGGGTCGTAGTCGCTGCCGTACGCCGAACTGCAACTCGAGTCGTTGAGCACGTCCACCGTCGCCGCGCGGAGCGTGTCCTGCGTGTTGGTAGCCGACTCGCTCGTGGTCCCCCAGCCACTGATCTCGACGCTGCTGCCCGGATCCCACAGCGCCCCCTCGTCCGTCCCCGCCATGTGGATCTGGGGCTGTGAGGAGGGCGCGTTCAGCACCAGGTAGCCGGCATCGAACCGGGGCACCCCGTCGTTCTGGTAGTCGCCGTCGTAGTTCGACTGGTACGCAGTCGCCATGACGCCGACCTCGGCGCCCTGGCTGGTGTCGGAGAGAGTCGTGCGGCCGAGAACGACGTCGACGTCGTTGGGATCGATCTTCGCCGTCCCGTCGCCGCCAGGGTCGTTCAGGGAGCAGGTCAGGAAGCAGTCGGGATCGGTGTCGAAGACGCAGTGGCCGGCGGTGAGCACGATCCGCGAGGTGATCAGGGAGCCTCCGCAGAACTGGCGCTTGTGCGCATTGCCGCTGCCGCTGTAGACGACGGCGGCCTGCCAGGGGTACTGGGAGATGTCCGCGGTGTGCCCGCCGACGATGCGGGGCTGGGGCGAATCCTTGGTCTGGGCCCCCGCGCTCGCCGGAGCGAGCAACGAGATAGCCGCAAGCGCACCAAGGAGCGCGAGTCGAGGCCTCCTCCGCATTGCCCGGTATTGAACAGGCTTGGCCTGAAACGTGTGTAAGTCGCTAGCCGATCGCGACCATGCGCTCGATCGGCAGCTTGGCGCGCTCGGCGATCTCCGGCGGGACCTTCACCTCGTAGCGGAAGTCCCGAAGCGAGTCGCGGACCTTCGGCAGCGTGATCATCTTCATGTACTTGCAGAAGGCCATCCGGTTGGCCTCGATCAGCCTGGCGTGCGGCGCCGCCTGCTGGAGCGGGTAGAGCATTCCGTTCTCGGTGGCGACGATGTACTCGCCGTCAGGGTGCTCCTCCATGTACTTGAGCATGCCGCCTGTGGAGAGCATCTGGACTCCCTCGGGGTCGATGTCGCCGGACGCGACGTACTCCATCGCCTGCGTCGCGCAGCCGCACTCGGGGTGGATCAGGAACTCGGCGTTCGGGTGTTCGTCGCGGACGGTCTTGATGTCTCTTGGGCGGATGCCGGCGTGGACGTGGCACTCGCCGTCCCAGATGTGGAAGCGGGCGCGGCGGTCCGGGTCCTCCTTGATGCCGGTCTCGCGCTCGACGAAGGCGCCGAGCCACATGTCGGGGCCGAAGAGGATCTCGGTGTCGGGCCCGTGCTCGCGGAAGACGTGCTCGACCACCTGGACAGCGTTGCCCGAGGTGCAGCAGTAGTCGGTCTCCGCCTTCACCTCGGCGGAGGTGTTGACGTACATCACGACCACGGCGCCCGGGTGCTCGGCCTTCCAGGCTCGCAGCTGATCGGCGGTGATCGACTCCGCCAGCGAGCAGCCCGCGCCCAGATCGGCGATCAGGACGGTCTTGTCGGGGCAGAGGACGGAGGCCGTCTCGGCCATGAAGTGGACGCCGCAGAACTCGATCACCTCGGCGTCGGTCTTCGCGGCCTGGCGCGAGAGCCCCAGCGAGTCGCCGACGAAGTCGGCGACATCCTGAAGCTCGGGGAGCTGGTAGTTGTGCGCCAGGATCACGGCGTCGCGCTCGGCGGCGAGCGCCTTGACCTCCTCGCTCAAGGTGGCGATCTCCTCGTCGCTCAGCTTGGCGGGAAGCTCGTTGACGGTAGGAAGCTCCAGCACGGCGGGCCGCTCCTTGTCGTTTGGATGTTCGCTTCCCCGAAACCCTGTGACCCTATGAACCCTCTGGGCCCTCGCGGCAAGCGAATGAACTGACCAAAGGTTAGCGCCAGCCTACCCTTTGGTCTGATGCCCGAGCTACCCGAGGTGGAGATCACGGCCCGCCGCCTGAGCAGCGGACTCGACGGCGCGGAGGTCGAGTCCGCGCTCGCCGCGGGCGTCGCGACGCTGAAGACGTTCGAGCCGAGCCTCGATGCGCTCACCGGTGCGCGGATCGAGGGCGTGCGCCGGATCGGCAAGATGCTGGCGGTCGACTTCGACCCGTCGCCCTCCGACGGCGCCGATCCGCTCACCCTTCTCATCCACCTGATGTCGGCGGGTCGTTTGAAAGTCTTTGAGGAGCGCGCCTCCCTGCGCGATCGCCGCTCGCGCGTGCTCGTCCGGATCGCGGACGGGCGGGAGCTGCGGCTGCGGGAGTTCGGCACCAAGCAATCGGCCTGGGCGAAATTGCTGCCGCGCGACGAGGTCGCGAAGGACGAGATGGTCGCCACCCTCGGGCCGGACGCCTGGCCGGCGCCTTCCGTGGAGGAGCTCACCGGGCGGCTCGACCAGCCGCGCCACCTCCACCCCCTGCTTCGCGATCAGCGCACGATCGCGGGGATCGGCCGTTCCTGGGTCGACGAGATCCTCT